>JANNED010000058.1:0-55272 GCA_031388245.1 Variovorax sp.
GACGGTGTAGCTGGTGGTGGTGCCGGCGACCAGTGTGATGGTGCCATTGGTTTTGGTCACGGCCAGCGCGGTGGAGCAGGCGGTGGTGAGGGTGGTGCTGTTGCCCAGCACGGTGAAGGTGCCGGTGGTGGCAAACCAGGGGTCCATGGAGCCGTCTAGATTGCCGCGATCAAGACCCGTTGCACCGCCCGTGACTGAGATGGTGGGCGCAGCACTGGCTGTGAAATACACCACGCCACCGCCGCCGCCGCCGCCGGGGCCGTGTTGGTCGTAAAAGGAGTTTGCTCCGTTGCCGCCATTGCTGGCCAAAGTGCGCCCGGCCAAACTACCGCTGGTGGCCACCAAAATCGTGCCGCCTGCGCCACCACCGCCAGCAGCATCGGTACACGATGCCGCGACGTTGGGCCTAAATCCGTTGCCGCCATTGGCCAGCAAGTTTCCTGCGCCTGTTATGCTGCCGACCCGGGCAACAATGATCCCGCCGCCATTGCCGCCCCAACCGCCCAGCGAGCAATCACCGGTGCCGCCACCATCCACATGCCCCGCACCAGCACCACCACCCATGATGATTCGATTGGCGCTGAGTAGAAGGTTATTGCCTGCACGGCTAGCTCCATCCCCGCCATGACCGCCGCAATCTCGGAAAGAGCCCGGTGTTGTGTAATCGGCCCAGCAGCCACCGCCTTGACCACCGCGTCCGCCGTTACCGCCGCCGGCTCCCCCGCCATTTTGGTTGGCGCCGCCGCCGCCTGCATTTCCAGGAGCGCCGCGTGATCGAGAGCCACCGGGGTAGTCATCTGTTACTGAACCAGTCTGTGTGGTGCCGTTGTAGACAAGGCGTGGCGTGCCCGCGATGCCTTCTCCTTTGAATGAGCCCTCCCGCTCACCGCCGGGCAGAGCGCCTGCGGGCGCGAGGTAGGCGGTGGTGCCGGTGGTAGGAAAGAGCACAGAAACCCCTGCACTGCCGTTGAACGTGACACCACCTCCGCGAAAGCCTCTGCCACTGGCATCGAGATTAAAGCCTGCCATCGTTACTGTGCCTGTTGCTTGCATGCCAAGCAAGCCGCCTGTTGCGCCGTTCCAAGAAGCGGGTTGTACATTGCCAGTGAGCGCGACATTGCTGTATTGCGGCACGCGAACCACTTGGTAGCGATATGCACCCACGCTGCCGGTTGCAGCGCTTGCCTGATAAGCATTCACTGTGCCGCCAGCCGTGCCACCGCAAACCACCGATAAATTGACCCCCGCAGCAGAAGTGGCAGTGCAGTATTCCCAATTGCCAGCGAGATAGTTGGTGGCCAAATTGCCACCAGCATAGGAAGCTGTGGTGAGGGTGCGCGTGTTGCAACCCAAAGTGCCCACGCCATCGCCATAGCAGTCGCTGTTGGAAAAATTGATTTCTGCACCCTGCATTTGCATCACGATCACCAGATCGCCTGCAGCAATGGCTGTGGCTGCGCCGCCGCCAGTGGTGTCGATGCCGCCCAGTGGAATACTCGTGACACCTACTGCTACGTTTGCTCCCGTGCCCGGGTAGTAAGAGTTGATCACGCCACTGATGCTGGTCGTGGCGGCATTCAGGCCGGGGCTGGCACAGACTTGCGCCAGCGCGATGCTGCCTGCGAGGGTGCAGGCAGCAGCCAGAAGATGCAAACAAGTGCGAGCAAGGCGCAAACGAGTTGTTGGAATTTTTGTAGGCATCATGCGCTCTATTATCTTGCTTTATGGTGCATTTCTTCGCAGCCGCACACTGGCAAACACGGCGATCAACGCAGCGATCGAGCAGAGCACCAGCGTTGCTGCCATCCAATGAGCGCTGGCCTCATCAAATGCTTGCACGCGATCATAAATCGCAATCGAGAGCGTGCGCGTCTCGCCGGCAATTGAGCCGCCTACCATCAACACCACGCCAAATTCACCCAGCGTATGCGCCAGCGTGAGTGCGAGGCCTGCCAACACGCCTGGCCAAGCCAGCGGCAGCTCAATCACACGGAAACTCCGCCACGGCGAAAGCCCGCCCACCCAAGCTGCTTCGCGCACGCTGGGCGAGACGCTGGCAAATGCACGCTGGATCGGCTGCACCATGAACGGTATGTTCACCACAAGAGATGCCAGCAGCAAGCCCTCAAAACTAAACACCAAGCTCAGCCCGAAGGCCTCTTGCAGCCAGCGCCCAAGCGCTGCGCCTTGGCCGAAAGCGCTCAAAAAATAAAAGCCCATCACAGTGGGCGGCAAAAGCAAGGGCAGCAAGAGCAAAGCCTCAATGGCTGGCTTGGCGCGGCTGGTCGTAAAAGCCAGCCAGCGCCCCAGCACCAGCCCAAGTGGCAAGAGCAGGGCTGCCGTGGCAACCGCCAAAATAAGTGAGACGCGAACAGCTTGCCAATCCATGCCGCAGATGATAGTGCAGTCGCGGCGCAAAAGAGCCTGCTAGCAGATCACGGCACAAGCAATAAGTATGCCGCTGTGAAGTACACTAGCCTTCCTGACGATTGCAGCTATTATTTGCCATGAAAAACCATCCTTTGATGCCCACTTTGCGCCTTGCCCTGCTGGCTGCTGCCTTGTGCTCGGGCATGGGCTGGGTGCATGCCGAAAAAGCGGATCGCAGCAAGCCGATGAATGCGGAGGCTGACTCGCTGCGCTACGACGATGTGCGCCAAACCAGCGTGTTCACCGGCAATGTGGTGATTACCAAAGGCACGATGGTGATCCGTGCAGATCGCGTTGAAGTGCGCCAGGATAACGAAGGTTTTCAGTTCGGCACAGCCACCAGCACAGGTGGTAAACGTGCGTTTTTTCGCCAAAAGCGTGACAGTGGAGATGAATGGATTGAGGGTGAAGCGGAGGTGATTGTGTATGACGGTAAAGCCGACAACGTGAGCTTCAACCGCAATGCCACTTTGCGGCGTTTGCGCGGCGCGACAGTCTCCGATGAAACCCAAGGCGCTTTGATCACTTACGACAACACCAGCGATGTGTTCAATGTCTCGGGCGGCAATGCGGCCAATCCCGGCAACCCCAGTGGCCGCGTCAGGGCGGTGCTGAGCACACGCACAGCAGCCAGTGCGCCAGCAGGTGCAGGCTCGGGTGCGGCAGTCGGCGGCGCTGTCTTGCGCCCCAGCACGAATCTTGGCGGGGAGAAAAAGTGAGCATGGCTGCAGAGATCAGCGCATCTCACACGCCAGCCGATGCACGCAAGCTCGAAGCCCGTGGGCTGCAAAAAAGCTATGGTGCCAGGCAAGTGGTCAAAGATGTGTCGCTGTCCGTCTCGCAAGGGCAGGTGGTCGGTTTGCTCGGTCCCAATGGCGCAGGCAAGACGACATCGTTTTACATGATCGTCGGCCTCGTGCGCGCGGATGCGGGTGAGATCACGATCAATGGCCAGTCTGCGCAAAACATGCCGATCCACCGCCGCTCGCGCATGGGGCTGTCCTATTTGCCACAAGAAGCGTCGATTTTCCGCAAGCTGAATGTCACAGAAAACATCCAAGCTGTGCTCGAATTGCAGCGCGATGAAAACGGTCAGCAGCTGTCCAAGGCCGCTTTGAATGAACAGCTGGAGCAGCTCCTCAAGGATTTGCGTGTGGATCATCTGCGCGATTCACCCGCTTTGGCGCTTTCAGGCGGTGAGCGCCGCCGCGTGGAAATCGCCAGAGCGCTGGCGACCAATCCGCAATTTATTTTGCTCGATGAGCCCTTCGCCGGCATTGATCCGATTGCCGTGATCGAAATTCAGCGCATCATCGGTTTTCTCAAAAGCCGAGGCATCGGCGTGCTCATTACCGACCACAATGTGCGCGAGACGCTTGGCATTTGCGATCACGCTTACATCATCAGCGAAGGCCGCGTGCTTGCCCGAGGCACGCCAGCTGAGATTGTGGACAACCCCGACGTGCGCCGCGTGTATCTGGGCGAGCACTTCCGAATGTAAGCCTGCTTTGCTGCAAGGCCAGCGGTACGACACATGAAACCGGGATTAAGTCTCCGCGTCTCCCAGCATCTGGCGCTCACGCCACAGCTGCAGCAATCCATCCGATTGCTGCAGCTGTCCACGCTCGAATTGGCCCAAGAGATTGAGCAGATGATCCAAGACAATCCCTTTTTGGAGCAAGAGGCCGGGGAGCAGGGCTATGAAGAGCAAATTGCGCTAGAGCGCAGCCAAAGAGACGATGACAAGCTGCGCCAAGAAGATTTTGAGCGGGATGCGGATGCTACTGATTTGATAGCGTCTCACACAGATTCCATGCCGGCAAACAGCCTCAATGAATCTGAATACCGGGGTGAGGCAGAGATGCCCGCTGTCTCAGAGCCCAGCGATTGGGAGGGCGATGGCAGCTTAGATGTGGCCTCAGATGATTCGTCTTATGAGGCAGGCCTTGGCAGCGATGCAGGTGCCAGCTTGTCGGGTAGCGCCAGCGCTTCTCAAGCCAGCGATGATTTCGATCCTGCACAGAACAACAGCAGCTTCGCCACCTTGCAAGAACATCTGCATGCCCAGGCCCTCTGCCTGCGCCTCTCGCCCGAAGATCGCGCTGCTCTGGGCATGTTGATCGAATCACTGAGCGATGATGGCTACTTGGCCGATGATTTTGAAAGCTTGGCGCAGAGCTTGGGCGCAACGTCGTTGGAAGATGTGGAAGAACTGATCGCACGCTTTGGCATCGCGCTCAAGTGGCTGCAAAACTTTGAGCCCACCGGTGTGGGCGCGCACGATTTGGCGGAGTGCTTGCTGCTGCAATTGCGAGCGAGCAAGGATTTTGCGAGCAATGATGTGCTGCAAACTGCCGCCAGCATTCTCAAGCATCCTTTGGAGCTGCTTGCCAAGCGCGATGTAAAGCGCTTGGCGCAGCTGTGCCACACGAGCAGCGAAGCGATCAAAGCCGCTATTCCGATCATCGCGCGGCTTGAGCCCAAGCCGGCGCGCCAGTTTGCGCAAGTCGAGCGCAATATTGTGATCCCTGATGTGATTGTTCGTGCCGAGAAGCGCCGTGGGCAAACCATCTTTGTGGCGCAACTCAATACAGATGTGATGCCCAAGCTGCATGTCAATGATTTGTATGCGAACGCCTTAAAAGGCAGCAAAAAAACCGAGGCAGTGCAGGGCCTGCAAGGCCGCTTGCAAGAAGCCCGTTGGTTCATCAAAAACGTGCAGCAACGCTTTGACACGATTTTGCGCGTGAGCCAGGCCATCATCGAGCGGCAAAGCAGCTTCTTCAAGCACGGCGCAGTCGCGATGCGCCCACTCGTGCTCAGAGAAATCGCAGACGAAATCGGCATGCACGAATCCACCATCAGCCGCGTGACGACGGCCAAATACATGAGCACACCCTACGGCACCTTCGAGCTCAAATACTTTTTCGGCTCCGCGCTGACCACCGAAACCGGCGGCATCGCATCGAGCACCGCCGTGCGCGAGCTGATCAAGCAGTTCATCGATCACGAGTCCAAAGCCAAGCCCCTCAGTGACAACGCGATTTGCCAGATGCTCAAAGAGCAAGGCATTGAATGCGCCCGCCGCACCGTGGCCAAATACCGCGAAGCCCTTCGCATTCCCGTCACCAGTTTGCGAAAAACGCTATGAACAACCTCCATCTTTTTCTCCCTTGCGCCGGAGGTGTCGAAACCTATTTGGTCGACGAGGCCAAGCACATCATGGGCGAGAGCGAAGCCGTGCAACAACCAGCACAGCCCTCAGCTGTGCAGCAAATGATGGGCGGTGTCGCCGTCAAAGCCAGTTGGCGACAAGCCTTGCAGCTCAACCTGTACAGCCGATTGGCCAGCCGAGTTCTGGTCGGCGTGATGCAGCGCCCTTATCGCAACGAAGACGATATTTACGAAGCTGCCTGCGATGTGGCCTGGGAAATCTGGTTTACACCAAAGCAGACCTTTAAGATCGACATCACCGCCACGCGCAGCCCTTTGAAAAGCCTCAATTTCGCCGCCCTGCGCGTGAAAGATGCGATCTGTGACCGCTTTCGCCACAAGACCGGCGATCGTCCCAGTGTCGATACCCAGCGCCCTGATGCCCGCGTGTATGTGCATCTGAGTGCCGAGCATGTGAGCCTGTATATCGATACCAGCGGCGAGCCCCTGTTCAAGCGCGGCTGGCGGCAAGACAAGGGAGATGCGCCGCTCAAAGAAACCTTGGCCGCCGCCATGCTGGCAGCCAGCGGCTGGTGGGATGTGAAAGGCGCGGCCCGTGCAGGCGGTGGCCGCGCCTCATTGCCTGCGCTTTACGATCCCTGCTGCGGCAGCGGCACCATCGTGATTGAGGCGGCGCAAATTGCGCTCGGCATCCCTGCTGGCGGGCAGCGCCGCTTTGGCTTTGAGCGACTGCTGCCCTACCAAGCTCATGTGTGGGATGCTATAAAATCAGAAGCACTCCAAGCAGTCAACACGCCGGCATTTGACGCAAAAGACATCAAAAAACCAGCTATTTATGGCTCAGACGTGGCTTTCCGCATGGTTGATTTTGCACAGCGCAACGCCGATCTCGCTGGCGTGAGCCATCTTGTGCAACTGCGCGGTGGCGATGCGCTGGAGCGCAAGCCGCCTTGCGAAGTCGGCGCAGCGGGCGCCGTCATTTTGAGCAATCCGCCCTATGGTGAGCGAATCGAGGTGGCGGGTGTGGCCAGAGCCAGTGAAGCACGCGTTCATCGCGTTGGCCAGCGTGCGCCGCGTGAGCAAGCGCAGTTCAATGCGGAAGAGGGCGATTTCTTTCCTCAACTCGCCACGCATTGGAAAACCCATTTCGACGGTTGGCAAGCCCATCTGCTCGTGCCGGACATGAAGCTACCCGGCAAAATGCGCCTCAAAGAGACCCGCCGCGTGCCCTTGTGGAACGGCCCCATCGAATGCCGCCTGTTTCGCTTTGATATTCAAGGCCGTCGCACCCCGCCTACTGATTCAGTGACAGAAATTCCCTCTGCCTCATGACCACGCTATGACCGCCTTAGCCTCGTCGGCACCGACGGCCACAACCGTTGTCCTCGACACCAATATCGTCCTAGACCTCTTCCTCTTCCAAGACCCTCGCACCGCGCCCCTGCGCGAGCAGCTGCAATCCAAGCAGCTCGTGTGGATGGCCACAGAGCACATGCGCAAAGAACTGGAGCGTGTACTAACTTACCAACACATCGCTACAAAATTAGCCTTCTACGAAAAGAGCGCCGAAGACATCCTGAATGCCTTCGATCAACTCGCCCAACTTACTGAAGCACCCGCCACCAAAGCCCCCTACAGCTGCAAAGACCCTGACGATCAGCCCTTCATCGATCTCGCCTGCCATCTCGCCAGCGCCCAGCCCAAGCAAGCCATTCACCTCATCAGCAAAGACAAAGCCATCCTCAGTATGCGCAAAAGACTAGAAAACCTATCTGTTCTTGTCTGTGCAGCAGTGTGACTGTGACGAGAATGTCATTCGGCGTGAAGAAAAACTTCGAGGAGCGGCGCAATCGAGCCGCGAGATACAACTAAAGTATTCGCTATCGGCAATCAAAAGGGGAGTCGGTAAAGTGGCACGTTGCTTGCTGAAATCATTTGTTACTTTCAACTTCAAATGGAAATCCCTCATGCATCGCACTCTCCAAAAAGGCTTCACCCTCATCGAACTCATGATCGTCGTCGCGATCATCGGCATCTTGGCCGCAGTGGCTTTACCGGCATATCAAGACTACACCACTCGCGCAAAGGTTTCGGAGGTTTTGCTCGCTGCCTCCAACATGAAGAACACGGTTGCCGAAATAGCGTCAACGGCAACGACTATGCCGGCCAGTGCAAGTGTGACCATGGTCTACCCCAATACCAAGTATGTTGAGGTGGTTTGGTATATTCAATCGAGTGCAACCGAGGGTCGGATTGTGGCCAGAGCACAGGGGGATTCCGCAATAACTGGCAAAGAAATGACGATCAATGGTGTGTTGGGTGCCAATGGCCAAATCGACTGGCTATGCGGGACATACACTGTCCCCACCGCTCAGAAAATTGATCCCAAATACCGCCCTGCTAGTTGCCAATACGGCGGCTGATCCCCTGGCCATCTGAGTCTGCGCGAGCTGCGAAGGAGGGGCAATTTTTGTACAAAAATTCGCCTATCCTGCAATTTCAGTCACCTCAGGCTGACAAAAATGTCATCAGAAATGGCGCTTTGTTCAACGTATGCTCGACATGTGCCATCAGATGCCAACTAAGTCTCAAAATAAGCCACACAACAGTGGAGTTTTGAGTTGGCACGCCCTTTGCTGTATTACAAAGCTTTTATCCACTTTTTAAGGAGTTTTTTTATGAAGCGTACTATTCAAAAGGGTTTCACCCTGATCGAACTGATGATCGTCGTTGCGATCATCGGTATTTTGGCTGCAGTGGCATTGCCAGCTTACCAAGACTACACCACCCGCGCGAAAGTGTCGGAAGCAATCTTGGCTGCCTCGTCTGCCAAAACCACGCTTTCTGAATCAGCTGCCACGCTAACTCAAATGCCGGATACTGCATCCGCTAATATTGCTACACAAGCCTCCAAGTATGTGGCATCGGTTTCGTATGCGCAAAGCAGCAGCCTTGTTGGTGTTGTTACTGTGACTGCTCAGGGTGATACCAACATCACTGGCAGTACCATCGTGATGTCCGGTACATTCACACCAGCAACAGGTCAAGTTGGCTGGGCTTGTGGCGGTACGATTCTGGCCAAGTATCGTCCATCAAGCTGCCAAGGCACATAAAGTCATTTGGACTTTTCATAATCAGCCTCCCTTGGGAGGCTTTTTTGTTGCAGAAGAGTTGTACTAAGGCGATAACTTTGAATTTCAAGTCACTACTTGCGTATGAATTTGGTGGGAAGCAAAGTAAGCTGTGGCCGTTTGTGGCTGCATCAACTTTGGCATTTGCGTGGCTTCAACCGCATCACTATTTTCCGTGGACTGCGTTCCATACCAATGCATTGGTTGCAGTGTGGATGGCAGTTGCTGTAGTGACGCTATTAATAACTGGGCTGCGACCTGGCGATTGGACACTGGCGCCAACAATTGCGCTACTTATGTCGGGCGGAGTTTGGCTACAGCATTGGGCCGGCTTGATTGTCCATCCTAGCGATGCACTCATGGCAAGCCTTCAGTTGTTCGCCTGTGCAGTGATTTGGATTGTGGTGCGTGCAATTGATCAAAAAGAAGCTTTATCTCGATTAGGCGATGTGATTTTTGGCGCTCTGGTGATTGCAGGTATTGGCTCTGTGGCTGGTACTATGGTGCAAGCCTTACAAATCAGTGATGCTGGCGCAATGCAAGGCATAGGGCTATGGGTTATGGCCATTCCAGAAGGTGTTCGTCCAGCGGGCAATGTGGCTCAGCCAAACGAAATGGCAACCCTGCTGATGTGGGCGATGGTGGGTGGGGTGTGGGCTGTACACAGAAAAAGCGTTCGATTATCTATCTTCTGCTTGATGGGCTGCTACCTAGCGATTGGTTTGGCAATATCGCACTCACGCGTTGGTTTGATGGAGTCTATGGCCTTGCTTGGATTGCTCATGGTTTTGCGCAATCACTTTGGTGGATGGAAACTTTCTCTTGTGTACGCTGCCATCTTGTGCGTCCAGTTGTTGTTGTTTTGGAATATGCAAGCTATTTCGGACGGGCTGCTCCTTGAATACCGAGGGCGGGTTATTGAGCAGTTGACCGACAATGTAGCGCGGCTGAGTATTTATAAAATGGTTTGGGGTGCTATTGTTCAATCGCCTTGGTGGGGCTATGGAATGACATCACTGACTTCTGCGCAATGGGTCGTTAGTGATCAGTTTCCGCCGTTGAATGCATACTATCGACAATCGCACAACATAGTATTAGATTTGCTAGCATGGTGGGGCATTCCGGTGGGTGGTCTTTTGTTTTTTTTCGCCGCGCGTTGGTGCGTCCAAGTGATTAGAGATATAAAGGATGCATCTCAATGCATATTCGGTTTTGCTTTGGTGATGTTTATTTTGCACGCTTTTGTTGAGTTGCCCCATTGGAGCGTAGCTTATCTGTTCCCAGCGACGATCTTCGCGGCTGCATTGGACAGCAGCTTGAGGCGGCTCGTCTTGTGGCGAACGCAGTTAGGATCTGTCGCGGCTTATGTGGGTATGTTGTGCTCTGCACTTGCGCTGCTGACAGTAGAGTATCTGCGACTTGAGCGCAACTATGTACATTTGCGTGCAGAAGAAGTCGGGTTGCGCACCATCACCGAGGTGCCGCCCACATTTTTACTCACAAATTTGGCCGACTATTTGCGACTCAGTCGCATCATAGGCCATACCGATGTGCCACCTCAGACCATTGCGTGGATGGAATACTCAATTCATGGCATACCGAACTACAACACTCAACTTACGCATGCAGTGACGCTCGCACTGAACGGACGGCAAGAAGAGGCTTTGGTATGGATGCGACGCCTCAATAGCGTCTCACCGCCTAGTTATCACGCTGGGTATTTGCGAGTTTGGAGATATTTTCAGAGAACCTATCCGCAATTGATTGGCCAGATGCAATGGCCAGATTTGGTAGTTCCTGTTAAGCCTTAACTTGTGTCGACCAAAATTCGCTCCACATGTATATCGGTAGGCTTCGCGTGGGCTTGGTTAGCCACAGCGCATAGTGGTTATTCGTCAACAGCAATCCAATGGTTAGCCTCAGCATTCGCACTCATCATTTTTATTTTCTTTCTGATGAAATCAGGAAGTGTGCGCAATGAAAACATCACTATAGGAAAGCCTCACGCGATACAAACCAATTTTCTTGCGTCTTCTTTTTGCTATGGGCTCATAGCCGCTGGACTGACTAGCAGCATGATCGCAGTGTTCCAGTATGCAGGACTGCCAACGCAAGACTGGCTTGGCATGGCACACTCACCAGACAGGCAAGCCTATGGAAATTTGCGGCAACGCAATCAAATGGCCAGCTTAGCAACCATGTCATGCTTAAGTTTAATTTTATGGCAAGAGCTTACAAGATCGGCCAGCAACAGAAATTGCATTCTTAGACAGCACGGCCATATTTTGTTGATTGCTATGTTAGCTTTGGTCAACGTGATGACGGGCTCTCGTACAGGCGTACTTCAATGGTGCTTGCTAAGTTTGTGTTTAGGGTGGCTTTTGCAGGGCACGACTGTCTCAGTTCGTAAGTCTGCTAGATGTGGACTGCTCAGTCTACTCATTAGCATCACATTATTACCTGACATATCATTATGGTTAGGAAATGGTAACTTGGGTCTTTTGTCTCGCTTTGGCGACCCTAATGCTTTGTCTCGCCTCTCGCTATGGGGCAACGTTTTTGAGCTCATCGCTCAAAAGCCTATCCTAGGCCACGGTTGGGGGTCTCTCGCTTATGCGCACTACAGCAATGAATTTACTGGCGTGCGCTTCATGGAGCTGCTGGACAATGCACACAACTTACCGCTGCATTTGGCGGTGGAGCTGGGGCTGCCAGTGGCGCTGGCGTTTTGCGGCTTGGTGTTGTGGCTGATTTGGCGCAACAAGCCTTGGGCGGAGACGCGCCCAGATCGGCTGCTGGCTTGGGGTGTCTTGATGGTGATTGGAATTCACAGCTTGGTGGAATATCCGCTGTGGTATGGGCCGTTTTTTATGACGGCTTTGATTTGTATTGGCATTTTGTGCGCCGATGTGTGGCAGAGCTGGTTGTTGGCTCAAGCTTTGTCTGTGCAGCGGGCTATTCAAGTGGGTGTAAGGGGACTTGCTTTGCTGCTATGGGTGTGTACGGGATATGCAACATTTGACTATCATCGCGTGAGCCAGATTTATCTTCAGCCAGAGCAGCGCAGCAGTTGGTATGCAGACGATCCCTTGAGCGCTGCGCAGCGCAGTGTGCTGTTTCAAAACCATGCCAAGTTTGCAGAGCTGGTGATCACACCGTTGTCCAAGGAGACAGCGCCGCGAGTGCTGGCGCTGTCGAGTCAACTGGTGCAATGGTCGCCCGAGCCGCGTGTGATTGAAAAGTTGATTGAATCTGCCGCCATGTTACAACTGGACGAGCTCGCCGCTTTTCATCTCAAGTGCTATCGCAGAGCCTACCCAGTAGCCTACCACAATTGGGCCAAGACGCCGGGCATCCAACGCTAGATGTTTGATGCTCGAAGCGTTTACCAGCGATTACGAATCTTGGTATAAGCATCATTGCCGATCAGGCGCTGCGCTGCTGGCGTGAAATAAAACTGATCTGCAAACAAATAACCCGCAGCATTTGCACTGGGCAGCAAGGTGCTGTTGTTGCAGAGATTGGCTGCAACGGTGCAGACGGCGGCATTTGCAATTGCTCCTGTGCCAAGGTAGGAAGTCGGTGAGGCCACCACCAAGTTGATATAAGCTTCTCGGTCAATCAGCAGCACATTGGCGCCAAGATCAACGATGGCAATTTTCAGGGCATCGTTGTGGGCACGCACAGCAGCTTTGATCACGGCAGTGACGGTGTTGTTGATGGCATAAGGTGATTTGCCCAAATCGTAAGCATCCATCACCGCCACATATTTGCCGCCATTGGTAACGACGCGCCTGATTTGCGCAGCCAAAGCTTGGCCGGCTGAGGTGGCAGATACATTGAGCGCTGCCGCTGTGGGGATCGTGCCTGCAACATACTGCTGGGCCAAGAGGCTCAGCTCAGTGGTGCCACCGTCGATCAGAACAACATCAAGGCTTGCAAAAGCATTGCTAGCCAGAAAGCTGGAGATCTGTTGGGCGATACTGGGCGCCGTGCCAGCGGTATCCACGCGCGCATTGCCTTGCGCATAGCCCAAGCCGCCACTGACACTGGCCGTCACAGTCTTACCGAAACTTGCCGCAACCTGCTCCACCCAAATATTGGCTGTGCCATCGTTGATGGTGTAGCGCGTGCCGCCAACTTGCCCTAAATCGGCCATGCCATCGCCAAAAGCGATGATGCGATTAGGAACAAGCGGCTCAAAAGTACTGCCTGCGCCGCAAGCTGATAGTGCGCCCAACAACCCTATGCATGCCACGGCAGCAAGCCGCCGCAGGCGTTGTGTCAAAGCAGTAAACAAAATCGGCATCACATTCATTGAAAAAGCTCCACAAAGGCGGCCTAAGCTGGCCGCAAGCTGCTATCTTACCTGCCGCGCAGCGGGGCGCGGGGCGGGTTGATGCTTTGCATCAGACGGCTGCCCTGCTCAAGCGATCCCGCACGCCATCCCAAGCGGTATCTTCTGGCACGGCTTCCACCCAAATCAAGCGCGCATTCTGAGCATCAAAATCCCGCAACACGGCAAACAACTGCTGCGCTGTGGCCAGGGCGTCTTGTGGCATACGCCGCATGATGATTTGGCTTGAACTGAGCTTGAGCGGGGCTCTGGCATAAACGGCAATATTTTTAGCTTCGCTGCCCAGTAAATCGAGTGCAGTTTGCAAGGCATTGGCATCCATCAGGCGCAGTGGCGCAGTGGGCGCGTAATGCGAGGCGAGTGTGCCCGAGGCGCGCGGTGCTGGGCTGAGGACATCGCGCACGGTCGGGCGCACGCCAGAATTTGAGACATTTCCGAGCAATTGCCGGCGTATTATCTGCGAAGTATGCTCACTATTTAATAGCGCGTCAGTAGACAACGAACACCCCATCGCAGCCTCAAGTTGGGCAGGTGTGAGCACGCCGGGGCGAAGCAAGACCGGTGCGCCACGTGTGCAGTCGATGATGGTCGATTCAATGCCGACTTCGCATGCGCCGCCATCCAACACCGCTATGGGCACAGGGATATCGCCGCCAAACTCCGCTTTCACATGTGCGGCCGTGGTCGGGCTGACTTTGCCGAATTTGTTGGCGCTGGGTGCTGATACGCCATGCACGCCGAGCTTGGCGCATTCGGCCAGCAGCTCGCGCGCCATTGGGTGCGCCGGGCAGCGCAAGCCAATCGAGTCTTGGCCGCCTGCGCTGGCGGCGGCCATGCCCGCTTTGCGCGGCACGATCACGGTCAGCGGCCCTGGCCAGAAGGCATCCATCAAGCGTTTTGCAAAATCGGGAATCTCAGCAGCAAAATGCATAGCAGCCGAGTGATCACTCACATGCACGATCAGCGGATGGTCTGCAGGCCGGCCTTTGGCAGCAAAAATTTTGGCGACTGCCGCATTGCTTGACGCATCCGCACCCAAGCCATACACCGTCTCGGTGGGGAAGGCCAGCAGCTCGCCGTCTGCAATCAGACGTGCGCCTTCTAAAACACTCAAAGCCGCCATGATCTCAAGCGATGTCCAGCATCGTAGGCGTGTAAGGCAAGCCCAGCATCTGCGCCACCTCTAGCGCCACACTGCCAGCCACCTCAGCAGAAGCGCCTGTCACGGTGATGTGCCCCATCTTGCGGCCTTTGCGCGCGCCCGCTTTGCCGTACAAGTGCAAAGACACGCCAGGCAAAGCGAGCACGCTTGCCCAGTCGGGCGTTTTCTCAGCGCCAGCTTCGTCCAGCCAAATATCACCGAGCAAATTGAGCATCACGCAGCTTGCAAGCTGCACCGGCTGCGCCAAAGGCAGGCCGCACAGCGTGCGCACTTGCAGCTCAAACTGGCTCACGCTAGAGCCTTCAATGCTCCAATGCCCGCTGTTGTGGGGGCGCGGCGCAATTTCGTTCACGCGCAGCTCGCTGGCATCGCTCAAAGCGCCTGCAGCGTCTTTCAGAATGAAAAACTCCACGCACAGAACGCCCACATACTGCAAATGCTCTGCTATTAATTTGGTAGCTGTCTGCGCAGATTCTATGCCGGCTACCGGTAGATTTCCTTCATAAATCTCGCTGCTGGCCAAGATCCCGTTCACATGCACATTACGCGCCACCGGCAAGCTGACGATGTGGCCTTCTGCGCTACGCGCCAGCACCACAGAGCACTCCGCAACCAAAGGGGCGAGCTGCTCAAGCACGCAGGGCACGCCGCCCAACTGCTTAAAAGCAATGCTGGCCTGCGAGCGGGTGTTGACCTTCACCTGGCCTTTGCCGTCGTAGCCCAGCGTAGCGGTTTTGAGCAAACCAGGGAAGCATTCATCGGGCGCAGCGGTGATGTCAGAGATCTTTTCTACCGCAATAAAAGGGACAGGCCCAGCATGCGCATGCCCCGAGCTTTTGGCCACCTGCGCAAGCATTGTCTTTTCTTCGATGCGGTTTTGCGCAATGGCCACCGAATCTGCGCTGGGCGAGACGATTCTCTGTGCGCCCAAAGTTACCATCGCTGGTGCAGACACATTCTCAAATTCAGTGGTGATCGCCGCGCAGCGCTGCATCAGTTGCGCCAAAGCCGCTTCATCCTCTGTCGAACCTTGAATATGATAGTTTGCCGTTGTGCCAGCAGGGCTGATCGGGTCTTTGTCGAGCACGGCTACAAAATAGCCCATGCGCTGCGCCGCGTGCACAAACATGCGCCCCAGCTGCCCGCCGCCGAGCACACCTAAAGTTGCTCCAGGAAGAATCGCGCTCATAAGCCCACCTTCATTGCGGTCGCCGCCGCTGTTTGCGCAGCGCGAAAATCGTTCAATTTCTGAGCCAAAACCGCATCCTGTAAAGCCAGCATGGCCACGGCAAAGAGGGCAGCATTGGCCGCACCCGCTGCGCCAATCGCAAACGTCGCCACGGGAATGCCACGCGGCATCTGCACGATGGAATGCAACGAATCGACACCAGCCAAATGCTTAGAAGCCACGGGCACGCCGAGCACCGGCAGCGTGGTTTTCGCCGCCAGCATGCCCGGCAAATGCGCTGCGCCGCCCGCGCCAGCAATGAGGGCTTGCAGGCCGCGTTTTGCAGCGTTCTCAGCATAGGCAAACATCGCATCGGGCATCCGATGCGCCGAGATCACTTGGCATTCGTGGCGCACGCCAAAATCTGTGAGAATCTGCGCAGCGTGTTGCATCGTGTCCCAATCCGAGTTGGATCCCATCACGATGCCGATCTGAGTTTGGCTAATGGTCATGCTCAGATTGTAAGCAGCCGCCCCGATTGACCTGTATACCTTGTTAGATTGAACCCATGATTGACGTGACCATCGCCACTTTCGAGACCGAAGTCGTCGAAACCTCCCACACCATTCCCGTGCTGCTCGATTTCTGGGCCCCTTGGTGCGGCCCGTGCAAAAACATTGGGCCGATGTTGGAAAAATTGGAGGCAGAATACGCAGGCCGCTTCAAGCTCGTCAAAATCAACTCCGATGATGAGCAGCAGCTCTCGGCTGCCTTTGGCATTCGCAGCATTCCCACCTGCATTCTGATGATCAATGGCCAGCCAGTCGATGGCTTCATGGGTGCCTTGCCCGAGAGCCAGCTCAAAGCATTTTTAGACAAGCATTTGCCGCCAGCGGAGGCGTTGCCAGAGGCACTTGAAGAAGAGATCGCGCCCGAGCCCGAGGACACCGATCCTCTTGCAGCGCTCCAAGCCAATGTGGACAAAGCACCCGATGACGACAACGCCCGTTTTAACCTGATTCAAGCCCTGCTGCTCTCAAGCGATGTGGCCGCAGCAAAAACGGCATTCAAACCGGCCGTCGCCAAAGTGAGCGTCGTGCGCCGATACGAGAGCGTGCAATTGCTCTTGCTTGCTATTGATTCAGTAGCGCTTGAAGTAGATGCAGTGCTGGCGATGAGCCAAATCAAGGCTCAATTCGATGCAAAAATCTCTGCCAACAAACGAGATTTTGAGGCCCGCCACACTTATGCCCAAGCCCTGATCGCCGCTGGCCAATACACCGCTTCCATGGACGAATTGCTAGAAATCCTCATGCGCGACAAGCTCTGGAACAAAGAGGGTGGCCAAGAGGGTCAAGCGCGCAAACTCTACATTGCCGTGCTCGATCTGATTGAGCAACCCAAGCCGAAGATGCCTGATGGTCAGATTCCACCCGAAGATCCGGTGGTGGCCACGTATCGTCGGCGTTTGAGCTCGGTGATCTTGAGCTAAAGCGTTGCCCGCTTGCGCCGGCGAACCAACTTTGTCACAACTTCGCTCTTGGCGGTCTTCCCTTGGCATCGGTCAAGCGTTACATTGAACTGTTCACTCATTTTCGGAGATTCATATGAAGCATTCCCGCACCTTGTCGCTTTTACTCGCCAGCTTGCTGGTCAGCGCAGCGATCGGCATTCAAGCGCAAACTGCGACCAACGCGCCTGCTGTGCCGTTGACGCCGGCGCAGATCAAGGCTCAACAAGACTTGTCAGCTGCCCAAGCCGCCGCTGACAAGGCCAACAAAGAAGCGCTGGACGCACAAGCCAAAACCAAGGCAGCGCAAGACGCGGCCAATGCCAAAGCAGTCCAAGATGCAGCCGCTGCGAAGGCTGCACAAGACCAAAAAGCCAGAGCCGCGCAGGTGGCGGCATTGTGCGATACCTGCGGCATCGTCACTGGCGTGCGCAGCGAAAAACGCAAAGGCAGTGGTGGCGCTTTAGGCATTCTGGGCGGCGCAGTTGGCGGCGGCTTGCTCGGCAGCCAAGTGGGCAAAGGCGATGGTAAAACCGTCGCCACCGTGGGTGGCGCAGTGGGTGGGGCCGTGATTGGCAACGAAATCCAAAAACGCCTGAACCGCAAAACCATCCACATCACCAGCATTCAAATGAAAGATGGCAGCACGCGCTCTTATGAATCTGAGGCTGCGCCGGCTTGGGCTGTGGGCAACAGCGTGAAGCTCGATTCTGCTGCGAATACGGTCACAAAAATCTGATCAGTTTTGTTGGTGATTCTAGAAAGCGCCATCGCTTGCCATCAAGCCGGGCGCATCGTGTTTCCATCGATGGTTACTTTGCTGCCTACCATTGGTGCGCTGCTTTGTTCCATCGTGCGGCTTGAACCGTCTTCCATGCGCACGCGCACCGAGTAGGTGGTGGTTTTCTTCATGTTTTTCTCCATCGTATTGCCAGCCCAGCCTCCGCCAATCGCCCCCAGAATCGTGGTGGCAGCGCGACCGCTGCCTTTGCCCATTTGATTGCCCACGACACCGCCAAGCACGCCGCCTGCGATCACACCCACGCCCGACCCATTGCTTTGTTGGGTCACTGGCGTGACAGCTTCAACGGTGCCGCAGTTTGCGCATACGGGTTTGGTGGGCACTTGTGCAACAACGATGGGCGCGTTGACAGGTGTTGGCGCAGTAGCCGGCGGGTAGGCCGAGGCCACTTCAGGCAAAGGCGCTGTCGGTGCTTGCGCGACCACGACAGGCGCTGGGCTGCTGTCTGGCGAAGCAGGTGTGCCTTTGGCAGCAACAGGTGATACAGGCTTAGCTACTGTTTTAGGAGCAATCTGTGTATATTTTGTGCCGGCAATCGCAGGTTTTTCGGTATTTTTTTCTTCGGTGATCATGTGCGCGGGCGCCTGCAATGCAGCGGGTGCGCTCATCGCCAAGGCTGAAGACAAAGGAATAGATGCTTGCGCCAATGGCTCAGGGCGCTTGTTCACATGCACCAGCGTTGCGCCCATGGCCAGCACGCAGACGCTGAGCACGCCCACAGCGGCCCACAGCGGTTTGGTCGATGTGCCCGCAGAATGCGTGTGCATGGCAGGGGAGGTAAGCGTAGCGTTCATGTTGAAACCTCGTTGTTGAAGTCTTCATTTAACGCCTCGGCCACTCGCCGAGCACACGCGAAAAAGCAAAGAAGCGTGTCTGCTCTGTAAATTCAGTACCGAAATGGTGCAAGCTACAAAGCGGCTCAATGCCCAGCGAAATCCACCAAGGTAAACAGTGGCAAACCCGCAGCTTGCAAGCGCTTGGAGCCTTGTAGTTCGGGCAAATCCACAATGGCAGCGCCTTCCATCACGGTCGCTCCCAATTTTTCCAGCAGCTTTTTGCCGGCCATCATCGTGCCGCCAGTCGCGATCAGATCATCGATCAACAGCACGCGCTGGCCAGGCCGAACGGCATCGGTGTGAAGCTCTACCGTGGCGCTGCCGTATTCGAGCTCATAAGTTTCTTCCACGGTGGTGAAAGGCAGCTTGCCCTTTTTGCGAATCGGCACAAAACCCAAGCCCAGCTCATAAGCAATCACAGAGCCCACAATGAAGCCGCGAGCATCGAGGCCGGCCACCACATCCGGGCGCATGCCGCCTTCCATGTAGCGGTGCACAAAAGCATCAATCAAGATGCGAAACACACGCGGGTTTTGCAACAGCGGTGTGATGTCTCGAAATTGCACGCCCTTTTCTGGCCAATCAGGCACGGTTCGGATGTGTTGGCGAAGGACGGTAGAAAGCGCGTGCGTGAGGGAATCCATGTTGTGCAGTGTCATACAAATTGGCCCACCAAAATCGCCTCGCGCATGCGCACCGCCAGCACAGCGGCCAAGCCCTTGGTGAGATCCAGCGCAAGCTTGGGGTATTGGGCAGACATGGCATCGAATTTCTCCCAACTCAAAGACCATGCGATGCCATTGCTGTTGGCCACAATGGTGGCACTGCGAGGCTCGCCCGAGAAAAATGCGCCTTCGCCAACAACCGTGCCAGGCTTTAAAAAAGCAATCTCGTGGCCACGCGATTGAACTTTGAGCTCACCTTCTGCCAAGATATACAGCACACGATCACGCTCGCCTTCGTGGATCAGCACTTTACCAGGTTGCAGAAAATTGACAGAAAGAAAAGGGGCGAGTAATTTCCAACCGTCAAGGCCTAGTCGGCACTGGAGAGCATCTTTTGCGTCAAGTGCAGCAATCGCATCCACGAGCTGGCGCACATTCATCGGGTAGGTCTCTTGGTGAATTGACACGGCGGCAGACAGCCGCTTGTCACACGTGATTGTTAGCGCAACTCGCCGTATTGCGTGCCACTCAGCGCCGGCAGAGGATCTTCGTCGTGCATTTCAGTGTCTTCGTAGCCCGTGAGCAACAATTTGCTCCGAGCCTTGTCTAAATTGGGTTGCGATGCTGCGCTTTTGATGGCTGTTGGTTGGATTGCTGCGGCCGGACGCTCTGGGCTTATGCCCGTTTTGGCAGGCATCGGCGCAGCCAAAGCGCCTTGCGCTGCTCCTGCTGCCAGCGCACGCCGAAAAGCCGCTACTTCGTCATCGCTCAGCTCATCGACATGACCGGCTGCAGCTTTGTGGGTGGATGACAATTGAGAAGAGGTTGCACCAATAACAGGCAGTTGCATGGCTGTGGCGTAGGACGTGGGCACAGGCATCGGTGTAGGCATAGACAATGGCATCGGGCGCGAAGATGTGCCAGACCCAGAGCCTTCCATGCCAAACAAAGGTGCTGGCCGAGATACAGGGGCATGCATCGCGCCAAGCAAAGGCGCTGGTGCACTGACCGTGCCTGCATTTTGCACGGCCGCATTGAAATAGCGCCAATAAACGGCTTGCACAACGATTTCATACCGGTGTTTGGCCGTGTGGGCGATCATCGACTCGATTTCTGCGAGCTTTTCGACTTCGCCACTGAATTCAGCAGACAGCTCAATCATCACCAAAAAGCTGCGACCACGCTGATCGAGCGAGAGCACTTTGAATTTGAAAGCAGACGACAAGACACCCACGCGCACCATGGATTCACGCACCACTTGAAACAGCAGCTCACGTTTTGCATTGCGTTCGCTGCGGCGCTGCTCTAAGCGCTGGGCTGAAGCGGTTGCCGCAGGCTGAGCCGCTGCGCCTTGCGAACGAGCACCCGACATCAGCCGAGTATTGTCCATTTGCTGGGAAGACAGCACATCTGAATGCCCACCACGCGCATCTGCGCGGTGTGAGCTTTTTTTACCCGACAGCCAGTTGAACCAAGACATGTGTGAATTTTTACCTTGAAACTAAGGTATTACAATAAAAACTGTTGCAAAACAGCCAAATTATGGCTGTTTATGCCAACTAAGTCCGAATTCACACGAGCAAATTGACCACAGGTCAGATGACTGTGAAATCAGTTGTTGCCCCAGCCACGATCGCTGCCGCCGCCACGGCGATCACCACCATAGCCGCCGCCCCCACCGCCACGACGATCACCGCCGCCGCCGGCACCGCCACCACCGTAGGGGCTGCGAAAGCTTCCGTCGTTGCCGCCGCGATCACCGCCACGGTCGCCACCGCGATCACCGCCGCCGCCATAACCACCACCACCGCCACCACCGCCACCACCGTACGGTCCACGACCGCCGCCGCCGCCGCCTCCATAACCGCCACCACCACCGCCACCGCCGTAGCCACCTCGGCTACCGCCACCGCCACCGCCACCGTAGCCGCCACCTTCACGCGGTGGGCGAGATTCAGCAGGACGTGCTTCATTCACGACCACGGTGCGGCCACCGAGCTCTTGGCCATGCATACCAGCAATGGCTGCTTGAGCTTGGGCATCGTCGCCCATTTCCACAAAGCCGAAGCCTTTTGAGCGGCCTGTATCGCGCTCCATCATGACGCGTGCGCTGGTCACAGTACCAAACGCACCAAAGGACGTTTGCAAATCATTGTCACGCACGGTGTAGGGCAGATTGCCCACGTACAGTCGATTACCCATCTTGTCTTCACCTATCAATACCGGCACCTTTCGGTCGCTCGGCTTCTAACATTTCAATAAAAAAGCGACGGAAACGTGGACTGCATAGAATTGGCGCTGTTCGTGGTTCCGATCACCTGACCTGAGCAAATATTTTTAACCTGCCGGATACCCGTCAACAAAAAACACCCGCACCTTTGGGATTATGAGCCAGTTTCAAGAAACATCAAAATTTTGGCGGCAAAGCGCCACTGCAGCATGAAAAACCGCTTGTTTCGGCGGGATTTGTGACATCTGCACCACGCATCGTGAGTCTGGTGCCAAGCATCACAGAGCTTTTGGTGGCCTTGGGCTTGGCCAACTGGATCGTTGGGCGAACGGGCTTTTGCATCCATCCAGCATCAGCCGTCCGTCACATGGCGAAAGTAGGCGGCACGAAAGATGTGAATCTGGCGAAAATCAAAAACTTGGGATGCACCCATGTGATCGTGAATGTGGATGAAAACACGCTGCCAACCGTGCAAGCTTTGCGTGAATTCGTGCCGAATGTGATCGTGACGCATCCGCAAACACCGCTGGACAACATCTTATTGATCGATCAACTGTGCGCTGAATTTGCTATTGATTTAGGAGCATACAATACAATGATAGTGCTGGCAAATGAGCTGAAACAGCAAATAAATCTTGGTTTGCAGCGGCTGACAGCTGTTCAGCATCAGGAGCATCGCGTGCTCTATTTGATCTGGCGCGATCCGTGGATGACGGTGGCGCGGGATACTTACATCAGCAGCATGCTCTCGCTGATTGGCTGGCACACCTGGCCTGATGTATGCGGCGGAGAAACTGGCGCAGCGCGGTATCCGCCATTGAGCGGCAATGAGAGCTGGTTGCCAAGCGTGCAGCGCGTGCTGCTCTCCAGCGAACCCTATCGCTTCGATATGAACCATGTCACCGAGGTGAAAACTTGGTTGCCCCATGCGCAAGTGCAGCTTGTCGACGGCGAACTGCTGAGCTGGTACGGCAGCCGAGCTGTGAAGGGTTTGGCATATCTGGCTGAGTTGCATCAAAATCCAGCTTCAAATTTCTTACACAACTGAGCGCGAATTCAGTAAATTTATTTATCGAATTTTCACGCTGCAGCTTGTAATTTTAAGACCCGTCAGCCCACTAACGTTTACAGCAGGGCAAATTGAAAACAAGCTCTGCTGACAAGACAGTGCTGCTGAGTGAAGTGCAACAAATCCGAATCTTTACTCAACAGCACTGCCATCTTTAACCTTGTTTATTATTTGAAAGATTTATCATGAAAGCTACACGTATCGTTTCTTTGGCCCTCATTACCTTTGCTGCCGCAGGTTTCAATGCTTATGCGCAGTCTGCGGACGCAGGTATTGATCCTGCGCAAAACTTTGTGTCAACAGCCAAGGCATCGCAAGTGCGCAGTGATGCCGTACAAGCGAACTTGGATCGTATTGCTCGCGGCTACAGCCACGACAGTGGCGAATTCTTGAGCGGCACGCCTGTATTCATGAGCACTGTGTCACGCGATCTCGTGCGTATGCAGGCACTGCAAGTGAGTCAAAAAATTCGTTTGACCGAAGCAGGTTGATACGAGACTTAAATGGAAGAGCCTAGGCACGTCAAGTGCCTAGGCTCTTCTCTTTTGTCAGAAAATCTGGAAGGCATACGCGATACACCTCTTTGTTTTTATTGCACGATATGAAGAAGCTGTGCCAATTGCTCAAAGAAGATGCAATACAGTGCGATGGGCAAAGGCAGGCCAAGCAGTGTGCCGTAGGCGTATTGGCGAAATCGCAGACCCGATAGTGCAAGTGTGTAATTCAGTGCGGGTAAGGTTTGAAACAGGATGCGCAGCACAATAACGCTTTGCACAGGTTTGGCATCAAGTCGTGCAAGCAAGCGTTGAGCCAGCGGGCTTTGCAAGCGCCTCAGTGCAGCGCCACCAAATGCACGCACAATGATGAAGGTTAAAGCACAGGCGATGCAAGCGGCCGTGTACGTGACCATTGCCCCCCATAGCGGCCCAAGCACGAGTACCGCCGAGGCCAAAAACAGCCAGCCCGGCAGCTGAATCACGTTGCCCAAGGTAAACAAGGCTACAAAAGCCAGCAAACCTAGCACCGGATGGCCTTCGAGAATATGACGCAAATATGCCACGTTGAAATGCCCACGCAGTCCTGAAAAATGCGCTAAGGCCAGCAACAGCAGCAAAAACAACAACAAACTCAGCAGGCGTGCATGGCGTTTGCACCAAGCAAAAAATAGTTGAGCGCGAGATGGTGGGGTGAGCTTCATAGGCCGTGAGTTTAAATGAGTTCAATTCACGATTTGATCCATAGCCATCATGGCATTTGCGCTTTTAGCTATGAAAATAATAGCGATTGGTGTGTGTAAGAAATGCACCTTTGGCACGACTAAAACACAAACACACGCTCCTCTGGTTACAAATGAGTCATACGAATTTGATCTCGATTGCTGCCGCCAAGCAATGGTTGTCACC
The DNA here is from genome assembly GCA_031388245.1 of Variovorax sp. Classification (GTDB taxonomy): domain Bacteria; phylum Pseudomonadota; class Gammaproteobacteria; order Burkholderiales; family Burkholderiaceae_C; genus JANMDU01. The sequence goes on from JANNED010000058.1 coordinate 23,938, forward strand.
ATCGGGCTACGCGCTTCGCATGGCCACCAGCTTAGCGGATCTGCATGCTGCACAAGCCTTGCGCTTTGCCGTGTTTAACTTGGAGATGCGCGAGGGCTTGAGCCAATCGTTTGAAACGGGGCGCGATGAAGATGCATTGGATGCGTATTGCGAGCATTTGTTGGTGGAAAATGCTGCAGGCCAAGTGGTGGGAACGTATCGGATGCAGCTTGGCCGTGATGCGGCTCAGAATTTGGGCTACTACAGTGCGCGAGAATTTGATTTGAGTGCCTTTGAGCCAGTGCGCGATCAAGTGCTGGAGCTGGGGCGAGCCTGTATCCATGCGGATCACCGCAATTTCACGGTGCTGAGCATGCTTTGGCGGGGCATCATGGCGCATGCGCAGCACGCTGGGGCGCGCTATTTGATGGGCTGTAGCTCGCTCACCTCGCAACATCCCGCAGACGGTTGGGATGCTTACGCCCAGATGCAAAATAGTTTGTCGGCTTCGGCGTATCGGGTGCAGCCCCGGTCAGAGTTTGCCTGTCCATTGCCAGCACCCGGCACCACGCTTGCGCGCGTGAAGCTGCCCAAACTGCTTTCGGCTTATCTGGCGCTGGGCGCAGAAATTTGCGGCCCGCCTGCGCTGGATCGTGCTTTCAAGACCATTGATTTTTTAACCTTGATGGATTTGGAATCGGCACAGATGGCTCAGCGCCGCCGCCGTTTTGGTATTCTTTGAAATCAATTCGTCTTTTTTAATCTGTGGATGGGTAGAGCTGCGTGAGCCGTTTTTCACGCTCTCTCCAGCGTAAAAACTCACGGATAGAAAGCGCTTTGAAGCCGCGATCCACATTGGCGCGGCCAATTTGAAAGAGCAAACGGTATTGCGTCATCAAATCGCGCCAAGCGGCCAGCAGTGTGGTTTTGCGATCCCAGATGTGTGTGCTTTCTGCGCCGGCGCCATTGGCCTCGACGATGGTGAAGCCTTCCCCCGCTTGCACGGCTTTGAAATCGACAAAGCGAATGTCAAAGCGGCCAAAATAAAACTCGGGCAGCGCTTTGGCAATCTCGTCAAAGCGCTGTGTCATCTCGGGTGTGACGAGGGGTGTGCCATTGCGAAAAATCGCGCCTCGGCTGTGGCTGCCAGCAAAGGCCAAGCGAATTGCCTCGCCTACAGCGGGCACGCTGGCCAGCTGCGCGGTGTGCCGTTTCAAATACAAATGCGACAGCTGGCCCGCGCGCGGGTCTTGCAAGATCAGCTCACGCAGTGTGCGCTGGCCATCACCATACACATACGGAAAATATTTGAGTGTGAGTGAGATGATGCGCCCTTGCGGCCAGCTCGGATGGCGACAATAAAACACGCCAGCCTCGCCCTCATGGGGCACGAGGCGCTGCAATAAAAAACGCGCATCAGAGGGAAAGGCTCTGATGTATGCCGCGATATCATCTCGCGTGCGCATGAGCTTCACGCCCGCGCCACGGCAGCCCAAATCGGGCTTGGCCACCACGGGAAGAGTCAGGCCTGCTTCCTGCATGGCTGCCAGTGCAGCCAGCGTCTGCGCTTCGATATTTGCACCCGGCACGCGATCGCGCGTGATGAAGGGCGCGACCCATTGCGGGATATGTTGCATCGCCAGTTGCAAAATCTCTGCTTTGGATTCGCCAAAAAACCCGCCGCCGGGAAACGATGGATTGGCCGCCGTAGGCAGCAAAATGCCTCGGTAGCGAATCATCAGCCACAGCGCATAAAGCGCCACAGGGGAATAAAACGCCCACATCGGCCAAAATTCAAAGAAGCTCAGCGGCTGGCCAGAGGTGTCCAGCTCGGGCATGCCTTCATGCGGTTTCATACGTGTCTTTCTGGTGGCGTTTGGAATATTTGGAGCGCAGGTAGCGAATCGCTGGGAAGGCACAAGCGAAAGCCAGTACAGGCAGGGCAGCGGCCCATGCGGGCGGCAGGCCAGTCGTGCGAGTGATGAGCTCGCCCAAGGTGGCGCTGAGGTAAAACAAGCCCGCTGTCCACAATGTCACCGCCAAACAGCAGCACAGGCAAAAGCGCAGCAAGCTCACGCGCAGCCAGCCACAAGCGGTGTAGGTGAGCAGGCGCAGGCCGGGTATCGCGCGAGCCAGCAAAATCGCACTGGGCAATTGCTCATTCAAATGGAAGTGCAGCTTTTGCAAGGCCTGCGGATGCCGCGCAGCCAAACCCAGCCAGCGCTTTTGCAGCCAAGCCATGCGGTGTGCCCCAGCGCCCAGCCCATACAGTGCAACATCGCCCAAGGCAATGCCGCCGGCCACACCCACAAAGGCCCATTCCCAGCTCATCAGCCCGGCTGTGGCCAAAGCCGCACCTGCCGCAATCGCCACATCTTCCACCAGCAGCGTGATCAAGGCCAAAGCCAGTGCCAGCGCCCAAGGTTGGGTCATCTGCGCAGCCAGTGCTGCCGTCTGCCCCGTCAAAGGCGCAGCGGCTTGGCCAGACCACGCCAAGCTCCATGCGGCGAGCAGCTCTTGCCAAGCGCTCATGGCGCTACCCTTGTCGCATCATGGGCTTGCAGGGCAGCCCAAGCGATGGCCTCTCGCATTTCTGGCTGAGAATTCCACGGCAAAAAATGATTGCGCTGCGCCAGCAGCACAGTTTTGAGCACGCGGCTGCGTGTGAGATGAGTCTGCATGTAAGGCACGTTGGCCACAGGCACGAGATTGTCTTGCTCACCATGCAAAATATAGGTGGGTGCAGTGATTTGTGAGAGGAGAGGCTGCAAGGCGAGCAATTGCGGCTCAAGCGCAAGCAATTCGCTGTTGGCGTTGCGCAAGGCGCGTGAGAGCAAAGCACGCAGAGGCGGCCAGTCTCCAACTCTTTGCATCGGATGAATTTTTTCTTGCGCGGGATCCAGCGATGCAGCCACCAAGATCAGCGCTGCGATGCGATCAGGCTGCTGCGCTGCGAGCCAAGCCACGATCGGCCCACCCAATGAATGCCCCAGCAGAATATTTCTGCGCGGCGCGGGGGCGAGCAGCGCTGCCACAGCCTTGGCTTGCTCTGCGAGGCTCACTTGCGCAGCATCAGGCAAGCTCAGACCAAAGCCGGGACGATCCAGCGCGATGACTTCCATGCCTGCCGGTGGATTGACCAAATAATCCGCCCAAGACGTTGCTGCGCCGGGTGTGCCGTGAACCAAGATCAAGCGTGGCCTTGTATCGGCATCAAGGGGCCGCGCGGATGATCCTGAGCCTGTGGCCAGATAGCTCAGCGAGGCTTGTGCAGTGCCCTGCATCGGCAGGCTGCGCCGCATGGTCGCAGTAAGCTCCGGGCTGGCCTGCGGCCTAGGCGGTGAGCAGCCCAAGGTCGCCAAAACAACGGCCAACGCGCCCCAAGCCTGCGCTGCGGGACGCTGCGGATTCAGGCTTGCCATGCGCGAAAGCGCTCCAGCAAAAATTGTCGGCGGACAAACAAAATCACCGCTGCGCTGATCCACACGCCGCATGCCAGCGCAAACAATTCGCCACCATCAGAGCTGCCGTCTGTGTTGCGCACGGCCACACCCAAAGGGGTGAATAGATGGAAGAAGATCGCGCCGCTGATCACGCCGAGTGAGAGCAGGGCACCAGCGCTGTGGATCAGCGGCCAGCCCATGAACAGCCCGATCAGCAAGAGCGCAGAGGCGATCAATTCTGTGCTGCCCACCACATATTGGCTGAAGATGCCGCTGGGAGCAAACAAGCCTGTGAAGCCAAGGCTTGCGCCCCAGGTGTTTAAAGTGCCAAAAATGTATTGCGTCTCAGCTGAGTTGGTGAATTTGAAAAACAGCGATTGGATGAAGATGATCGCGATGTAGATCGTGAGTGCCCAAAGCAAATAACTCGCGGTTTTGGAGACAGGTGTGGATGTCATGGCAGTTCCTTGTCGGGCGTTTTACTTGCCAAGCACGTTAGGCCAGTTGACATTGGCTTTTTGGATGAAGCCGGGAATATCGGCTTCCCATTTTTTCTGTACGTCGGCATCAAAATTCACATACAGTTTGCCTTGTACGATTTTCCAAAGGGTGGGGTCGGCAGAGGCGGTGTAGCCCTGTGAGACGGCCCATGCGCAGTAGCCCCCGAATTGTGGCGCGTAGCTTTGCGGCGCAGCCGCGAATTTGTCGCGATTTTCGGCGGATGCAAACTGCCATTTCGCGCCTTGGTAATCGAAACTGAATTTTGCATCGCCTTTGACCGGCTTGCCTTCTGTAAAGTAAGCCACAGAATCGTAGCCACTGAGGGCGACTTTGCTGAACAAACGGGTGTAAACGGCCGCTTCTTTGGCCCAAGCCGAGCTCGGCGCAGCCAAAGCGGCCAAGCAGGCCAATAAAACAACAGTGAGCCAAGAGGCCATTGGACGTAATGAGCGATACAGAGGTTGCATGGTCTTGAATTCCAAAAAAAGTAAATGGGTTAAAAAATTTGTCACAGTTCACTAGGCCGAAACGGTGCTGGCCTGTTGCTTTTGAAAACGCAAGGTGGATGGTGCGACACCAAAATCTGCGGGCGCTGCAACGCCTAAGACGCGCAGATAAATGCCGATGATGGCAAAGTGATGCACCGTGTGACTGAGCACAAACATCAGTTCGCGCTCAGAGCTGGTTTCTGCGGTGACCACATGAGCATCTGCATGGCAGCCTTCAATCTGAAGGCGCAGCCGGCGTGCAGGGAGTTCAAAAAGCTGTTGGCTGACCTGCGAGATGTGGATCAGCGCTGCAGCGGGATCATTTTCAACCGGGGTATTGCGCTCGCGTCGCTCGTAATCCACCAGATCACCCTGTGTGTTGAGCAGGCTGCGGTAGTGATCCAAAATGTGGCGAATATGCTGGCCGATGCTGCTGTGAAAGCCTTGCGGTGCGTTGGCGTACTGCGCTGGAGAAAGCGAGGCGACCGCATGGCGAGCTTGGTTGAGCATGCTGATGTTGGAGGCAATGAGTGAGGTGAACATGATGCGTTGAAGATTGGCTTGAACGTCAGTCGCATGCACATTCAATTTCTTACACCCACCCAGTCAGCCCCATGCTCTCAATACTCACACCAACCAGTCTAGCTGCATGCGCGTGATCAGAGCCGAAGCATTGCGCTGCGGATGGGTGAATTCTGTGACGTGCAGGCCTTGGCCGGCTTCGCCCACAGCCACCAGACTCGTGCGCGTGCCGTAGTCGGGCTGAGTTTGCGGGTGGCTCACAAAAGCGGTAGACAGTGCGCGCTCCAGCGCAAGCGGTATGCCCGTCGCAGGCAAATGCGCGTCTGGAGGCTGGCTGCGATGCGCCAAATCAATCAAGCTTTGATCCACCAGCTGCTGCGCGTTTGCGCTGGACAGGTGATCGCGCAAAGCGTTTTTGAGACGCACGGTTTTCGGCCAAGGGGTATCGAGCGCAGCATTGGAGAGGCCGTAGATCGCACCCCAAGGTAATTTGTGCGCTATTAAATTTGTAGCGTTGTACGTAGATTCTATGCCGGCTTCTGATCTAAAAGGCATCAAAATATCAGCTTGAAGCGCTTGATTGCTTAAATAGTGACACTGCTTGGCATGCCAATCGCCGATGATCAGGTTAAAGCCCGGGTAGCGCTGCGCTGGCAAGTTGTGCGCCCATGGCTCGGCTGCCAAGCTGCTCTCCAGCCAAGCAAGCGCCAAGCCGCCACGGCTCAAGGGCTCAGCGGGCAGGGCGGCCTGTGGATTGCGCACATTGGTGAGCATGGCAAAGCGGCCGTTTGGAGAAAAACCCATCCAGGTGCCGCCGCCCCGCAAATCTTGCCCAGCCAACACGCTGGCACCGCCTGCAGACTGCCAAAGTGACAGTGGCGCTGTGGGTCGCTCAAAAAACTCATCCCGATTGGCAGCAATCACAAACGGAAATCGCTTGTCAACGCCCCAAGCAAAAGCAATCAGGCACATGGAAGCAAGCGCATGGGCCGTAGCAGACCGTGGAGGCGGGGCTTGGCAAATTTAAGCCGATTCATCACCCGAATAGTTGCGCCACTGTTTCATGGCGCTCTTCATGGTGAGGAATTGATTTTCAAATTCAGGGCAAGCTTTGCAAAGGGCCATGTGCAGGCGCAGCTCGGCTGTCTCTTTGAGGCTGAGCGAGCGATCTTGCATCGCAACCACCATGTGGGCGACTTCTTTGCAGGTGCGGCGGAGCGGGTAATCCATAGCTTATTCTTCAGGCGTGCTCTGGCTGTTGACCAAACCAATTGATTTGCAGACACTCGCGCAGCTTCAGGCGGGCGCGGTGGAGCTGCACGTAGAGGTTAGTAGAGGTCAGGTTCAAAGTCTTACAAACTTCTTCGGCATCGAGCTCGAGCCATTCGCGCATCAAGAACAAGCGGCCTTGTATGGCAGGTAATTTGGAGACGCAGGCATCCATCACAGCCATGAATTGGCGCTGGGATAAATCTTGATCCGGGTTGCCCCATTGAGCCGGCGCTTCTTGGTAGTGGCCATCTTGTTTGAAGCCCAGTGCATCGATCAAATCACCCTCGCTCATGTCATCCTCAGCACCGCCGCGCATGTCTGCCACGTTGGGTTCGCGCAAATTGGCGCGCAGCGTATCCACCACTTTGTGCTTTAAAACGCCGACCAGCCAAGTGCGCAATTGCGCTTTGCCCCCAAAAGCTTGAGGCTTGGCAATGGCCGCAAGCATGGTTTCTGAGACGGCATCTTCTGCCCAAGACTCATTGCGCAGCTGCAAACGGGCAAATTTCAGCAAGTAAACTCGCTGCTCAGCGACATCGTGCTCAAAACTCATGGGGATTCCTTTGGATGTGTGAAGTTTATAACGCGATTTGTGTAAGTTTTGATGAACGATTGCCGACAAAGTTCATCTACATGGCTTGAAGGAGCAATCAGATGCGCAAAATTCTCTACGCATTCGCGATAACGCTGGGTGTGATGTGGGCTGCCAGTGCGGCCTATGCGCAAGCTAAGGCGGTGGAAGCAAAAACCATTGCATTGCCAAAAAATGTCCAGATCAGCGGCAAAACGCTCGATGGCCAAGCATTTGATCTGTCAAAACACAAAGGCAAAGTGCTGCTGGTGATGTTTTGGGCCACCGATTGCGCCATTTGCCGCGACAAAATGCATGAGCTGCGCGACAACGCCAAAGGCTGGCAAGACAAGCCATTTGGCGTTGTGCTGATCAGCGCTGATCGCCGCATGAGTGATGTGGACAGTTACAACGCGATCATCAATGCCTCTGTGCCCGCCAAAGAACGGCTCACCCAACTTTGGGCGCTGGATCCAGGCTACCGCGATAGTTTGGGAACGCTTGATATGATGAGAAACCGCAACGCCTCCACCTTGCCGCTGAGCTTCGTGATCGATAAAAAAGGTGATGTGGTCAAGCGCTACCAAGGGCGCATTCCGGCTGAGGTCTGGGATGATATTTCTGAGCTTCTGTGAAAGAAGTCACGAAAACTGAGGGTGCATGCGTAAGAAGGACTGGCTTGGCGCGACCCATCTACAGCCGATGAATCACCACGCGGTTAGATGCATCAGCGAATTGTTTTTGTTTATTTTTTGGAGATCCCCATGAACCAACGCGCTTTTATCGCAGCCGCTGCTGCCACCTTGCTCAGCACCTCTTTCTTGGCAACACCCGTGATGGCACAAGCCAAAGAAAAATGCTATGGCATCGCCAAAGCTGGGCAAAATGATTGCGCCAACTTGTCTGGCACGCACTCTTGCGCAGGCCAAGCCAAGCTGGACAACGACAAAGCCGAGTGGAAATATGTGGCAGCCGGCACCTGCGCCACCATGAAAGGGATGAGCGCCGATCAAGCCAAAAAAGCGGCGGCTGACAAGAAAAGCTGACATGTCGCGCACGGCGATGCGCAGTGAGCTGTACAGATGAGTGCACCAGCATCAGCATCAGCATCAGCGGGCATCGGATGGCGGCATGCACACTATGCCGCCGTGTTGGAACTTAAGCCCCCTGTGGGCTTTTTGCAAGTGCATTCCGAGAATTTTTTTGGCTCAACGCTTGCCTCTGGTGGCGCAGCCTTGGCCACACTTGCTGAAGCTCGCGAATCGTATCCCATCAGCCTGCATGGCGTGGGCTTGTCGCTAGGCTCTGCCATGGGCATTGACGCTTGGCATTTGGATCAACTGGCTGCATTGGTGCAGCGCATCGAGCCCGTGCGCGTGAGCGACCATGCTTGTTTTGCGCGCGGTGTCCGCACAGGGGGTGCGGTGGTGCATGCCGCCGATTTGCTGCCCATTCCTTTCACGCAAGATAGTTTGCAAGTGCTCTGCGCCAATGTGAGCCAAGTGCAAGAGCGTTTGAAGCGGCCTTTGCTCGTGGAAAATTTAAGCGCTTATCTCAGCTATGCGCATGCTGATTTTTCAGAAGCGCAGTTTTTAACTGAGCTGGCGCGGCGAACGGGCTGCCAGCTCTTGCTCGATGTGAACAATGTGTTCGTCAATTCGCTCAATGCCCAAGTGCGCCAGCCGCATGAAGGAAGAAATCGCGCCGCCGCCTTGCAAGATGCCACCAATTTTCTGGATGCGCTGCCTGCGGATTCAGTGGGCGAGATGCATCTGGCTGGCCACTGCGAAATGGAAGACATCGTGATTGATGACCACGGCAGCGCGGTGTGTGATGAAGTTTGGCAGCTCTATGCGCATGCGGTGCAGCGCTTTGGCCATGTGCCCGCGCTGATTGAGTGGGACACTGATATTCCCGCAATCGATGTTTTGCTCGCGCATGCTACGCAGGCTGATGCCATGGCGCTTCAGGCTATGCAAGGAGAACGTGCATGAGCTTGGCCACGGCTGCTGCGCAAACTGTGCTGCTGGATTTGCTGCACTTGAATACTATGAATTCAATAGCATTGAGCGCAGATTCAATGCCGGCTACTGCCCATTTTTGTCTTAAAAATCCCACTCTGGCGTTGCGCGGCCTGCGTGCTTACCGCGCCAATGCGCAAGAGATCGCCCAAAGCGCTTTGCAAGCAGCCTACCCCGTGATGCAACAGCTCTTGGGCGAGGAAAATTTTCGTTACCTTGCACAAGATATGTGGCAAGCTTTGCCGCCGCAGCGCGGTGATTTAGCGCAATGGGGGCATGAGCTGGCGCAGTATCTGCCCCAAGTGCCGCAGTTGCGCACCCTGCTGGCTGAGCATCCTTACCTCTGTGATGTGGCGCACGCCGAGTGGGCGCTGCATACTGCTGCAACTGCCACCGATGCACAGCTGGATGCCCAGAGTTTTCAATTGCTCGCTCAAGCCGACCCTGAGCAATTGCGCCTCGTGCTCGCACCTGGCTGTGCCGTGTTGCGCAGAGCCTACCCTGTGGTCTCCATCCTGCAACTGCATGATCCGCAGGAGATCAGCGTGCACGATAGCGCACGCCAAGCCATCGCTGCGGGCGAGGCACAAACCGCACTGATCTGGCGGCGGGGCTTTCGGCCCGTGATCGCCCAAGCCGATGCAGCCAGCAGTGTTTTGATCGAAACCACATTGGCAGGCCAGTCGCTTGCTGGCGCAGTAGATGCCGCCGTATCCGCTGAGCCTTCCTTTGATTTCAGCGCGTGGCTCTCAAGCAGTGCGCTAATTGGACTGCTGTGTGGGGTTGCTGAGATACAGAAATACCGGAAGTCCAGAAGTTCTGTATCTCAACGCTTTGCAAACAACTCAGAATAAGTCTGCATCGCCAGCAGCAGGTCGGCCCAGGCCTTGGCCTTATCGGGCAAGTTGCGCAGCAAATAAGCGGGGTGATAGGTCACGATCACGGGAGCTTGGTAGCTGGCGTGCTTGAGCGTGTGAACGCGCCCGCGCAGCTTGCCCACAGGCTCGTTGCTGCCCGTCAAAGTTTGAATGGCGAATTTGCCCATTGCCAAAATCATCTTCGGGCGCAACAGCTCGATTTGACGCGCCAGATAAGGCTCGCACATCGCTACTTCTTCGCTTGAGGGATTGCGGTTGGCGGGCGGGCGGCATTTGAGTACGTTGGCGATGTACACCCCATGGCTGCGTGACAGGCCTTGGCCCGCTTGGCCCATCTTCATCGCGGCCAGCATGTTGTCGAGCAGCTTACCGGCTTGGCCAACGAAAGGTTCAGCTTGGAGATCCTCATTCTCACCGGGTGCTTCGCCCACGATCAGCCAATCAACCTGTGGGGCTTGCGAAACATCAGGAAGCGACCCGCCCACGCCGAAAACCGTGTTTTTGCGTGATTGACACAAATGGCAGGCTTGGCAGCTTGAGACGGCGCTTTGCAATGCGGCCCAATCCATCTGCTCAATGCCTTCGGGGCGCGGGTGGAGCTGCGCTGCGAGCGCGCGCGTGGGAAGAGTTTGCACGCGAGGCGTGGCAACCAGTGCTATCTTTTCAATAGCGTACTGCGCAGACTCTATGCCGGCATTAGGCAGCTTTTGATCTGAATTTTCGGGGTGTACCGGCTTTGCGGCGACGGCTTCTGTGGCAGCCTGAGCGGTTGCTGGCTCATGTGCCTGCTCTGCCACAGGGCTTGCATCAGGCAGCCAAAGCTTGATGCCCATGGCATCGAGCATGCTGAGCTGGCGTTCATCGAGGCCGTATTCAAAAGAGGTGTCTTGGGCTGTGTCGTTCATAGCGCAAGGTTCATCACAATAGCGTCTTCGCGCTGCAAGCCATCCAGCGGATAGTAAGCCTTGCGCACACCGATTCTGCGAAAGCCGTATTTCTCATAAACACCTATGGCACGCGCATTGCTGATGCGCACCTCCAGCCACACCCATTGCGCTGTGTGTTCGCGTGCCCATTGCTGCAAATCATCCAGCATCACACGCGCCCAGCCTTGGCGTTGGTGCGCAGGTGCGACCGTGATGTTGAGCAAATGCACTTCACCTGCGCCGGGCATGGCGATGTAGTAACCGATCAACTCGCCCTGCAAGCTGCGAAGCGCTTGGCAACGCTGGCCATTTTGAATGCTGCCCTGGATGTTGCCTTCGCTCCAAGGCCACAGATACGCTTGCCGCTCGGCCTGCATGACTTCTGGCAAATCATCCACGCGCATCGGTGCGAAGCTGGCTTCTTGCGGCACAAGGCTGGCCCATTGCGAGGACAGCTCTGAAGGGAGGATGGAGGGTTGCGCACTCATGGTTTTGTATTGTGTGCCTCACGCTCCACCGTGGTCAAGGCCACTTTGTCGCGGATATACAGGGGCAGCGCATCATGCGCAGCCACCAAGCCGCCTGCGGCAATCAGAGTGGGTGCTAGCTTCAGCAAGGCTCGGGCTGTAGGCAGGCAATGGATGTGAGGCAGCGCCAGCACTTGGGTGCTCAGCAGTGCATCCAGCGCAGGGCGAATATTCCCAGCGAGCAGGGTGGGCAACTCAGCAATGCTTTCTAGGATATTTTGAGGCTTTTGAAGCAAATCGCCGGCATAAATGCTACATAGTTCGCTATTAAAATTATAGCAATCAACATAAACCTCGCCCATGCGAGCATCCAAGGCAACGAGGGTGCGTGATGCATCCAAGCCTTGGCTCTGTGCCAAGAGCTGCGCCTCCTGTGCGAGCGCCGCGAGTGTATCCACCGGCAGCACGCGCACATTTGCACCATAGGCCAAGCCTTGCACGACTGAGCAAGCCGTGCGCAGCCCGGTGAATGAGCCTGGGCCGCGCCCGAAAACAATGGCATCGAGCTGCGCATATTGCAAGCCGGCTTGGCGCATCAATGCTTCAATCGCGGGGATCAAGGCAGCAGAAGCTTGCGCACCGCCCGCTCCAGTGTGCGCAAACACCGCGTCGCCATGCTGCACGGCAAGGCTCATCGTTTCGGTAGATGTATCCAGCGCGAGCAGCTTCATGCTTTAGCGCGAAGATTGCGCAGCGCTGGTTGATGCCGCATGTGGTGATGCGGCGCGTACACCCACAACGATACCTAGCGTAACGAGTGCCAAGCCAGCCATCAAATTCCAGCCCAGCGGCTCACCCAGAAAAACCACAGCGCCCAGTGCGGAGAGCCCCGGCACCAGCGCTGTCAGCATCGTGCTGCGCACGGGGCCAAAATAGCGAATCATCTGCGTGAAAGCAATGCCCGATATCACCACCGAGCCCATGCCTTGCCAGAAGGTTTGAAACAAAATTTCTCCAACAGGCGCAGAGCCCAGCTTGCTCGCCAGCAAGCCCGTGCCCACCAGCAATGCATACAGCGGAATAAAAGCCAGCACGCAAAACACAATCACCGCAATCGTGGTGGGCACGGCCTCCAGCCGATGCTTTCTGCACAACACGGTATAAAAAGCCCAGCAACTGCTCGCGCAGACAAAGAGCAGATCACCCTTCCACACTTGTGAGCCAGTTGCCGAATCCGCATAGGCTTGCCAAATCGAAGCGCCTCCCACAAGCAAGCCACCCATCAGAATCAGCAGCAACCCGAGTTTGCGCCCACGGTTGATGATTTCGCCAAGCAGCATCACCGACAACAGCGCCGTCGACAGCGGCAGCAGCCCTGGCATCAGCACCGAGCCATGCGCAGCCGGCGCATAAGTGAACGCACTGTAGGCCAACACGGCATAGCCCACGCCGCCAAACAGGCCGAGCGTCACGGTGAGTTGGCGTGGCAGCGGAGAAATCCACAGGCTGGTTGCAGCGCTAGGATTCTCAGCACGCATCTTGCGCACCATGAAAAACCCCCAAGGCAGCAGCACCAGCGCCGCACCCACAATCCGGCAAAGCACAATATCCAGCGGCGTGAGCGACTTGAGCGCCATATACCGCGCCACCACGATAAACAAGGTCCAGATCGCAATGGTGATGATGGCAGAGGCGATGCCAACAGTTCTCGGCGAAAGCCGTTTAAAAAACTTCATCCTCTGATTATCGGGGTTAGAGCGACTCCCGTCTGAAGTGATCGGCCCAAGCGCAGCCGTGCCCGCATCGCAGCTTGAAAATCTCCAAATAAACTGAATCACTTGAACGGATTGGCCAGTGCAAACCACAGCCCAATGCCCGTGGCGATGATGAATGCGCCATCGAGCACACCCACCAGCAAAAACACCTTGTTTTGCAGTGGTTCCATCATCTCAGGCTGGCGGCTGGCGGCCTCCAGATATTTTGAGCCCATGATGCCGATGCCAATGCATGAGCCAATAGCGCCCAAGCCAATCATATGACCGACTGCGAGGGGGAGAAGGTTGGTATCCATCGTGTTTCCTTTCAATGTGTTGGGTGGAGCTTGGCATGCAAAAATAGACCGATGATGAGCACAAATGCTGTGCCAGCATCGATCCACATGACCTTGGAGATGGTTGAGCCGTGCGCTTGTGATGCCGCAATCAGCACGAAACCCAGCATACTGATCAATGCAGCAGCACCTACGGGCCAGCGCCAATTTGGCAAAACCGCTGCCACAAAGCAAGCCACGGCCAACAGGCCAAAAAGCAGTGCGCGGTGTTGCATGAGGATCGTTAAATCATGGCCTTCGCCCAATTGGATGCCATAAGCATGCTCCAGCATGGAGCGGCCGAGCAAACCAGCTAGCGGCAGGGCATGAATCAGCCCGACGATTGCAAAACTGAGGCGAATCATCCATTCATTCATGGCTCAAAACAGCTTGATTCATCAAGATTCCTTTCAAAGAGCCTCCACTGTGCGCTAGGCTTTGAATCAGTGCAATGACGCGGCAGGTAATTGATATGCCTGAGCCTTGTGATTCAATGGCAGCATGACACAAGCCAGCCTCACCCAAACCTTACAAACCGCGCGTAAATCCAAGCGCATCAGTCAGCTTGAATTGGCGTTGCGCATGGGCGTGAGCCAGCGGCATGTGAGCTTTGTGGAGAGTGGCCGCGCACGGCCGAGCCGCGAGTTGCTGCTCTCGTGGCTGCATGAGTTGCAAGCGCCGCTCGCGCTTCGCAATGTGGCCTTGCAGCAAGCTGGCTTTGCCAGCGTGTATCGTGGCACGGAGCTGTCTGATGCCGTGCTTGCGCCTGTGCGCGAAGCGCTCCATCATTTGCTGCAAGCGCATGATCCAATGCCTGCCATGGTGATGGATGCGGCTTGGAATGTGTTGCAAATGAACCGAGGCGCGAGGTGGATGGCGCTCACCCTCATGCCCTGGATGGCTGAGTTGCCGCACGATGCGCCGATAAATCTACTGGATGCGCTGCTGCATCCTGATGGCATGGCCAAGCACATGACCAATCTGGACGAAGTCGCCCCGGCGATGCTTGCTCATCTGCGTGATGATGCCAGTGTGGTGCCACAGTTGCTGCCTCGTGTGGAGCTGTTGGCCGCACAATTTCAGCAGCGCATGGGTAAAAAAGCGCTTTCGCCTTGGCCCAAGCAAATGGCGCCTGTGCTGACCACGCGTTTCGCAACGCAGTATGGTGAGCTGGCTTTCTTCAGCATGTTCTCTACGTTTGGTACGCCGCAAGACATTACATTGGCTTCGTTGCGCGTAGAGCATGTGTTTGCTGCTGATGAGGCGACGAGGCAAGTGGTGGAAAAGCAATTGGCTTGAATCACATTCCAGACTTCACAGCGGTCACTTCAATCTCTACCTTGGCGCGTCTTTCGACCAGTCGCGCCACGCCGACGCAGCTCATGGTGGGAAAGTTTTTGCCCATCACTTCGCGATACACCGCGCCCAGCTCTTTCAAGCGGGCGTTGTATTCCTCGCAATCCGTGATGTACCACGTCATGCGGGTCATATGCTCTGGGCCTGCGCCTGCGGCTTGAAGAATGGCTAGGACGTTTTGCAAAGCTTGCTTGGTTTGCGCAATGAAATCATCACTCTCGAACTGCAGCTGCGCATTCCATCCAATTTGGCCACCGGTGAAGATGAGCTGGCTGCCGGGTGTGAGCGTGACAGCGATGCCGTTGGCGTAGCCTTTGGCGGGCGCCCAATCGGGGGGTTGGAGGATTTGAAGCATGGCGTGTTTCTTAGTCTGTGGTTTTCAAATATGAAGAGAACACGAAAGTCACAGAAACTACACGAAAGCCACAGAAAAAACCTCCGTGACTTCCGTGAAACTTCTGTCTCTTCCGTGTTCTTCGAGCGATTGGAGCGCAATTCATGTTGGGTCAAGCTAGGCGCAATTTAAACCTTTGTAACTTACCCGTCTCAGTGCGTGGCAAGGCAGTTCGGAATTCAATCGCGCGGGGATATTTGTAAGGCGCAAGATTGGCTTTCACGTGATCTTGCAGCGTTTTGACCATCGCCTCATCGCCCACATGCCCGGTTTTCAAAACGATCACCGCTTTGACGATCATGCCGCGCTCTTCATGCGGCGCACCGATCACGCCGCATTCGGCCACCGCCGGATGCTTGAGCAAGCAATCTTCAACTTCGGGCCCGCCGATGTTGTAGCCCGCGCTCACGATCATGTCGTCTGCCCGAGCTTGGAAGAAAAAATAACCATCGTCATCTTGCATGAAGGCGTCGCCGGGGTAATTCCAGCCGTTCTTGACGTAATTCTTTTGCCGCTCATCGCTTAAGTATTTGCAGCCCGTAGGGCCAATCACAGCGAGCTTGCCGACTTGGCCACGCGGCAGCTCTTTGCCATCATCATCCACCACCTTGGCTGTGTAGCCGGGCACGACGCGACCTATTGCGCCTGGCTTGATCTCGTGGCCGGCGCTGGAGATGAAGATATGAAACATTTCGGTCGCGCCAATGCCGTCCAGCATTGGCAAGCCCGTGGCTTCTTTCCACAATTGCCGTGTGGCATCTGGCAAGCCTTCGCCAGCGCTCACGCTGATGCGCAAGCTTGGCATATTTTTGACTTTGGCAAACGCGGCCATTTGCCGATAAAAAGTGGGCGCTGTATAGCAAATCGTTGCACCAATGCTGTTGATCACATCGACCATGAGCTCGGGCGTATAAGCCTTGTCATGAAAGTACACGCTCGCGCCTGCCCACATCGGAAACAGCAGCAAGCCACCCAAGCCGAAAGTGAACGCAAGCGGGGGTGAGCCGATGATGATGTCAGATGATTGGGCTTGCAACACATGGCGCGGCCAGCATTCGCAAGCGGCCAGCAGATCACGATGCAGATGCACGGCGGCTTTGGGCAGGCCGGTGGTGCCGCTGGTGAATGCCATCATGGCGACATCGGTGGCCAGCGTGGGGCAGGCTTTGAAATCGCCATTTTTGCTTGCACAGAGCGCACCCAAATCTTGATCACCTTCGGTGTTAAAGCAGAGCACGCGCTGCATCACTGCATGGGTTTGTTGATGAGCGGTTTCGAGCTCGGCCAGCCATTGGCCATCACACAAAGCCATCGAAGGCTGCGCTTTGTGAATGATCTCCGACAGCTCTTTGGCTCGCAAGAGCGGCATCGTGGCCACCGCGATCAATCCCGCCTTCACGACAGCCAAGAAGCACAGCGCCATGCCGATTGAATTGGGCCCGCGCAGCAGCACGCGGTTGCCAGGCATGAGGCCGCAGTCCTCTGTCAAAAAGGCCGCGATACGGTTGACCACTTGCTCGGATTGCAGGTAGGTGAAATTGCGCTGCACTGAGCGCAACATCACGTTGTTTGCAAAGCCTTTGCTGCTTACCGCGCGATCAAGCAGATGCTCTACCGCATTGAGCGCTTGCGGAAACTGCAGCTCAGGTCGGTCAAAGCGATATTCAGGCCATTGCGCCTGCGGCGGCAGTTGGTCTCGGACGAAAGTGTCAAGTTGTGCAGTCATCATGGCAGTCACCTCTTGTTTAAGATTCATGCAAAGCGCTAGATCACACCCGTGAGAACCGACTTGCCCAAGATCAATTGCTGCACTTCCGTTGCGCCTTCGTAGATGCGCAACGAGCGAATATCGCGGTAAAGCGCCTCAATCTGTGTGCCGACTTTGACACCAATACCGCCATGCATTTGCAGCGCCATGTCGATCACTTGGTTGGCATTCTCTGTGGCCACCATCTTGGCCATGGCGGCGGCGGCGGTGTAATCTTCCCGGCTTGCATCCCCTGCGGGAAGGGCCACATCGCGCATCCAAGCGGCGCGGTAGGTCAGCAATGCGCCGGCATCAATCAGCGCGGCCATTGAGCCCAGCTTGGCTTGCGTGATGTGGCTGTCAGCCAGCGTCTTGCCAAACATCGGCCGCGCTTGCGCATAGGCGCGCGCCTCGTGCAGGGCGCGCCGCGCAAAGCCGAGTGCTGCGGCGGCGACCGATGGGCGAAAAATATCTAATGTGGCCATGGCGATTTTGAAGCCGCCATTTTCTGCGCCCAGCATGTGCGAAGCATGGACCTTGCATTGATTGAACTTGAGCACCGCCAGCGGATGGGGTGCCATGACTTGAATATGCTCGCTGTCATCCAGGCCCTGCGAGCCCGCATCGACCACGAAGGCGCTGATGCCGCGTGAGCCAGCTTGCGCATCTGTTTTGGCAAACACACAATAGAAGTCCGCTATACCGCCATTGCTGATCCATGTCTTTTGCCCATGAATTTCATAACAAAACTGGCCATTGGCCGGCATAAAATCTGCGCGGAGTGCTTCTGTTTTCATAGCGGCTACATCGCTACCCGCATCCGGCTCAGACAATGCAAACGCCGCAATCTTCTCGCCTCGCGCCACTTGCGGTAAATAGTTTTTCTGCAACTCAGCTGAACCCGCCAGCGAGATCGCGCCACTGCCCAAGCCCTGCATCGCAAATGCAAAATCGCCTAAGGCCGAATGAAAAGCCAAGTTCTCCCGCAAGATCACGAGCGAGCGAGAGTCAATCGCCTCAAACGCACCGCCGTGGGCGGACGGAACACAATACTTCAGCCACTGATTCGCCCCCAGCAACTTCACCCAAGCCTTGCAAGCCGCCCGATCATCGCTCTCGTCCACTGCTTGCTTGGGCAGCCAATCAGCGAGGCAGTTGCCAATCTCTTGATGCCGCGTTTCAAAGAAGGGCAGGCTTAAGTGCTTGGTTGTGGCGCGTGGATTCATTTCAGTCTCCCGCAAACACTGGTTTTTGCTTCGCCACAAACGCATCGTAAGCACGCTTGAAATCGCCGGTCTGCATGCAAATCGCCTGCGCTTGCGCTTCAGCCTCAATCGCTTGGTCAATCGTCATGCTCCATTCTTGGTGCAACATGGTCTTGGTCATGCCGTGGGCGAAGGTGGGGCCTTCGGCGAGTTGGGCTGCGAGCTTGTGCGCGGCGGTGCTCAAATCTGCGCTTTCATGCAGCGCATTGAAAAAGCCCCAGTTCAAGCCCTCCTGCGCCGTCATGGCGCGGCCGGTGAAGAGCAATTCCGAAGCACGACCCTGCCCAATCATGCGCGGCAGCAAGGCGCAGGCGCCCATGTCTGCGCCGGCCAAGCCCACACGGGTGAAGAGAAAGGCGGTTTTGGCATTCGGCGTGCCCAAGCGCAGATCGCAGGCCAGCGCAATCATCGCGCCCGCGCCTGCGCAGATGCCATCCACGGCAGCGATCACAGTCTGTGGGCAAGCTTTGATGGCTTTGACCAAATCGCCGGTCATGCGGGTGAATTCCAGCATCTCAGGCATGCTCATGGTCGTGAGCGGGCCGATGATTTCATGCACATCGCCGCCGCTGCAAAAGTTGCCCCCGCTGCCAGTGAACACCACAGCCTTCACATCCGTGGCATAGCACAGCGAGCGAAACACATCGCGCAGCTCACCGTAAGAATCAAACGTGAGGGGATTTTTTTTGTCAGGGCGGTTGAGTGTGATGGTGGCGATGCTGCTCTCGCAGGCGTAGGAGAAATGCTGGGCGGCATACGCAAGTTGTGGCGAGAATTGCGCCCGCATGGGGTTGTTGTGGGAGATGTAATGCTTCATGGATTTTTCTAGGCAGAGACCTCAGTGATCAAATTCATGGCAATGGCGCTGTCTTTCACGCGACCCAGTAATTGATGCAATTGCGCCATGTCTTTTTCACCGAGGCCATCAAAGGCTTGGGTAATCCATTGCTCATGAGCGTGTGCCATGGCCTGAAAACTGGCGCGGCCTGCTTCGGTCAGGCGCACCAAGTAGGCGCGGCGATCGCCTTCTACATTCATTCGCTCGACCAAGCCTTCGTTGACCAGTTGGTCGGTGATGCCGGTGATATTGCCTCCTGTGACCATCAGGCGGCGCGAGAGCTCATTCATCTTCAAGCCTTGTGGGGCGCGCTCGAGCTGCGCCATCAAATCAAAGCGCGGGAGGGTGGTGTCGAATTTTTCACGCAATGCAGCACGGATGTTGCGCTCGATCATTTGTGTGCAGGTGAGCAAGCGAAGCCACAGGCGCAGCTCGTTAGCGTGATCAGTGTGGAGGCGGGTTTCGATGTCCATGATTTACTTGGCTTGCGCAGAAGCACTGGCCTTTGCCATCTCACGATACGTTTGATCGCGGCCGCTGATGTAAGGCAACGGCCACTCCACATCTCTGCTTTGCTGCTGCGCGGCGGCGTGCAGTGTCCAGGCGGGGTCAGCCAGATGTGGGCGGGCAATGGCACAGAGATCAGCGCGGCCTGCGGCGATGATGCTGTTGGCATGGTCGGCTTCGGTGATGGCACCCACCGCAATCGTGGCGATGCCCACTTCGTTGCGGATGCGATCCGCAAAGGGCGCTTGGTACATGCGGCCATAGATCGGCTTGGCAGCGCGCGTGGTCTGGCCGCTCGATACATCGATCATGTCTGCGCCAGCAGCTTGGAAGAGGCGAGCGATTTCAACAGCATCGGCATCGGTGTTGCCGCCTTCTGCCCAATCATGGGCGGAGATGCGCACGCTGATGGGCTTAGCCTCTGGCCACGCTGCGCGAACAGCTTTGAAGACTTCCAGTGGATAGCGGCAACGATTGTCCAGAGAGCCGCCATATTCATCGTTGCGCAGATTGGTGAGCGGGCAGATGAAGCTAGAGAGCAAATAACCGTGGGCGCAATGCAGCTCCAGCCAGTCGATGCCGGCAGCTTCTGCGCGATGCGTGCTGGCGACGAAAGCGGCGGTGATGCGATCCATATCGCCCCGGGTCATGGCTTTGGGGACTTGGTTTTGCGCACCATACGGCACAGCGCTGGCTGCGATCAGTGGCCAGTTGTCGCTGGCTAATGGCTCATCTGTCGTTTCCCAGCCGAGCTGTGTGGAGCCTTTGGGGCCGCTGTGGCCGAGCTGTAAACCGAGCTTCGCGCTGCTGTTGCTCTTGAAAAACAGTGCGATGCGAGAGAGCGCCGCTTGCTGCGCATCGGTCTCCAGCACCGGGCAGCCCGGCGTGATTCTTCCGTCCATCGTGGGCGATGTCATCTCCACCATCACGAGCGCTGCGCCGCCGAGGGCTCGTGCGCCCAAATGCACCAGATGGAAATCTTGCAGCACGCCGCCCACTGCGCTGTAAGTGGCCATGGGGCTGACGACGATGCGGTTTTTGAGCTGCACATCGCGCATCTTGAATGGCGTGAGCATGGGCAACACAGGATGCTTGGCATTTGGCTTTTTGCCAAACCAACTCTCGTAGCCAAGCAGCCATTTGCCATCGCGCAAGCGCAGGTTGTCGTGGCTGATGCGCTGGCTGCGCGTGAGCAGGCTGTAGTAAAACTGCTCGACCTCCATACCTGCATAGCGATCCACATTTTCAAACCATTCTGTGGAATTGCGCGCGGCGTTTTGGATTTTCAGCACCTCTACGCTGCGGCGTGCTTGATAGGCTTGCAGGATGTGCGCAATCGCTTCGCTATCAAAAGCATAGCTGTCTTCGCTTATTTTTTGCCGGGTAGTGCCTGATTTCTCTTTCAAGCCGGCATGCAAAACAAACTCATCAGCCAAATCAATCGCATCTTCCAGTGCGAGCTTAGTGCCTGAGCCAATCGAGAAATGTGCGGTGTGCGCTGCATCGCCCATGAGCACGATGGGCACGCGTTTGCCTTGAATCATTTCCTCATGCACCCAATTGCCGCAGACCACACGCGGAAACTGAATCCAGATCGCACTGCCGCGCAGGTGTGTGGCGTTGCTCATCAGCGCATTGCCATCGAGATATTTCTCAAAGATCTTCTCGCAAAATGCAATCGCCTGCGGCTGTTCCATCGCATCCAGCCCATGCGCTTTCCACACTTCATGCGGCGTCTCGACGATGAAGGTCGATGTGTCTTCGTTGAACTTGTAGGCATGCGCGGCAAACCAGCCGTGCGCCGTCTTCTCAAAAGCGAATGTGAAGGCGTCAAAGGTTTTCTTCGTGCCGAGCCAAACAAAGCGGCAGCGGCGCGTGTCAATATCTGGCTGGAAAGTGCTGGCATAACGCGTTCTGATGCGGCTGTTGAGGCCGTCGCTGGCAATCACGAGATCTGCGCCATATTGCGCGGCGAGCGCTTGATCGTCTTGCACATCGACTTCAAACACCAGCTCCACGCCCAGCGCTTGGCAGCGCTCTTGCAAAATATTGAGCAAATGCTTTCTGCCAATCCCGCAAAAACCATGGCCGGTGGAGCGCATGCTGCGGCCTTTGAAGAAGACCTCAATATCGTCCCAATGGTTGAACGCATCGCCGATCAACTGTGCGCTCACGGGATCGGCGATTCTCAGATTCCCAAGCGTCTGATCAGAGAGTACCACGCCCCAACCAAATGTATCAAACGCTTTGTTTCGCTCGGCCACGATCACGCGCATCGCGGGAAAACGCTTTTTCATCAGCAGCGCGAAATACAAGCCGCTAGGGCCGCCGCCGATACACAGAATGGTCAAGGGAGTGAGGGATAGCATGCTAGATAATTTAAGCTTAAATTATCCGCTTGTCAATTATTCTATCTGCTGGTGTATCGGGTCGGGTTTGTTCGGATGCGCCTCGTGCTCTGCCAATGAAGTGAGCTGATGTCACTACAATGCGCTGATACATCACAACAGAGAGGCCAATGTGAGCTGGCTAAACAGATTTCTCAATACCGCGCCGCGTGACAATGAGCTGCCCTCACCGTCTACGGGTTTTTTCGACGTTGAAGGCCAGCCCGTGCCGCTGAGCTTGGACAGCCAAGATGTGCGAGCCGCGCGTGAGCTGATCCGCGCAGCAGCCGTGCGCACAGCCGCCGCTTTTGGCATACCGCCCAACTGGATGAGCTATGAAGTCGTCACCATCTCGGATGATGAGAAAGCCTATTTCCAGTTACAAGTGAGCCTGCGCATCTGGGATGAGCAGCTGTGGTCGCAATCGGGTGCATTTGAGCAACAGGCGCTCAAGCGCATCCGGGAAGACGATGTGAATGTGGCGCGAGCTGTGCGAGCTGTGCTCTGGCGCATCTTGCCTGATGCTGGTTGCCCGCATGATGAGCTGGCAGGCGCAGCCGCTTGGCGCACCGATGCGGTGAAACTCCGAGCCGCAGTGTATGACCGCTTGCGAGACGAATTGGCACTGCCAGCGATAGGCAGCACCTTGCCCTCAGTCGTCACGGGCTTGGACAACACGGCTACTTTACCTGTGCACCGAGATTCAGACACAGGCTTCAACGACACACATCCTGTGCCAGCCACAGGCTTCCATGAAACGCGCCCGGTGCCAGCGCTGCATGGCGACACCCAGCCGGCTGGCTTGCCACCTTTGATCGGTAAATCCTGATGCTCTACAAATTCAAATCTGATGCCAGCGGCGATGTGATCATGCTGGAGGCCACGGGCCGGCAAGTGCTGGAGATCATGGGCAAAGGCTTTGAGGCCCAAGGCATTTTGTTGCCCGAACAAATGGCGGCTGCTCAAGCCGCACTTGAAGCAGCGATTGCCTTGGAAGAGTCTTCGGGCGCAGCCTCTGACGAGCCCGAAGAAAAAGGCAACAAGCGCATCAGCCTGCGCACACGCGCTTGGCCACTGGTGTTGCTGATCGAGCGCAGTGCGAAAGCCAAAACTCCCATCACTTGGGGTGTTTGAAGCAGGCGAACTTTAATCGACCTTCGCGCCTGAGGCCTTGACGACTTTCGCCCATTTGGCGATTTCTGCATCAATGTGTTTGGCGAAATCGGCGGGGCTGTTTCCCCCGGGCAATGCGCCTTGGGCGACGAGCTTGTCTTTGACTTCGGCGCGCTCCAGCGCCTTGGCGGTCTCTTGTTGCAAGCGTTGCACCTGAGCCGCTGGCATGGAAGAGGGCGCGAGCAGGCCAAACCAACTGCTGGCTTCAAATCCCTTCATCGCCGCGCCGCCGGCTTGTTCGACTGTGGGCGCATCGGGCAGGGCGCTCGAGCGTGCGCTGCTCGTCACAGCCAGCGCTTTGAGTTTTCCTGCTTTGATCTGCGGCAAAGCAGAAGGCAAATTGTCAAACATCACATCCATGCTGCCGCCGATCAAATCCAGCAGCGCAGGGCCTGAGCCGCGATACGGAAAATGCACCATGAAGACACCGCCCATGCTTTTGAAGAGCTCGCCAGCCAGGTGGATCGATGTGCCGTTGCCGCTGGAGGCCATGTTGAGTTTGCCGGGGTTGGCTTTGGCGTAGCGCAGAAAATCGCTCACGCTGTTGATGTTGAGTGCGCGCGCTTTATCTGCATTCATCACCATCACGTTCGGCACATAAGCCACCACGGTGATCGGCGCAAAATCACGCACGGGATCGAAGGGCAGCGTGGGGTAGAGCGCTTTGTTGATGCCATGCGTGCCTACCGTGCCCATCAAAATCGTGTGGCCATCGTTGCTTTTGGCAACGAGATCAGCGCCGACATTGCCGCCGGCACCGGCGCGGTTTTCGACGATGAAAGCTTGCCCAAAGGCTTTTTGTAATTCTGGCGCAATCGCGCGTGCCAAGATATCGGTCGTGCCGCCCGCTGCGAAGGGCACAACGATGCGCACCGGCTTGCTTGGCCACGCTTGTGCAGAGGCAGCGCTTGGCATTGCGAGCTGCAGTGCCACAATCAATGCTATGAAAATAATAGCGTACCATGCTGTATTGATGCCGGCAAAGCGCTTCTTTTGCTTTAAAAATGACAAGAAAGAGGGTGTCATGGTAAGTCTCCGATGTTTGTGACCGTTACTGAGCCGTGTGCTGCACATGCTGCACGACAGCCTGACAGGTTTGCCCGACGCGCACGCCAAGAGCATGAGCTTGTGCGTTGAGGTAGGAGATGATGCCCTCATCCCATGTGCTTTGCGCCTCGCCGATGAGAGCGCTTGTGTAAGCCACAGCGCAGGCGGCGAGGCCGCGTTCTTGCAAAAAAGCCAGCCCTGCAATACCAGCAAGTGCCTTGCCCACGCCCGCATCATTGAACACGCTCAGCAAGGGCTGGGCTGCCTGCGCATACCGCGCCGAGCTGATGCCGCCATGCGAGCCGCTGATGGCAATGCAGCCAACATCCCGTGAAGACAATTCAGTGATCGAATCGATGATGCGCAGCTTAGGCATGGCCTCAAGTATTGCGCAGCCGCCTGCATCGCGCATTGGTGAACACCCGCGCCGCGCAACTTGACCGCAACAACGCTACACGCTATCGCAGTGGCGAGACTCACAAAAAAGCCACCCGAAGGTGGCTGAGATGCAACGGCGTGCTTCAGGTGCATCAATCCGCATAAACGCCAGAGGCTTTGATCACGGGTGCCCACTTGGCAATCTCGCTGGCCACAAAGCGCTTGTGGTCGGCCATTTCAATGCGCTTGTCAGTAAAGATCACAGCGCCTAGTGCTTCTTGCTTTTTGATGAACTCAGGATCTTTCAAAGCCACATGCAAGGCATCGTTGATTTTCTTCAGCACGGCGGGCGGTGTGCCTTTGGGCGCATACAAGCCATGCCAAATGCCGACTTGGAAATCTTTCAAGCCGGCTTCTTGCAGCGTTGGCAAATCTTTGAGAGCTGGCGTGGTCAGGCGTTTGGCGGTGGTCACGCCGAAAGCCTTGACTTTCTTGGCTTCAATTTGCCCGGATGTGTTGGTGGTTTGATCGCACATCAAATCGACTTGTCCACCCAGCAAATCATTCATCGCAGGTGCTGTGCCTTTGTAGGGCACGGTGGTCATGTCAACGCCGAGAGCCGCTTGGACGAGCATGCCGCACAGGTGCGATGCAGAGGCGATGCCAGCATTGGCCAGATTGATCTTGCCTTTGTTGGCATTGGCCCAGGTGCGCAGCTCGGCAAAATTGTTGGCGGGCAAGCTGGTGCGGCCAATCAACGTCATGGGCACTTCATTGATCATGCCCAAATATTCAAAATCTGTTTGCACATTGAAGGGCAAATTGCGCACCAGCGATGGAAAGACACCCATCGAGATGTGATGCAAGAGCAGCATGTGGCCATCCGGCGTGCCTTTGGCCACTTTGCTTGCACCGATCAGGCCGCCAGGGCCACCAGCGGCGTTGTCCACCACCACACTTGCGCCCAAAGGCTTGGCAATGGAAAAAGCCAAATCGCGCGCCACGCGATCGGTCGGGCCGCCTGCTGCAAACGGCACAACGATCGTGATCGGCTTGTCCTTGATGGGGAAATCTTGCGCAGTGGTGCTCAGCACAGTGCCCAGCCCGAGTGCTGCGGTGGCCAGTATCGTTAAACGGCGAATCAACATATCACGCTCCTAGAATAAAAAAATCAACCCATTATCCTAACGGGCGACGACAAAAATTGCACTACGTACAAACCACTTGTAGACCCTAGGATTTACCCGAAATTCCTTATAAATCATAGGCTTATTGCTATATGCCTTGCAGCCATGAGCATCTAACAACTCTGTATTGGACGGTTGGCTACGGGATGCCTACAGTCCACCCACTTATGAAAAAAATCGCTGCGCTCTTCCTTGCCTGTTCGACTGCCCTGTGGATGGCGCACAGCCATGCGGGCCAAGCCCAGGCGGTGTCTGCCGATGATGCGCAGAACGCGGTGGCGCAAGGCGCATATGTGTTGGACGTGCGCTCGGCTGAAGCTTGCCTTCAAGCGCATTTGCCGCAGGCTGCTTGCCTGCCCAGCCATGCGGCGCAATGGCCTTTGCAGCAATTGGCTCAATTGCTGTCGCAGGCCGGCATCGACAGCTCTCGCACCATGCTGGTGGTGGGCGATGCGGGCGATGCTAATGCGCAGGCTTTGTGGGAGAGGCTGACCCAAGTCACTGCTGGGCGCGTGCTCTGGCTGGTGGGCGGCGTGCAAGAGTGGCAAATGCGCGGCCATGCTCTGACAGCCGCCGCCTCGGCTCGCCCGCGTGTGCCTCAATTCCTCGCGCCATTTGCACCTTCCGCCGACGCACCTGCTCACACCTCACGCATGGCCGGCAGCCGCGTTCGCACCAGTGCTTTGCTCGAACGTGATGTGCCATTCAGAGTCGCTTTGAATTGAATTTCAAAGCATTTTGAGCAAATTGCCGGCGTGTTTCCTATGAAGTTTGCTATATAAATAATAGCATTACTGATAACTGCGCGCATCCTCAATCACCTTGCCATCATTGGGCAAGCTGCCCACCTGCAAGAGCTGCACTTCGCTGCGAAGCTTGGTGATATCGCGCATGGCGGCTGCGATTTTTTCTTGGAAAGCAGCTTGAAAATCGGCTTTCACAGCGCTGCCAGCGTGCGCAGTCTCTACCTTGAGCAGCATCTGATCATTGGCCATCTCGCCGCTCACCACAAGGCGGGCACGCGCGACTTCTGGAAAGCGCTTGACGACTTCGGCCACCTGGCCAGCATGCACAAACATGCCGCGAATTTTGGTGGTTTGATCGGCTCTGCCCATCCAGCCTTTGATGCGTGTGTTCGTGCGGCCGGTGGGGCAATGGCCACTGAGCTGCGCAGACAGATCACCTGTGCCAAAGCGAATCAGTGGGTACACCGGATTCAGAGAAGTCACCACCAGCTCGCCCACCTCGCCCTCGGGCACCACATCGCCCGTGCCCGGGCGCACGATTTCAACGATCACACCCTCATCGAGTACCAAGCCTTCTCTGGCAGCCGTCTCATAGGCGATCAAGCCGAGATCAGCAGTGGCATAGCACTGGTAAATGCTCATGCCGCTTGAGGTGAACCAATCGCGTAGGCTTGGTGGAAAAGCTTCGCCGCTGACCAAGCCTTTTTTGATGCTCAGCGTTTGGCCAGCAGCATGGGCTTTTTCCACCAAAATTTTCAGGAAGCTGGGTGTGCCCAAATAGCCATCGGGCTGAAGCTGCGCCATCGCCTGCAACTGCTGCTCCGTTTGCCCGGTGCCAGCGGGGAACACTGTGCAGCCCACGGCATGCGCACCGCTTTCCATCATGTAAGCGCCGGGTGTCATGTGGTAGCTAAAAGCATTGTGCGCCAGATCGCCGGCGCGAAAGCCAGCGGCATACACGGCGCGGCCAGCGCGCCAATAATCTCGCGCTTGGCCTTCGGGCTCATAGATGGGGCCTGGGCTGGCAAAGATTCTTCCGATGCCGCTCGCTGCGCTGCGCTGCCCGCTTTTGCGCAGCAGGCTGCAAAAGCCACCAAACACATCTTGGCCGTTCGCATGCGAAATTTTTTGACGCTCATGCAAATCGGTTTTGCGTGTGACTGGCAGCTGCGCTAAAGCTGCGCGGCTGTCGATCAGGGCGGCATCAATACCATGAAGAATATCTGCAAAGGCTACAGTGCTCTTTTGCGCATGAGAGATCTGCGCGGGCAGAGCGGCCATGAGCGCGGCTTCGCGCTCAGCAGGGCTGCGTTGCTCCAGCGCATCAAAAAAATCAGCCATCACCATGACTCCTGCCCAAAAATTAATTACTATAAATTTGATAGCAAGCAATGCACACTCTGTGCCGGCAAACCATCAATTTTTCTTAAAAATCAAGCCAGCCAGCGCTTGCGGCGCTTGTAGCTTTTCACATCCTTGAAGCTTTTGCGCCCACCGCCGCCCGAGCCATCCGCCTCTTTGGATACACCCAAGTAAAATTCTTTCACGTCTTCATTCGATGCCAAATCAGCGGCCTTGCCATCCATCACAATGCGGCCCGATTCCAAGATGTAGCCGTAATCGGCATAGCGCAAAGCCATGTTGGTGTTTTGTTCAGCGAGCAGAAAAGTCGTCTTCTCTTTTTGGTTCAAGTCTTTCACGATGTTGAACACTTCTTCCACGATCTGCGGCGCAAGGCCCATCGAAGGCTCATCAAGCAGCACCATCGTTGGGTTGGCCATCAGGGCCCGGCCAATCGCACACATTTGTTGCTCGCCGCCCGAGGTGTAGGCCGCTTGGGAGGTGCGGCGTGTCTTCAGGCGAGGGAAGTAGGCGTAGACCTTCTCTAAATTTGCGGCAATCTGCGCTTTGTTTTTGACGGTGTACGCACCAGTGAGCAGATTCTCTTCGATGGTGAGGTGAGCAAAACAATGCCGCCCCTCCATCACCTGCACCACACCACGCTTGACCAAATCTGCAGGCGTGAGATTCTCAATCCGCTCGCCGCGCAGCTCAATGCTGCCCTTGGTGACCGCGCCCCTCTCGCCAGAGAGCAGGTTGGACACTGCACGCAGCGTGGTGGTTTTGCCAGCGCCATTGCCGCCCAGCAGCGCAACGATTGAGCTTTGAGGCACTTGCAAACTCACGCCCTTGAGCACCAAGATCACATGGTTGTAAATGACTTCAATGCCATTGACATTGAGGACGATGTTGCTTGCCTCAGCAGATGTGGGAGTGGTCATGGTGTGAGCTTTCTCAAATCACAAGATCGCACGCGACCTTGTGATTTGAGAGCAAGCGAATAGCTTGCTCTCAAATCCCCTTCAAGCAGACACCGCAGATCTGGCTTTGCCAGTCTGCTGGTGGCTTCCCCCTGGCGCAGCAGAGCGGGAAGGCGCGTGAGCGCCATAGGGTGACTCCTTTAACTTCCGCAGTCAGAGGCTTCGCGACGGTTCAGCTTTTTCTCTGTGCCGTAGCGATCAGCCGATGCTTTCACGAGCGGGCGAATGATTGCGTTATCGGCTTGCAGCCAATCCGATGACCAAGTGAACTTCGCACCGTCCCATGTATGCACGCGCGCCCATGCCGAACCCATGTGATCAGCGCAGCTGGTGGAGACGGGGCGCATCACGCCTTTGAAGCCGAGTGCGTCAAGCTTGGCTTGCGTCAAGTTCAGATTCTCATAGCCCCAGCGTGCTTGCTCTGGCGTCACTGGCTTGCCTTTGCCAAAGCGCTCTTGCGCTGTGCGTGCGCCTTCGACAGCGAGCATCGCGCCCACCACGCCGCGCATATAAAGCACCGCGCCCACCTCATCTTTTGGCCCCGTGCCTTGGCCTTTGCCATGGACCTTTGTCAAGATGTCTTTCACCACATCGGCACCGGGTTCGGCACCATGCTGCATCATCACCGCGCTGTAGCCCTTGGCGGCTGCGCCCACATCTTTCAAATCTGGCTCTGCGCCAGACCACCAGGTGCCAAACATCTGCTCGCGTGGATAGCCTTTGGCCACGGCTTCTTTGATGGCGGTAGCTGTCATCACGCCCCAGGTTTGCATCACCACAAAGTCAGGGCGTTGCTGGCGAATTTGCAGCCACGTTGCGCCTTGCTCAACGCCGGGCGCCGCCACGGGGAACGGCAAAATCGTGAAGCCATGCATCGCAGCGCGCTCATTGATGATGGGCAGCAGTTCTTTGCCGAATGGGCTGTCGTGATAGACCACACCAATTTTTTTGCCTTTGAGCTTGTCCCAGCCGCCTTGTTGTTTGGCGATGTGCTGCAGCACGGTATCGCCAGCGACCCAATAATGACCGATCAGCGGAAAATTCCACTTGAACATATTGCCATCTGCTGCATCACTGCGGCCATAGCCAGAGGTGATGAGCGGAATTTTGTCCGCAGGCACTTTTTCTGTGAGGGCGAAGGTGATGCCGGTAGACAGTGGCTGAAACACGGTTGCGCCGCCATGCTTGCCCTTCAAGCGCTCATAGCACTCGACGCCGCGATCTGTGGCGTAAGCGGTTTCGCACTCTTCCACCAGTGTTTTCACGCCGTTGATGCCGCCGCGCTCATTGACGAGTTTCATGTAATCCCAGTAGCCATTCGCAAATGGCGTGGCGTTCGGTGCGACGGGCCCTGTGCGGCCCGTTAAGCTGGGGAAAAACTGCACTTTTTCCTGTGCCATGGCAGAGGTTGCCACTGCGCCGAGCGCTGAAGCTGCCACCAGCACGGCTGCTGTGAGTTGACGAAGTTTCATACAAGTCTCCTAAATAAAAAAGATGAATACATAAGACCTAACGCTCACCAATTTGTTCAAGGCCTAGGTGTTTGCGAGCACGCCCAACCCGGCCATTTGTTGTTGATTTCTTCAAGACACCTTCAGTGCGCTTTCCATCCACTGTTAATGTGGAAAAGGCCAAATGCGAAGTTTTTGTTTGCCCAAACTCCACAGCTTGGCCAGCCCATGCGGCTCCACAATCAAAAACCACACAATCAGTCCGCCAAACAGCATGATCTCGGTGTGTGCGATACCCGCTGTCGAAATTGTCACGCCCACCACGCTGCCGAGCAGCGGCAAAAATTGGTTCAAAAAGATCGGCAAAATCACAATGAAGGCCGCACCAAAAAAGCTGCCCATGATCGAGCCCATGCCGCCAATGATCACCATAAAGAGCAATTGAAAGCTGCGATCAATATTGAAGGCTGCCGGCTCCCAAGAGCCCAAATACACAAAGCCCCACATTGCGCCTGCCACACCCACGATGAAGCTGCTCACCGCAAAGGCCGTGAGCTTGGCATACATCGGGCGAATACCAATCACTGCTGCGGCCACATCCATGTCGCGGATCGCCATCCACTCGCGGCCTATTGCCGAGCGCACCAAGTTTTTAGCGAGCAGCGCAAACACGCAAACCATGCCCAAGCAAAACAAATATTTATCCACTGGGCTGTTGATGCTCCAGCCCATCACGTTCATGTCAGCCACCGACACCGAGCCTGATGTGGAGTTGTTGGTAAACCATTTGATGCGCAGAAAAGCCCAGTCACAAACAAACTGTGCTGCAAGCGTCGCTACTGCCAAATAAAGCCCGCGCACCCGCAAGCTCGGTATGCCGAAAAACACACCAACGAATGCCGCACACACGCCGCCCAGCAGAAGCGCAGCAATGAGCGGAATGCCATCCACGCGCACAAAAAAGTTATACGCCGCATACGCGCCCACCGCCATGAATGCGCCAGAGCCCAGTGAAATTTGGCCGCAATAGCCCACAAGAATATTCACGCCAATCGCAGCCAGCGAGAGGATCAGAAAAGGCACTAGGATCGCCTTGAACATGTAGTCGCTGGCAAACATCGGCACAGCGATAAAAGCAGCAAGAAGCAGCAAGGCGATGCCGTAGCGATCTTGCGTGATGCCAAAGATCTGGTTGTCAGCGCGGTAGCTGGTTTTGAATTGACCGTTTTCTCTGTAGAACATGATTCTTATTCCTTGTGCGGCCCACTAAACGCGATCAATGATCTTCTCGCCAAACAAACCTTGCGGCCTGAAAAGCAAGAAAACAAGAGCCAACACATACGCAAACCAAATTTCAATCCCGCCGCCCACCATGGGGCCG
>JANNED010000072.1:0-2149 GCA_031388245.1 Variovorax sp.
GCATGCCAAGCATCGCCTTGCGCGGCAGACTGCACCGCAAAGCCAATCGTGCTGCCATTGCCATGCGTGGCCGGCTCGCCATTGAGCGGCTCCGTGATGCCAAAGGTGCCGGTCGGCGTGCGATAAAAATAGCGGTTGACCACACCACTGAGGTTATGCACGCCCGGCTTGATATCCAGCGCGCCCAACACCGCGTCGTAAAACTTCTTGGATCGCTCCAAATCATTCACACCTAAAACTACATGACTGAACATGGCTTGTTTCCTTCATTTTCAAAAAAGTTATAAGGAATGCATGTTAGCAAGCCTGCGGCGAACCACTGTCCCACGCAGCTCAGCATGCGGTGATTGTGAGATTTATTCGCCGCAAATAATGCGGTAAATAAAGAGCATAATCACCGCATGCACCCCCGCAATCGTGATCGCCCCGCACAAAGCCCTCGCTACATCTGGCAATCGCCCGATTGGCCGCGCTTCACGTATGACGCCGCCACGCTCGCTGAGCCGCTGGCGCAGGTGCATCGCGCGCAGGGGCAGCTCGCCAGCCGCATGGCTGCGCTCGGGCTCGCGCAGCGCGAGCAAGCCACCTTGCAAGTGCTCACGCAAGAAGTCATCACCACCAGCGCCATTGAAGGAGAAAATCTCCAGCTAGACACCGTGCGCTCATCTGTGGCGCGAAAGCTGGGGCTGGATATTGGCGCCCTTGCGTCCAGCGACCGATATGTCGATGGCATGGTTGAAGTCGTGCTCGATGCCACGCAGAATTTTGCCCAAGCCCTCACGCCCGAGCGCCTATTTGGCTGGCATGCCGCCTTGTTCCCCACCGGCTACAGCGGCCGTGTTCGCATCAGCGTCGCCCAATGGCGCACCGATGCCAGCGGCCCAATGGAAGTCGTCTCTGGCCCGATTCGAGGCGATGGCCAACAAAAAGTGCATTTCATCGCCCCGCCCGCAGCGAGCCTGCCCGCGCAAACGCAGGCCTTCATCGAATGGTTTGAAGCCCCGCCCGCAGGCGATGCCATCATCAAAGCAGGCCTCGCGCATCTCTGGCTCGTCACGCTGCACCCCTTTGATGATGGCAATGGCCGCATCAGCCGCGCCGTGAGCGATATGGCGCTGGCCCGCGCTGAGAGCCAAGCTGGGCCAACCAGCCAACGCTTCTACAGCTTCAGCGCCCAAATTCAGCGCGAGCGAAAGGCGTACTACGAGCAACTCGAAGCCACCCAAAAAGGCCAACTCAACGTCACCCCGTGGCTGCATTGGTTTCTCGGCTGCCTGCTGCGCGCCGTGCAAGGCGCAGACACCGCGCTCGCGGGCGTTTTAAGCAAAACCCAATTCTGGCAACGCTGGGCAGGCACGCCGATGAATGCAAGGCAAAGCTTGGTGCTGAACCACGTGTTGGACGGTGGACTAAACAAGCTCACCAATGCTAAATGGGCAGCAATAGGCAAATGCTCAGCGGATACCGCGCTGCGCGATATCAACGATTTGCTGGTAAAAGGCGTGTTGTGGCGGCTGGAGGGTGGAGGTCGGAGTACGGGGTATGAGTTGGTGATCAAATAGATCAACGCAAATCGGTTGCTTTAATATTGCCGATTATGGAAAAATCTCGCAAAAACGATACACGACTCGCTGCCCCGCAAGCGCCGCCTGACCAAAGTCTCTTTGTGGCTAGCAGTGAGGATTGCAAAGCCTTGCGTGATTTGCTAAGTCGCCCAGCTCGCAGTAATGAAGGATTAAAAGATCTTTTTTCGCGCAGAACGCCTTGGGAGCAACCAAGCCTCAATAATCGGCAGTAACGTCAAACTGCGATAGCTCATCAGGGCTCAGATGGATCAGAACTCTTCAATTCTGCAAACTTAGCTGCCATCGTTGGGTTGCCCTTCGTCAGCTTCTTGATTGAGAGGTCTTGCGCTTTATCGTTTGCAAGGCGCAGATTGCGATCTGTCCCGAGCAGAGCGTCTTTGGTTTTCTGCAAGTGATCAATCGATTTATCGATCTCATCGATCGCTTTCTTAAAACTGTTGGAGGCTAGGTCGTAGTTCCGCGCAAAACCAGTCTGGAATGCCTCTAGGCTGGCTTCGAAGTTGGTGATGTCGACGTTTTGAGCTTTGACCAGCGCCAGCTCCGATTTGTACTTGAGCGAGTTC
>JANNED010000088.1:0-5207 GCA_031388245.1 Variovorax sp.
ACGGTGAAATACCAGCAGCAATCAAATCTGCGTTGATGAATATCGGGCAACTCGCCTCAGACGGCAAATACTCTCTCGCAAAAGTCGTCTTGCCAGCCCCATTGGGGCCAGCAAAAATAATGATCTTTTTACCTGCCACTACTGACAAACCAATGCTGGTGAACCGCTGCAATTAAATATCAAACAACAAACGCGCTGGATCTTCCAGTGCTTCTTTCATCGCCACCAAGCCGAGCACGGCTTCGCGGCCGTCGATGATTCGGTGGTCGTAGCTCATGGCGAAGTAGTTCATGGGGCGGACGACGACGACACCGTTTTCGACTACGGCGCGGTCTTTGGTGGCGTGAACGCCGAGGATGGCGCTCTGTGGTGGGTTGATGATGGGGGTGGACATCATGGAGCCGAAGGTGCCGCCATTGCTAATCGAGAAGGTGCCGCCAGTCATGTCTTCCATGCCGAGCTTGCCCTCAGCTGCTTTTTTGCCGAATTCAGCGATCTTTTTCTCGATGTCGGCAAAGCTCATTTGATCGGCGTTGCGCAAAATGGGCACGACCAAGCCGCGCGGGCTGCCGACTGCGATGCCCACATCAAAATAGCCGTGGTAGACGATATCGCTGCCATCGACCGAGGCATTGAGCACCGGGAATTTTTTGAGCGCATGCACTGCGGCTTTGACGAAGAAACTCATGAAACCGAGCTTGCAGCCGTATTCTTTCTCAAATTTTTCCTGGAAGCGCTTGCGCATTTCCATAACGGGCGCCATGTTGACTTCGTTGAAGGTCGTCAGGATGGCGTTGCTCGATTGCGATTGCAGCAAGCGCTCAGCAACGCGCGCGCGCAAGCGGCTCATGGGCACGCGCTGCTCGGGGCGGCCTTCGAGTTGAGCAGCCAAGCTGCTGGCAGGTGCTGCGACTTGCGCCAGGGCGGTGGTGGGCACGCCTGTAGGAATTTTTACATCATTTATGGCTTTAGCCGGCATAGAAACTGCGCTAGATGCTCCTGAATTAATAGCACCTGTGTTTGAAGCGCCGCTTTGCACAGCAACGAGTACATCGCCCTTGGTGACGCGGCCATCTTTGCCAGAGCCTGCAACTGAGCCAGCGGCCAAGCTGTTATCTGCCATGAGCTTGGCGGCGGATGGCATGGCCACACCAGCTTTCGACTGCCCTTCGACAGGCTCAGTGCGAACGGAGGTGGCTGCGGGCGCAGGAGCTGCGGCAGCGGCTGGTGCGGCTGCGCTGGCTTTGCCTGCGCTGTCGATCCGCGCAATCACTTGCTCGGTGAGCACCGTGCCGCCATCGGCCACCAAAATTTCTGCCATCACGCCGGCGCTGGGCGCAGGCACTTCGAGCACGACTTTGTCGGTCTCGATTTCGATCAAGATTTCATCTTGCGCCACAGCCTCGCCGGGCTTCTTTTTCCATTGCAACAAAGTGGCCTCGGCCACAGATTCAGACAGTTGCGGGACTTTGACTTCTACGATTGCCATTTTTGAAAATTTCCAGTGAGTTTATTTTTTGAACACGGAGGTCACGGAGGATTCACGAAAGCCACAAAAAAACTTCCGTGAATTTCGTGTTTTTCTGTGCCTTCCGTGTTCTTTAAAAGGAATGAACGCAGCTTACTTGGTTAAAACAAAACCCTTGAGCTTTGCAAATGCACCATCGACCAGCGCTTTTTGTTGCTCTTGGTGCAGATGTGCATATCCGGCTGCCGGGGAAGCTGATGCCATGCGGCCTGCATAGCCAAGCTTTTGGCCCTCAGACATGTTTTCGTGAATGTAATGCTGCACGAAGAACCATGCGCCTTGGTTTTGCGGCTCGTCTTGGCACCAAACCAGATCGACAAGATTGGGGTATTTTTTCAACTCTGCAGCAAATGCTTTATGCGGGAACGGATAGAGCTGCTCCACGCGGATCAGCGCCGTATCGTCATGCCCTTTTTCTTCGCGCTTTTTTACCAAATCGTAATACACCTTGCCCGAGCAAGCCACCACGCGCTTGACCTTCTTTGCATCAATCGCTTTTTGCTCAGGGATCACGGTTTGGAAACCGCCTTTGGTGAATTCGCTGAGCGGCGATGTCGCATCTTTGTTTCGCAGCAAAGATTTCGGCGTCATGATGATCAGCGGCTTGCGCAAATCGCGCACCATCTGGCGGCGCAGCACATGAAAGATTTGGCTGGCCGATGTGGGCTGCACGATTTGCATGTTCGTGTCTGCTGCCAATTGCATGAAGCGCTCTAGGCGAGCTGAGCTGTGCTCAGGGCCTTGGCCTTCGTAGCCATGGGGCAGCATCAGCGTGATGCCGTTGACACGGCCCCATTTGACTTCACCCGAGGCGATGAATTGGTCAATCACCACTTGCGCACCGTTGGCAAAATCGCCGAATTGCGCTTCCCAGATCACGAGTGTGTTGGGATCATTCGATGCATAGCCGTATTCAAAACCAAGCACGGCTTCTTCTGACAGCAGCGAATCAATCACGACGAAAGGCGCTTGGCCGTCAGCCACGTTTTGCAGCGGAATGTATGTACCTGAATCCCACTTTTCGCGATTCTGATCATGGATCACAGCGTGGCGGTGCGTGAATGTGCCGCGTCCGCAATCTTCACCAGACAAACGCACCGGATAGCCCGAGGCCACCAGCGAGGCAAAAGCCATGTGCTCGCCCATGCCCCAATCGACGTTGACCTCGCCGCGAGCCATGGCCGCGCGGTCGTCGTAGACTTTTTTCACCAGCATGTGCGGCGTAACGGTGGCCGGAATCGTGGTGAGCTTTTCACCGATGCGCTTCCACTCGGCCATGGGAATAGATGTGTCGCCAGCATCCGTCCATTTCTTGCCGAGGAAGGGCGCCCAATCCACCGCGTATTTGCTCTTGAAATTGGAGATCGTGATGTCTTCAGTATGTTTACCGGCCTCCATCGCAGCGCGATAGGCTTTGAACATCTCGTCGCCCAGCGTCTCGCCCAAGCCCTGCGCGGCGAGCTTATCGGCATAGAGCTTGCGCGTGCCAGGATGCGCTGCAATTTTTTTGTACATCAGCGG
Source organism: Variovorax sp. (assembly GCA_031388245.1). Classification (GTDB taxonomy): domain Bacteria; phylum Pseudomonadota; class Gammaproteobacteria; order Burkholderiales; family Burkholderiaceae_C; genus JANMDU01. Next base: position 3,050 of record JANNED010000088.1, read on the forward strand.
CTGCGTGAGCGCAGGGGTGTCTTGCTCGTTGTGGCCGAGTTTGCGGAAGCAAATAATGTCCAAGACCACATCTTTGTTGAACTGCTGACGGTATTCCAGCGCCCATCGCGTGCCAAGCACCACGGCTTCTGGATCGTCGCCATTCACATGCAACACAGGTGCTTCCACCATTTTCACCACATCGGTGCAATACATGGTCGAACGCGTGTCGCGCGGGTCACTCGTGGTGAAACCGATTTGGTTGTTGATCACGATATGCACCGTGCCGCCGGTGTAGTAGCCCCGGGTTTGCGCGAGCGCCAAAGTTTCCATCACCACGCCCTGGCCCGCGAATGCAGCATCGCCATGCACGAGCACGGGCAGCACTTGATCGCCTTCTTTGTCACCACGCCGATCCATCCGGGCGCGCACGCTGCCCTCGACCACGGGGTTGACGATTTCTAAATGCGATGGGTTGAAAGCCAGCGTCAAATGCACCGGGCCGCCTGGCGTGGTCACATCAGAGCTGAAGCCTTGGTGGTATTTCACGTCGCCCGACGGCAAATCTTCAGGCGCGGTGTGGTCAAACTCAGCAAACAATTGCGCAGGCATTTTGCCTAAAGTGTTGACGAGCACATTCAAGCGCCCACGGTGCGCCATGCCGATCACGATCTCTTGCACGCCGATCATGCCGGCGCGCTGCACCAGCTCATCCATCGATGCGATGAAGCTCTCGCCGCCTTCAAGCGAAAAGCGCTTCTGGCCAACATACTTTGTATGCAAGAAACGCTCTAGGCCTTCAGCGGCGGTGAGGTTTTGCAGAATATTTTTCTTTTCTTCTGCGTTGAAAGCTGGCTTGGCACGCACGCTTTCCATTTTTTGCTGCCACCAGCGCTTCTCGTCTTGGCTCGTGGCATACATGTATTCCGCGCCAATCGTGCCGCAATAGGTCTCGCGCAACGCATTGAGCAGCTCACGCAGGCTCATTTGCTCTTTGCCGAAATAAGTGTTCGAGGTGTTGAACACCGTTTCCATGTCGGCATCGCTGAAGCCGTAGAAAGCGGGATCCAGATCAGGAATGTTGTCGCGCTCAGTGCGCTGGAGCGGGTCTAAATTGGCCCAGCGCGCACCGACGTTGCGGTAGGCTGCAATCAACTGCTGCGCAGCGGTGCGCTTTTTGCCCATCTCGGAATCGGCGCTGGCATGCACGGTGCGCGTGGCGCCTTGTTTGGCCAGCTCGGCAAATGCATTGATGACGGGCATATGAGCCACGTCTTTGGCCGCTGTGCCATCGGATGCGGGCACATGTTGCAAAGCATCAAAGTAATTGCGCCAGTTGTCGGGCACGGCGCCTGGATTGGCTAAATAATTTTCGTAAAGTTCTTCGACATAGGGCGCATTGCCGCCGAAGAGATAGCTGTTGCTACCGTAGGCTTGGTAGACCGATGCTGACATTGTGTGCTGCCTTTCATTTCCCTTGAGGAAACTTCGAGTGGGTTGATTAACCTTCCGCGACACGGCTGAACCGATTGGCGGATGCTTCATGGCATGGAAGGAGCCTGCGAAACTGCCGCGATTGTGACAGGTTTGGCCTGCTTTGGGAAATACTTGTTTCTGATCACTATTATTTTGATAGCGAACTTGATAGAGTCTATGCCGGCCACTCCGCTCTTTTCACTTAAAAACATAGTTTGATGCGTTTTAATTATTTCTCTATTGACAGAAATAAAAGAAACTCTCACAATTCAGCGGACTTGGAATACATCATGAACCTCAGCCAAACTTCTCAGCAATTCATCCTCCATTGGGGTGAGATGGGCACGCGCTGGGGTGTGAACCGCACCGTGGCGCAAATTCATGCCCTGCTCTATTTGCATGGCAAGCCCCTACCCGCTGACGAAATTGCCGAAACTTTGAATGTGGCGCGCAGCAATGTGAGCAATTCCATTCGCGAATTGCAGGCTTGGAATTTGATCAAACTCGTGCATGTGCTCGGCGACCGGCGCGATCACTTTGAAACCTCCACTGATATCTGGGAGCTGGCCCGCACCATTGTGCGCGAGCGGAAAGAGCGTGAGATTTTGCCCACTGTGGCGCTGCTGAAAAACCTGCTCAACAGCCAATCCCAACTCTTCCAAACCAAGCGTGATTTGGCCAAGGCAAGGTACGACGTGTTGGT
>JANNED010000097.1:0-12419 GCA_031388245.1 Variovorax sp.
AAAAAGAAAATACAAAAAACGGTTTTCAGCCCTCAAAGCTTGAGCATATGCTCCCGATAATGAATCAGCTCATCAATGGATTCATGCACATCGGCCAGCGCGGTATGCCGCTGCTTCTTTTTGAAGCTCTTGTAAGCCTCGGGCTTCCAGCGCTTGGCCAATTCCTTCAAGGTGCTCACATCCAAATTGCGGTAGTGAAAGAAGGCCTCTAGCTTGGGCATGTAGCGCACGAGGAAGCGCCGGTCTTGTGCAATGGTGTTGCCGCACATCGGGGCTTTTCCGGCGTTGACGTAGGCTTTGAGGAAATCGATCAAGGGCTGCTCGGCTTGGCTTGGCGTTATTTTGCTGCTGCGCACGCGCTCAATCAACCCGCTTTTGGTGTGGGTTGAAACGTTCCATTTGTCCATTTTTTTGAGCGCCACTTCACTGGCCTTGAGCGCAAACACTGGGCCTTCGACGCGAATCGAGAGATCGGGGCTGGTGACGACAATGGCGATTTCTATCAAGCGGTTTTCTAGCGGATCAAGACCCGTCATTTCGCAATCGAGCCAGACGAGGTTGTGTTCAGATTTTTTGAGCAGAGGTGATGTCATGGCTTGATTTTCGCTGAAATGAATGGCCTTTCTCAAAAGTCTAAAATCTGCGGATGACCCCTGCTGTTTTTACTGCTCTTTTCGCTGCTGCTCTCGTGGCGGGCCTTCTTCTCAAACTCTGGCTCGCCACACGCCAAATCCGCCATGTGGCGCAGCATCGCAGCCATGTGCCTGCGGCGTTTGCGGAGCGAATCACTCTGAGTGCGCATCAAAAAGCAGCGGATTACACCGTGGCGAAATCACGCCTTGGCATTTTGGAGCTGGCGTTTGGCGCAGCAGTGCTGTTGGGCTGGACGCTTTTGGGCGGGCTTGACCTGCTGAACCAAGCCTTGCTTGCGTGGCTTGGCCCTGGCCTGTCGCAGCAATTGGCTTTGCTTGCCAGCTTCATCGTGATCGGCGGGATCATTGATCTTCCGTTTTCGCTCTACGGCACTTTTGTGCTCGAAGAAAAATTTGGTTTTAACAAAATGACATGGAAGCTCTGGCTGGGCGATGCCATCAAAGGCGCATTCATCGGAGCTCTGATTGGCCTGCCGATTGCCGCGTTGATTTTGTGGCTCATGGGCGCTGCCGGTGATCTGTGGTGGCTCTGGGCGTGGTGTGTGTGGATGGGCTTCAATATGTTGCTGATGCTGATTTATCCCACCTTCATCGCGCCGCTGTTCAACAAATTTGAACCGCTGGAAGACGAGACTTTGAAAACGCGTGTCACGGCTCTCATGAACCGCTGCGGCTTCAAGGCCAAGGGTTTGTTTGTGATGGATGGCAGCAAAAGAAGCGCCCATGCCAATGCCTATTTCACGGGTTTTGGAGCCAGCAAACGCGTGGTGTTTTTTGACACACTGCTCAAAAATCTCACGCCAGGCGAGGTCGACGCCGTGCTCGCGCATGAGTTGGGGCACTTCAAACACAAACACATCACCAAGCGGATGGTCAGCATGTTTGCCATGAGCTTGGCAGGCTTTGCATTGCTGGGCTTCTTGAGCGGTCAGTTGTGGTTTTATCTCGGCCTTGGTGTGCGTCCGATCACCGCTGATGTGCAAGGTGCGAATTCTGCGCTGGCGTTGCTGCTTTTCATGATGGCGATTCCGGTATTCACCGTGTTCATCTCGCCTGTGATGGCGCAGCTCTCGCGCAAGCATGAATTTGAAGCGGATGCTTTTGCTGTGAGCCAAACGCAGGCAACGGACTTGAAGAATGCTTTGCTCAAACTCTATGAAGACAACGCCTCGACGCTCACGCCTGATCCGCTTTATGTGAAGTTTTATTATTCGCATCCGCCTGCTTCTGAGCGTTTGGCACGCATGGGAGCATGAATTGAGTGATTTAAAGAAAAAACAGTGGGTAGCCGGCATGAGATCTGCGCTGAGTGCTCCTCAAATCGTAGCAAGACTCGCAGACATTCCAGGCTGGACATTGGCTGGCGATGGCTCAGATGTGGCCATTCAAAAGACGTATCGCTTCGACAATTATTTGGAAACCATGAGCTTCGTCAACGCGGTGGCCTTCATCGCCGAGCGGCATGATCATCATCCCGATATGAACGTGCATTTCAACCGCTGCGTCGTGCGCTTCAATACCCACGATGTCAAAGGCATCTCGATGACCGATATCGAATGCGCGGCTGAGGTGGATGCGCTGGTTCAAGCGCGTTGAAGATCACGTTGAAAACTGCACAAAACCTAGAACTCGGTTTGGTGATCGCCAGCTTCGGCAGGCATTGCTTGGTGGAGTCTGCCGATGGTCGGCGTACCATCTGCCACCCGCGTGGCAAGAAATCACAAGCCGTTGTGGGCGACAGAGTGCAGTGGCTCGCCAGTGAAGACGAAGGCACGATTGAGCGTGTCGATGTGCGGCGCAATCTGCTCTACCGCCAAGATGAAATCCGCAGCAAAATGTTTGCCGCCAATCTCGATCAAGCCTTGATTTTGATCGCCGCCGAGCCAGAATTCTCAGAAAGCCAGCTCACCCGCGCACTGATTGCCTGCGAGGCCGCAAAAATTGCGCCCATCATCGCGCTCAATAAAAGCGATTTGCCCGAGCCTTTCGAGCGAGCTTGGGAGCGCTTGGCCTCTTATCGGCAGATGCATGACGGCGTCTTACCGCTCTCGCTACGCTTTTCCAGTGATGCCGATCAAGCCGCGCTTTTGAGCCGCCTGCTAGGCAAAACGACGCTCGTGCTCGGGCCAAGCGGCGTAGGCAAAAGCACACTGGTGAATCTGCTCGCGCCGCAAGCCAAGCAAAAACTCTGGCAAGGGCAGGGAGAGCTCGTGAAGACGCAAGAAATTTCTCAAGCGCTTCATACCGGCAAACACACCACCACTTCGACCACGCTGTATTGGCTCGATCAAGAAAAACAAACCGCGTTGATCGACAGCCCCGGCTTCCAAGAATTCGGCCTGCATCACATCGCGCCCACACAACTGGCGAGCCTGATGCCGGATCTGGCACAGCATCTGGGGCACTGCAAGTTCTACAATTGCACGCATTTGCACGAGCCGGGCTGTGGTGTGCGAGAACATGTGCTTTTAGAGGCTAAATCGGCCACCAGCCGGCAAGAAATCAGCGCAAGACGCTATCAACTTTATAGTGATTTGTTTGCACAGCTGAGCCAGACACCCATTTACTGAAGGCACCACTAGCCCAATAGCCTCGCCAGAGTCAGCAGTGCGATCAGCAAAAGCCACAAAACCACGGATCGCCACACAATCCCCACCATGTTTCTCAGGTGGGTCACAGCCAACTCACCTTTGACACCCAGTGCGGCACTCATGGCCATTTGAATCAAGCTGTCATGAGAATCTTGGCGATTATCGCTGTCGTTGTATTGTCGCCAAGCCTCAAGCACATCTTCAAAATTACCCACCACAGCAAAGCCCATGGCTGTCAAGCGCGCAGGCAGATAGTCGATCCAAAGCCATGCTGTTTTCACGGCTTGCAAAGTGGAGGCGCTGCTAAAGCGGGCAGCATTGGCTTGATCAGGGGTGGTGTCAACATTCAACTGAACGGAGGGATCTGTTGCGTCGTGCCCCGTGTTATCGAAGTAACGCATAGCGAGCTCACTCATCCGGTAAAGCACGGCGCCGGCTGGCCCCAAGCCAACGGCTGCAAGCACGGAATACCAGCCAAGTACAGCAAACACATGTCGATGCGCTGCCACCACAGAATGATTCATCAAGCTGCGCAACACGCGCTCACGCTGCAGGGCCTCCGTGGCGCTTTGCGTCCAGTTTGCCAAAAGACTTTGAGCAAGCTCTGTATCGCCCGCTTCCAATGCGTCTCGAATCGCAGTGAAATGATGGCTAAATTGGCGGAAGCCCAGCGTGACATACAAGACGCTCACATGCCAAGCAAATGCCAATACGTTGCCTGCCCATCCCAGCCATTGCGTCAACAGCCAATGTATTAAAAAAGCCACGGTGGCAGGTACACATGCGATGGCTGCCCACACCATCCATCCATGGTGCGAACGCCCGGCATCTAGGCTGCGTGCGCAGACACTCACCCAGGCAAGCGCCCAGCGAGAAACCGTGCTGCTCATTTGCAAAGGCCGTACCTGCTCAAGCAGTAGTGCGAAAACGATGGCGAAAAAGCTCATGCCAAACATCATAACTTCAGCGCATGCAGCGCACTCACACTGTGACAAATTGCCGCTGTCGATATCGCGAGACTTGCCAAACGTCGTTAATCAAGCTACAAAGCAATTACAGCATCAATTTCGCTGCAACCCCTTTTGGAAGGATCAGACACATGGCCGGTAAATTCGAACTCAAAAAGTCTAAAAACGACAAGTTTTTTTTCAGTCTGCTAGCGAGCAATGGGCAAAATATCTTGCAAAGCGAGATGTATGAGAGCAAGGCGAGTGCCCAAAATGGGATTGAATCGGTTAAAAAAAATGCAGCAACACCGGATCGTTTTGAAAAACTGGTGAGCACCAAAGGTGATCCTTACTTTGTTTTGAAAGCTGGCAACCACCAAGTCATCGGTCAAAGCCAAATGTATGCCAGCGAAAAGGCGCGTGACAATGGCATAGATTCCTGTACAACAAATGCGCCCAGCGCGGCAGTAGACGATCAAACCTGAAGCGTCTCATCTTCGCCAACAAAACCCGCTTCATCCGAGCGGGTTTTTTGTGCTCAAGATTTTAAGATCACATTTTTTGTGCATGAGCATACAAGGATGCTTGCCTGTCTTTGGCATTCACAAGCAGCGTGCTTGACACGGGCCAATTGATCGCTACCTCTGCGTCATTCCAAAGAATCGAGCGCTCGCAGCTTGGATCGTAAAAATCGGTGGTCTTGTAGAGAAACTGTGATGTCGAACTCAGGGTAAGAAAACCGTGCGCAAAACCCACTGGAATCCATAGCTGTTTTTGATTGGCGGCGCTGAGCTCCAAGCCAAACCACTGCCCAAGCGTCGCAGAATGGGCGCGAATATCAACAGCAACATCCCAAACGCTGCCCTCAATGACACGTACAAGCTTGCCCTGTGCGTGCGGTGCGAGTTGATAGTGCAAACCGCGCAAGACACCTTGCGTGCTGAAGCTGTGGTTGTCTTGCACGAAATGAACAGGCTGACCGACGGCCGCCTGAAAGCGCGCTTCGTTGAAACTTTCCATGAACCAACCACGCTCGTCTTGAAATGCTTTGGGTTGCAGCACCAGCAGGCCTGCTAATGGCGTTTGAGTGACTTGCATCAGATCAAGGGGGTTTTTGTCATGCTGATCAGATACTGGCCATATGCATTTTTGGCCATCGGCATCGCTAATCGAAGCATTTGCTCGGTATCAATCCAAGCTGAGCGATACGCGATTTCCTCCGGGCAACAAACCTTCAACCCTTGGCGATTTTCAATGGTTGCAATGAACTGCCCAGCGTCGAGAAGGCTTTCATGGGTGCCGGTGTCCAGCCAAGCATAGCCGCGCTGCATGATCTGCACATTGAGTTGCCCCATTTGCAGGTAAGCATCATTGACGGCAGTGATCTCCAGCTCGCCGCGCGCACTGGGCTTGACGGCTTTGGCGATGTCTACGACTTGGTTGTCGTAGAAATACAGACCGGTGACTGCAAAGTTGCTTTTGGGTGCTTTGGGCTTTTCTTCGATGCTGTTGGCCTTGCCTTGCGCATCGAAAGCGACCACACCGTAACGCTCAGGGTCTTTGACGTGATAGGCAAAGACGCTGGCGCCGTGGGTTTGATGATCAGCAGCCTCCAAGAGCTGCTGGAAATCATGACCATAGAAGATGTTGTCCCCTAAGACAAGCGCGCTGGGCGAATTGTCGATGAACGCATCGCCGATGATGAAAGCCTGCGCCAAGCCGTCGGGGTTAGGTTGGACAGCATATTGCAAGTGGATGCCCCACTGGCTACCATCTCCCAAGAGCTTTTGAAACAGCGGCGTATCGTGCGGCGTGCTGATGACGAGGATATCGCGCACGCCGGCCAGCATGAGCGTGCTCAAAGGGTAATACACCATGGGCTTGTCATACACAGGCAGCAGTTGCTTGCTGATGGCCAGCGTGGCAGGATGCAGGCGTGTGCCAGAGCCGCCGGCAAGGATGATGCCTTTGCGTTGACGGGCTGCTTGGTGCATCATTTGCGGCATGGCACTGCTCATGGTGTCTCCTGATATTGCTTGTGAAGCCAAGCGCGGTAGCTGCCGCTTTGCACATTGGCCACCCAGCTCGGGTTGTCGAGATACCACTGCACGGTTTTTCGGATGCCAGTGTCAAAGGTTTCGGCTGGCCTCCACCCGAGCTCGCTGTGAATTTTGCTGGCATTGATGGCATAGCGCCTGTCGTGGCCAGGGCGGTCTGGCACGTAGGTGATTTGGCTGGAGTAACTTTTGCTGTTCGCAAGCGGGCGCAGCTCGTCAAGCAAGCTACAGATCGTGCGGACGATCTCGATGTTGGGTTTTTCGTTCCAGCCGCCAATGTTGTAGGTCTCCCCGATGCGCCCGGCTTCGAGCACACGGCGGATGGCGCTGCAATGGTCTTTGACATAGAGCCAATCGCGGATTTGCATGCCATCGCCATAGACAGGCAGGTTTTTACCGGCCAGAGCGTTGACGATCATCAATGGGATGAGCTTTTCGGGGAAATGGTAAGGGCCATAGTTGTTGGAGCAATTGGTGGTGAGCGTGGGCAGGCCGTTGGTGTGGTGGTAGGCGCGAACGAGGTGGTCGCTGGCAGCTTTGCTGGCTGAATAAGGGCTGTTGGGTTCGTAGGTATGTTTCTCAGTGAAGGCGGGCTCGTCTGGGGCGAGTGAGCCATAAACCTCATCGGTGGAGACATGCAGATAGCGCAAGGATTGCTTTTGCGCTTCGGGCAAACTTGACCAATAGCCGCGCACGGCCTCTAGCATGCGAAAAGTGCCCACAATATTGGTCTGGATAAAGGCTTCTGGCCCGTGGATGGAGCGATCCACATGGCTTTCAGCGGCGAAATGGACGACGGCGTGAGGCTGGTGCGTTTGCAGCAGCTCATGCATCGTGCTGTAGTCTGCAATATCGGCTTGCACGAAGATATGCTGTGGATGACCATTCAAACTGCTGAGGTTTTCGAGGTTGCCAGCGTAGGTCAGGGCATCCACATTAATGACAGATTGCCCCGTTGCCGCGCACCAGTCTAATACGAAGTTGGAGCCGATGAAGCCTGCGCCTCCGGTGACTAAGATTTTTTGCATAGTTTATTTTAAGGGGAGAACACTGATTTCTCAGCTTCGTTTGCGCGGTTAACATCCATGCATGCTTGCTAAATTGATGAGTTTGTTTTTGTTGGGGCTGGTGCGCGTGCTCACAGGTGCGCAAGCGCGCTGGCACGGCTGCCCGCCGAAAGCGGAACAACGCATTTATTTTGCCAACCACCAAAGTCATGCGGATTTGGTGATGATCTGGGCGGCGCTGCCTTCTGAGCTTCGCGGCATCACTCGCCCCATAGCTGCCAAAGATTATTGGACAAAGACGCCTTTCAAACATTGGATCACGCGCGAGGTATTCAACGCCATTTACGTGGAGCGCGAGCGCAAAGCAGATGAAAGTGGCCTATTGTCTGATCCCCTGCAGCCGTTGCGCGATGCCTTGGAAAAAGGCGATTCCATTATTTTATTTCCCGAAGGAACACGCGGCAGTGAAGAGCTACCGCAGCGTTTCAAGAGCGGTTTGTATAACTTGGCATGTCAGTTCCCGGGCGTGGTATTGGTGCCGGCTTGGATCAACAACATTCAAAGACTTTTGCCTAAAGGCGAGGTCGTGCCTGTGCCTGTGTTGTGCAGTGTGACTTTTGGTGCGCCGATGAAAGTCGAGCAAATCAATGGCCTGCTCGAAGACCATGCACTGTTTGCAGAGCGGGCGCGCCGTGCTGTGATTGCGTTGCGCGAGGTTTGATGCGATGAACCAAACACTTCGCTCTTTCACATCCTCCCAGCAAGTGGGCCTGTTGTTTGTCATTGTTTTTGGTTTGTTGTTATCCGCTTCTGTGATCTTGTTTGCGCTGGCATTTCGAGAGCGAGAATCTGAATTTGGCAAGGCTTGGGCAACAGAAATCAAACGATTGTCTGGCTTGCTGCAAACCTCCTGGCTGGTCGCGCTGGTCTTCTGGCTTGGTTGGGTCATGGGTGAGACAGTCGCTACCGTGTTGTTTGCCATCGTTGCATTTTTTGCACTGCGTGAGTTCATCACGCTCTCGCCAACGCGCCGTGGCGACCATCGCAGTTTGATTTTGGCGTTCTTTGTGGTGTTGCCGATTCAATTCTGGCTGGTCATCACAGAGCATTTTGAGCTGTTTTCTGTGTTCATTCCGGTCTATGTGTTTCTTGCTATTCCTGTGGTGAGTGCCTTGGCCAATGATCCCCATCGGTTTTTGGAACGCAATGCGAAATTACAATGGGGCATCATGGTGTGCGTGTATGGCATGAGCCATGTGCCAGCCTTGCTGTTGTTGGAGTTTCCACGCTGGGATGAGGCAAAAAATGCTTTCTTGGTATTTTTCCTTGTTTTCGTCGTGCAAATCTGCATGGTCGTGCAGCATGTGATGCAGCGCTGGCTCAAGAAACCTGCACGTGCGCCATTGATCAGCACCAGCTTTACTTGGACAAGTTTTTTGATTGGTGTTGCAGCAGGTGGTTTGGTGGGTGCGCTGTTGGCCGGCATCACACCTTTCAAGCCAGGCCAAGCACTAGCCATGGCTCTGATTGCCTGCACAGCTGGCAGTCTGGGGCACTTGGTGATGAAAGCTTTGAAGCGAGACCGCGGCGTGACGAATTGGAGTGGCGCTCCGTCTGTCACAGGGGCAACCGGGCTGTTAGATCGTGTGGATGCGCTGTGCTTTGCTGCACCGGTTTTTTTCCACTCTGTTCGTTGGTATTTCGGCCTGTGATTTTGATCTGTGATGCGTATTCTTGGCATTGATCCTGGTTTGCAAACCACTGGTTTTGGTGTGCTGGAGATGGAGCATGGCAGCTTGCACTATGTGGCCAGTGGAACGATCACCACCACGCACTTGGATCGTGGCAATTTGCCAGCTCGATTGAAGGTGCTGTACGAGGGTGTGCGCGAAGTGGTGAATACCTACCAGCCCGATCAAACAGCGGTTGAAATTGTGTTTGTGAATGTGAATCCACAGGCGACGCTGCTGTTGGGTCAAGCGCGTGGCGCATGCGTGACAGCGCTGGTTTCTTTAGAAAAACCAGTTTATGAATACACTGCTTTACAAATGAAGCAAGCTGTGGCGGGGCATGGCAAAGCAGCAAAACGACAAGTGCAAGAAATGGTGATGCGCTTGCTCAAGCTGCCCGGCCTGCCAGGCCAAGATGCCGCCGATGCGCTGGGCTTGGCCATCGCACATGCACATGCCGGGCAAGCGATGGCTAGGTGGGCGAGCGCTACGGCGCTGTCGCCACGCAGTAGTGCAGCTTACAAGGCAGGCCGTAGCTATTGATAGTTACGAAAACACTCTATTTGCCGTTATAAAACGTGCATAGTATGCTACTATTTTTATAGCAATTAATTGGGCAACTTATGACCGCCGCCCATGCCCGGCAAACCATTCATGCCTTTCATGCCACCCATACCGCCAAGCTTTTTCATCATTTTCATCATGCCGCCGCCCTTCATCTTTTTCATCATGTCGCGCATTTGATCGAATTCGTTCAGCAGGCGATTGACTTCTTGAATCTGCACGCCAGCACCTTGCGCAATGCGCCTCTTGCGACTAGCTTTGGATTTGCCATCAAACAGCAGACCGGGGTTGCGTCGCTCTTTGCCGCTCATGCTGTTGATGATGCCCTCTTTCTTGATGATGTCTTTCTCTGCGCGGTTTAAATCTGCTTCGGATGCTTTGCCAGCGAGCTGGCTGGGGAGCTTGTCCATCAAGCTAGACAGTCCGCCCATGTTCTTCATCTGCTGGATTTGCTCTAAAAAGTCTTGAAGATTAAAGCCTTCACCACTCTTCATCTTCTCAGCCATTTTTTGAGCAGCGGCCATGTCCAAATTTTGCGTGACTTGCTCAACCAATGCGAGGATGTCGCCCATCCCTAAGATGCGGCCTGCGAAACGCTCAGCATCAAAAACTTCTAAGCCATCAATCTTTTCGCTGGTGCCAGCAAACTTGATCGGCACGCCAGTGATCTGTTTCACAGACAGTGCCGCACCGCCACGCGAGTCGCCATCCGTTTTGGTCAGGATGATGCCGGTCAGTGGCAGTGCGTCTTTGAAAGCTTTGGCGGTGTTGATCGCGTCTTGGCCCTGCATTGCATCAACGACAAAGAGTGTCTCCACCGGATTCAAAATGCCGTGCAGTTCCTGGATTTCCTGCATGAGCTGGGTGTCAATGGCCAATCGGCCAGCGGTGTCAAACAGCAGCACATCAAAATAATGATTTTTGGCGTATACCATTGCAGCGCGTGCAATGTCGGCTGGCGTTTGATCAGGCGAGGAAGGAAACCACTCTGCACCGGCCTGTCGCGTGACTGTTTTGAGCTGCTCAATCGCAGCGGGGCGATACACATCGCCAGAGACCGTGAGCACTTTCTTTTTGCGTTTGGTGATCAGGTGTTTGGCCAGCTTGGCTGTGGTTGTGGTTTTGCCCACGCCTTGCAAGCCTGCCAACAAAATCACAGCTGGCGGCTGAGCGGCGAGATTGATGTCGCTCACGCCTTCGCCAATTGTGGTGACCAGCTCGCGGTTGACGATGCCCACCAAGGCCTCGCCGGGCTTGAGCGAGCCCACCACTTCTTGGCCAAGAGATTTTTCTTTCACTCGGGCGATGAAATCGCGCACGACAGGAAGCGCCACGTCGGCTTCTAGCAGCGCCATGCGCACCTCTCGCAACATGTCAGAGACGTTGGATTCTGTGATGCGGGCTTGGCCGCTGATCGTCTTGACCAGCTTGGATAAGCGTTCGGAGAGGGCTGAGGCCATGGTGTGACGGATGTGGAAGGAGATTCGCGAGTGCGCGCCAAATACGCTTGCTAAAGGTAAACTAGCAGCATGATTCTATCCACAGGAAGTCTGTTGTGACCCAAGCCGCTTGGTTTTGGGTGTTGGTTGCCTTGGCATTGGTGGCTTATGCTTTGCCCGCAATGCTCAAAGCGCCTAAACCGCAAGCCGTGGCCAGCAGCTTGGCCTTGGCTTGGATCTCACACGGTCTGGTGCTTGGCATGGCCTTGTTTTCTGGGCGGTTTGGTTTTGGTCCTGCGATTTCAGTCATGGCTTGGCTGGTTTTGACCGTTTATGCGGTGGAAAGCCGCTTGTATCCACAACTTCAAAGTCGGCGGGCTTTAGCAGCACTGGGCGGCGTGGCATTGCTGATCGGCTTGGTATTTCCTGGCATGGCTATGCATGCTAAAGCATCGGTATGGATGCCTTTGCACGGTGCTTTGGGTGTTGCAGCCTATGGTTTGTTGGCTGTGGCCACTGTGCATGCTTGGTTGATGCGGCGCGCTGAAGCGCAAATGCGTACTGTGCCAAAGCATGCCAAACCTGGCAGCGAGGATGCCGGTGTGGGATTGCCTTTGATGACATTGGAGCGCCTGATGTTTGGCTTTGTGTTGGCTTCATGGGTCTTGCTGACGGGGACACTCTTAGCTGGTTGGCTGTTTGGAGAAGATTTGTATGGCGCAGGCAAAGCCTGGCATTGGAATCACAAAACGATTTTTTCCGTATTGGCTTGGAGCATGATGAGCTTGCTTCTCGTTGGGCGCTGGCAATGGGGCTGGCGCGGCAAACGCGCTGCCCGGTTTGTGTACGGCAGCGCCTTGCTTTTGTTGCTGGCCTATGTGGGCTCGCGCTTTGTGCTGGAAGTCTTGCTTCAGCGTAGTGTGTGATCTGTCAATATGAAATATGCTGTCGTTATTTTGGTCGTGTTGCTCGGTGTTTGGCTGTGGCGTAAAAACCGTGAGAGTGATCGGCAGGATTCTGCTGCAAAGCCTTTGCGAAAAAATACCCGTCCAACGGGCGCACCACAAATCATGGTTGGCTGTGCAGTATGTGGTGTGCACCTGCCCGTAGATGATGCCTTAGCCGGCAGGAAGGATCATTACTGTAGCCTCGCGCATCGGGCGCAGCGAGAGCCTTGATGCAAGAGGCCACCAGCCGCTTTAGCGCTTTGGTCGATTCCAGTGTGATGGCATCCGACAGGCTGGATTTGTCTGACAGAGAAAGTGGGCTACCGCGCTTGTGGCGTGGCTTCATGGCAGCGCGAATTTTGGTTGCAGGCGTGCTGCTGCTTTTGCTGTTGTACCTGCGAGTCATGGGGCAGCCGCCACAAAGTTTTGCCTTGGTTTTGTGTATCGCGTACTTGGCGCTCACTGTTTGGGTGCGCGTGTTGGG
>JANNED010000108.1:0-1806 GCA_031388245.1 Variovorax sp.
ATTGCGCATGGGAGTTAAGCCCGTTCAGCACTGCATCCCACGAATGTTGTTTGAATGGGGTAGTTGAGAGCCGACTGAGAACTTTGATTGTTTTCGACTTGCTAAGATGAGCGATCATATTTCCACACAAAACGTCACCCAGCACATCATGAGGTGAGCCGACGTCAAGGCATCTGAATGGAATAACAGCTAAGCAAGGCAGGTTAAGTGTTTCCTTGGCTTTGATTAGCACCGGAATATGCTGTTCTGAAGAAAGACCAACCCGATACACCCTCTGCGGCTCGCTCAAGTGCTTCAAATAGCACTCGCCCATATCTTCAATCTCGCCATCCAAGCTATCCGTCAAATGGTCGCGCACTTCGGGGGTGACGATGATTTCACCGGGGCCGGCTAGTGTGGTAACGCGGGCGGCTAGGTTGACGCCGTGGCCGTAGAGATCGTGCGCATCGCGGCGGGCTTGGGTTTGGTGGATGCCGATGCGCAGGTGCATTTGGCGCTCAGGAGCGTAGCCTTGGTTGCCCTCAGATGCTATCTTTTGCATAGCATTTGCCGCAGCAACTGCGCCGGGTGCAGCCTGAAATTGCATCATAAGACCATCGCCCGTGCTTTTGATGACCTCGCCGCCATGCTCCGGCGCAATGCGGCTGCGCACAGCGGCTGCAAATTGGCTCCAGCGGGTAATGGCGTTGTCTTCATCGTGCTCCATCCAGCGCACGGATTCGACGACATCGCACACCAAGACCACGCGCTGCTGGCGCGGGCTTAAGGCTTCAATGTCAAAAGCGGCGGGGCTACTGGGCTGTGCAGCGCTTGGCGTATCCGTGTTGTTGTTGTTCTGAGGGCTCATGCTAGGGGCAGCGCGATGATGCGTCGTCCCTCATTCTGTGGAGGAAACGGCTACAAAGCCAGCATTTTGTTATGCCTCGATACGTCTTGTGGCTTTTTAGTAAAAAAGCACTCGTGGCCTCATCAGAACTGATGAGAAAGCATTCAATAAAATGAATGCTAAATTACTCGTATCGCAGCGCCTGAATCGGCAGCAGCTTAGAAGCTCTGCGCGCTGGATAAAAGCCGAAAAAGATACCGACGAAGGCTGAGAAGCCGACCGCGAGGAAGATGGATGAGGCGGTCATGCTCACTTGCCAACCCGCAAAATTGCCCACCGCCCAGGTGGCGATCGCGCCTATGCCCACGCCAATCGCGCCGCCGATGATCGAGAGCGTGACGGCTTCGATGAGGAATTGGGCGAGGATGTCTTTGCCCCTTGCGCCAACAGCCATGCGCAAACCGATTTCGCGAGTGCGCTCGGTCACGCTGACAAGCATAATATTCATGATGCCGATGCCACCGATGATCAGGCTGATGCCTGCTACGGCTGCGAGCAAAAGCGTCATGATGCGGCTTGAGGCCTCTTGCGCTTGCAGCATTTCAGTGAGGTTGCGCACGCTGAATGGATCATCCGCGCCCGGCTGCACTTTGAAGCGCTGGCGCAGCAAGTCTTTGATGTTGTCTTCGGCCACCTTCATGCTTTGGCCTTCTTTAACTTTCACGCTGATCGAGCCAATGCGCTTGAGCTTGCCTGGCGTGCCGCCTTGGATGCGGTTGCGATAGGTGGAGATTGGCACCATCACCACATCGTCTTGATCTTGGCCGAGCGAATTTTGCCCCTTGCTGGCCAACACGCCAATGATCATCACTGGCACTTTTTTCACGCGGATGGTTTGGTCAATCGGATCGGC
Source organism: Variovorax sp. (assembly GCA_031388245.1). Lineage (GTDB taxonomy): Bacteria > Pseudomonadota > Gammaproteobacteria > Burkholderiales > Burkholderiaceae_C > JANMDU01. The sequence goes on from JANNED010000108.1 coordinate 1,740, forward strand.
ATCGCCAAAAAGCTGCTGCGCCACCGTAGCGCCGATGATGGCAACCTTGGCCGAGCCTTGGATCTCG
>JANNED010000138.1:0-1766 GCA_031388245.1 Variovorax sp.
GGGCAACACGATGAAGATCAAAATCGCAGCGATCAGCGAGAGGATCAACACAATAGGCATCGTCTCATTGAGCTCGCGATGCAATTCGTTGGTGATGCGCTGGCGAATGGCGGGCAAACGCCAGCAGCCGTTGTATCGCCATAGGCCACAGAGAGCATCCCAGCGCACGCGCAGTGGCGAGACCAGCAGCGCATTCACGCTGAGCCTGATGGGCCTGGGCGCCTGTGTGGTGAGCGGCGCTTTTGAAGTCATGGCGCTGGTGCTGGCACTGGTGGTGGCGTGGGCATGGGCGCAGGGGTTGGCGCAGGGATGGGTGCGGGGGGCGGTGTTGTGGCAGTCGTTGATTCAGCAGTCGTAGGTGTCGCACTTTTGGGCAGTGTTGAATTTTTCACAAAGGTCGATACCGGCCAAGTCTTCTTCGCGCCATCAGTGATCACAGCGGCATCTTGCGCCGCTCTGCGCGCAGCGCGCACGGCAGGCGGCACATCGCCTTTGATCTCATCGACCATTTGCTTGACATCGTTGGTGATGGTTTTGATGTTGTCCGCAGATGTTTGCATGCTAGTGAGTGCTTCTTTGACTTGGTTCAAAGTCGGTGGCATCTCTTTTTCAAGTGCGGCCAAGCTGTTTTTCGCGGAAGTGGCGGCGGCTTCGGCTTGGGCGGTGATTTTGCCCACGTCTTGCATCAGCGTCACGCTGTCTTTATCGAGGCGCTGTGCCACATTGCCCGCTGAAGTACCCATGGCTTTGAGCTGGCTGCTCATGGCTTCCATGTTGGCAAGCACCGTGGTCACAGAGGAGCGAATGTCTTTGCGCATCTCGGCCGCTTCGCCCGTGAGTTTTTTCGTGTCGTCAAGAATCGGCTCCATTTTGCTGATAGCCACAGCCTGTTTTTCTACAGCCACTTTGACTGTGCCCATCACATCTTCAAGCTCGTTGCCCACATCCATCGGCAGCATCGCATCAGCGACCAAGCGCTTGCCGGCGCGATCACCGGGCAAGAGATCAATGTATTTGCCGCCCAGTGGCCCATCTCGCCCAAAGCGAGCGCTGGCATCAAAGCCGAGCAAGGGCAATCTTTCGGAGGCAATGCGCAGGCGCGCCCGCACATTGAGTTGCGCATCGAGCTCGATGTTGTCCACATCACCAATCTTGAAGCCCTTCAATCGCACCGGCGTGCCAATTTGTACCCCGCTGGCGCCCGGCAGCTCCACAAATACATTCGAGGTGGGTGTGAACCAACCTTGCCGCCAAGCAGACAAGCCCATCAAAATAATGGCCGAGATCACCGCCAAGGCCAGCCAAAAGCGCCCCGGATTTTTGCGCGCCACCTCGGCCATATCGTGATCAAGCAAAGCGGCGACTTCGCTTTCTAAGCCGGTGAATTTGGGTGAAGAGGAGGGTGTCTCAGACATCTGCTCAGCATAACGTAAGAGCCACGCATTTGCAGGACGGATATGCGAGCAGAAGCAACACAGATCGACTTACGCGACTAACGCCAATTCGACCTGAGGCTCTGTGGGTGAAGATGCATTTTGCTCGTGAGAGCGGCGCTGAGCTTGCCTCAAGTGTTGTGTCAAGCCACAGTAGCCCCAGTCGCTCGCTGGCAGCTCGCGCACAATCACATAGCTGGCTTCGTGCAGAGCCCCCAGCAAACTTTGCAGCAGGGCATGCGCTTCACTCACAAATTGCTGCTTTTCTTGCACGGTGTTTGTGCCCTGCGTCACATCAATCTCAAGGCAAGCCACGGGCTGTGTGCTGGCCAC
>JANNED010000143.1:0-19078 GCA_031388245.1 Variovorax sp.
CCCAACAATCCTACGGCCAACCTTTGGGATGCAGGCGTCATCCGCAAAATTATTGCGGCTTGCGCAGCCTATGGCGGCATGGTCGTGATGGATGAGGCGTATCAGCCGTTTAGTAGCAAAAGTTGGATGGATGAGATCAAAGCCAACCCAGCGGCGAATGCCAATGTGCTGCTGATGCGCACGCTCAGCAAATTCGGCTTGGCCGGTGTGCGGCTGGGCTACATGTGCGGCCCGCAAGCGCTGATCAACGAGATTGACAAGCTGCGCCCGCCCTATAACGTGAGCGTGTTGAATGCCGAATGCGCTTTGTTTGCACTAGAGAATTCAGAGGCTTTTAGGCTTCAAGCCGGCATGATTATTGCGCAGCGTGCTATGCTTTTGGAAGCAATCAATCAACTCTCGGGCATGCACGCTTTCAAGTCTGATGCCAACATGATCCTCGTTCGCATGCCAGATGCCGATGCAGCTTTCGCACACCTCAAAGCGCAAGGCATTTTGGTGAAGAACATTACCAAAATGCATCCACTATTGAAAAACTGCCTGCGGCTTACTGTGGGCACACCGGCTGAAAACGCCAAAATGCTCGCTGCACTGGCTGAAACTTGAGGAGTCTAGCCAGAATTTTCTCGATTGAGTATAATTCAGGCTAGATTAATGCCCTGGGAGGCCATCATGCAACACACTTGGCAGCTTCAAGAAGCAAAAAACCGCTTTAGTGAATTGGTCGAGTTGAGCCTCACCGAAGGCCCGCAAATCGTCACACGCCATGGCAAACCGGTGGTGCAGATTGTGCCGCTGGATGCAAGTGGGCGAATCAAGCGGCTGACGCGGAAGTCACCGCAAACGAATTTTGGCCAACATTTCATGAGGCTGTTTGATCTGCCGCCGGGGCCAGAGCTTGAGCTGCCTGAACGCAGCAGCCGCAAAGATATTTCAGTTTTTGAGTGAGCTTGAGACCAGCATGAAAGCAAGTGTGTTGTGGCTGCTCGATACCAATGTTGTCTCCGAGTCAGTGCTGCCCAAGCCCGATCAGCATGTTGCGCGATGGCTTGTCGCTCACATTGATCAATGTGTCATGTGTGGCGTGACCATTGGAGAGATCGAGTATGGGCTGTATCGTATGCCGTCAAGCGCGAAAAAGCGGCATCTGCAATCTTGGTGTGATGTTCTAACCAAACAGATGGCGGAGAGAATCATCGGCACAAATGTTGACGTGTGGCGTCAATTTGGCCAGACGCGGCATGAACTGCAACGTATAGGGCGTTCACAAGCTGATATGGATATTTTGATCGCCGCCACAGCCTTAACGCATCGCCTCACCCTCGTCACCCGCAACACCAAGCATTTTGAAGACACAGGCTGCGAACTGCTCAACCCGTGGACTGAAACCGCGTAATTCAACCCGCTCAACCTGCGACAATAAGCACATGCGCACCGCCACCGTTACCCGCAACACCAAAGAAACCCAAATCACTGTGGCTGTCAATCTTGACGGCACAGGCAAAGCCGATCTGCAAACCGGCATTGGCTTTTTTGATCACATGCTCGATCAGATCGCGCGGCATGGCTTGATCGATTTGAGCATCCACGCAAAAGGTGATTTGCACATTGACGGGCATCACACGGTGGAGGATGTAGGCATCACGCTAGGCCAAGCGGTGGCGCAGGCTGTTGGCGACAAGGCGGGCATTTGGCGCTATGGGCATGCTTATGTGCCGCTGGATGAAGCGCTCAGCCGAGTGGTGGTGGATTTTTCTGGCCGCCCCGGTTTGCACATGGCTGTGGATTTCAAAAGTGGCGCGATTGGCGGCTTTGACACGCAGCTGGCCTATGAATTCTTCCAAGGCTTTGTGAACCATGCGCAATGCACGCTGCACATCGACAATTTGAAGGGCGACAACGCGCATCACCAGTGCGAGACGATCTTCAAAGCCTTTGCACGCGCTGTGCGCATGGCGCTTGCGCTGGATCCGCGTAATGCGGGAGTGATTCCTTCGACCAAGGGCAGTTTGTAATCCGCCCTCACAGTTTTGAAGCTTTTCAGATCAATCGCCGGCATAGAATCTACATAGTTCGCTACTAAATATATAGCATGTCAGTATCGTCTGCTCCTACTGTTGCCGTCGTCGATTACGGCATGGGCAATCTCCGCTCGGTGGCCAATGCGGTGAAGGCAACAGCGCAGGGCACCAAATTTGAGGTGCTCATCACGCAGCGCCCAGAAGAAGTGCGGGCCGCTGAGCGCATCGTGTTGCCCGGCCAAGGCGCGATGCGCGATTGCATGGCTTGCTTGAAGGATTCTGGGCTGCAAGAAGCCGTGTTAGAGGCTGCGGCCAACAAACCCATGTTTGGCGTGTGCGTCGGCATGCAAATGCTGCTCGATCATTCTGATGAGCAAGACACGCCGGGCTTGGGGCTGATCCCCGGCCAAGTGCATAAATTTGAGCTGCAAGGCCGCTTGCAGCCGGATGGCAGCCGTTTCAAAGTGCCGCAAATGGGCTGGAATCGGGTGCGTCAGACTCTGCCGCACCCCATCTACGCAGGCGTTGAAGACCAAAGCTGGTTTTATTTCGTCCACAGCTTCTATGCCCGCCCCGCATCTAGGCTGCACAGCGCAGGCGAAGCCGATTACGGCAGCCCCTTTACAGCGGCGCTGGCAAGAGATAACATTTTCGCCACGCAGTTCCACCCAGAAAAAAGCTCTACACAGGGCTTGCAGCTCTACAAAAACTTCTTAACCTGGAAACCCTAATCCACGCATCACAACGCATGAGCAGTAGCGTCAGCGTCAAAATGCCTTCGGTATTTCTCGCGTCCGGTATTAGGTATTCACTATGATTTTGATTCCCGCCATTGACCTCAAAGACGGCCAAGCCGTGCGCCTCAAACAAGGCGATATGGAGCAATCCACTGTGTTTGGAGACCCCGTTGAGATGGCGCAGCGCTGGATCGACGCTGGCGCGCGCCGCTTGCATTTGGTCGATTTAAATGGCGCATTCGCCGGCAAGCCGCAAAACCTCGTTGCTGTCAAAGGCATCTTGAAAGCCATTCGCGCCCATGCAGACGCGGGCGGGCAAGACATTCCCGTGCAGCTCGGCGGCGGCATCCGCGATCTCGACACGATCGAGCGCTACTTGGACGCAGGATTGAGCTACGTGATCATCGGCACCGCCGCCATCAAAAGCCCCGGCTTCCTGCAAGATGCCTGCACCGCCTTCGGCGGCCACATCATCGTCGGGCTGGACGCGAAAGACGGCAAAGTCGCCACCGACGGATGGAGCAAACTCACCGGCCACGATGTGGCCGATCTCGCCAAAAAATACGAAGACTACGGCGTGGATTCCATCATCTACACCGACATTGGACGAGATGGCATGCTCAGCGGGATCAACATCGAAGCCACCGTTAAGCTCGCGAATTCGAGCAGCATCCCCGTTATCGCATCCGGCGGCCTCTCCAACATCCAAGACATCGAAAAGCTTTGCGCTGTAGAGCAAGAAGGCATCGAAGGCGTGATCTGCGGCCGCGCGATTTATTCAGGCGATTTGGATTTTGCGGCGGCGCAAAAGAATGCTGATGAGTGGGGCTGATGAATTGAACGGTTGAGTTGGGTGGGTCAAATAGACGCGAACCCTTGATTTGTCATACAATGTCAGACAAATTCGGAGTCAGCCATGCGCATCACTGCTCGCCTAGAACCCTCTACTGCCCAGCAACTTGAATACTTGGTCACGCGCTTAGGCGCGTCCACCAGCGACGTGCTGCGCAAAGGCATTGATGCGCTCTACAAGCAGCATGCCAAGCCTGACGAGCCCGTGCTCAAATATTTCAGCAAACACATTGGAGCATATGATTTGGGAGATGCCAATTTGTCTGTGAATTACAAGCAGGCTTATGCAGAAGCACTAGACAAAAAATTCCCGTTGAATTCTTCCAAAGCGAGCGCAGCAGTAGCATCACAGAAAAAATTGCGCAAATGATTGCAATTGATACCGGCTACTTTTTTGCGTTGTCTGATCGACAAGACGAGCATCACACTACAGCAAAACGCTGGGTTGACACAGTGCGAGATGGTTGGATAACAACATGGCCAGTGATCACTGAAACCTGCCATTTGCTAGCAGATCGATTGAGCGACACTGCAAAGCAAGATTTCATGCACGAGATCACGCACGGCAGCATCTTGATCTGGGATATTCCGAGCGAACCAGCTCGCAAAATCCCAGCACTCATGAAAAAATATGCCAAACTGCCCATGGATCTAGCCGATGCCTCGTTGGTGTTGTTGGCCGAGCATTTAGGTCATGGCCGGATTCTCACCACCGATCAGCGCGACTTTGGCGCTTATCGCTGGAAAAGTACGAAGCCGTTTGTAAATTTGATGGCGCAGGCCTGAGTTGCGCGGCCATCAGCGCTGTTGCTGCACCGGCCTCTTCGGTCTCGGTGCGGGCGTTACATCCATCTCTAATGATTTATCTGCCCGGCGCACGCTGAACTTGGTGCTGCTGCCGGGTTTGATGGCGGCGACGTTGGCCAGCAGCTCGGGTACGTTGGCTACGGGCTTGGTTGCAACGGCGGTGATCACATCGCCGGGCTGAATGCCAGCTTTGGCGGCGGGCCCGCCTTGCAACACGCCGGTGATGATCACGCCTTGTAGATTTCCACCAGCGGTTTTCAGGTTGAAAGTTTCAGCCAATTCTTGCGTGAGCTCTTGCGGCTCCACGCCGATCCAGCCGCGCGTGACTTGGCCGTCTTTGACCAAGCCGTCCATCACCATGCGGGCAGTCGACACGGGGATGGCAAAGCCAATGCCCATGTTGCCGCCCGAGCGGCTGTAAATGGCGGTGTTGATGCCCAGTAAATTACCGCTCACGTCAACCAATGCACCGCCTGAGTTGCCGGGGTTGATCGCGGCATCGGTTTGAATGAAATTCTCAAAGGTGTTGATGCCGAGCTGGTTGCGGCCGAGCGCGCTCACGATGCCGGCAGAGACGGTTTGCCCCAAGCCAAACGGGTTGCCAATGGCCAGCACCTGATCGCCCACCTGCGCCGCATCCGAGCTGCCGAGCACGATCACGGGGAGATTGGCCAGCTCGATTTTGAGCAGTGCCAAATCTGTCTCAGGATCGGTGCCGATGATTTTGGCCTTGGCTTTGCGCCCATCGTTTAAGGTGACTTCGATTTCATCCGCTCCTTCGACCACATGGTTGTTGGTCAACACGAATCCACTGGGGCTCACAATCACGCCCGAGCCCAAGCCGCTTTGCTGCTGTTGGGGCTGATCGCCGAAGAAAAATTTAAACCATGGATCGTTGGCGCGCGGGTTGGCTTTAGCCGCCGTCGCCGTGGCGATGCTGACCACGGCTGCAGACGCCTTTTGCGCGGCAGCCCTGTAGCTGCCTGCGGGAGCAGCTCCCGCAATCGCAGTGGGCGCTTCCATCACGGGTATCAGGCCAGACGTGGATGCGCTGCCAAAACTCATGCGCGGTGCACGTCCCAGCCAATCGGGCTTGAGGGTAGCCACAACGAAATAGGCCGCCAGCAACACGGTGACAGCCTGAGAAAAAAGAAGCCAAATTTTGCGCATAGCGTGATTATCGCAAGGGATTGTTAAGTTGCTTGTGAGGGCGGCGCTTTAAGCTGAATTTCAAGTGCGGTGCTCACAGCCACCATGGCAACGTGTACTTGGCTCATCTGTTCGCTGGAGATGGCTTGAGCCATGGTTTTCACCACGTCGGCTTGAATCAGCTTGCTGCGCTCAGCGATCACGATTCCTGCCGGCTCTAAATACAAGCGCTTGGCGCGCGCATCTTGGGGATGGCTCTCGCGGCGAAGCCAGCCGCGCTCTTGCATGCCGGAGAGCAAAGCCGACATGTGGCTCTTGGCTGTGAAGCAGCGCTCAGCCAGCGCTTGTTGAGACAGGCCGGGCTCGCGCAGTAAATGAGCCAAGATTTCGTACTCGGGATTGCGCAGGCCAATCGCCGCGAGCTCACGCGCGAGCAGAGCATCGCAGAGGTTGTAAGCACGCACGACAGAGATCCATGAGCGTACGGCCTCTGCGCTGGGCTCTGGTGCGCTTTTGCTGGATGGATTGCGTGGATTTTTGGCGGCCATGATCAATGGCTTGAGTGTAACGTGCACCCTGTGTATTGTTCGATAAAGAACTATAATGTTCGTTATCGAACCAAATAAAGGCGAGCCATGAACCTCTACCTGCGACTCATCTGGGCTTTGTTGCGCACTTGTCGCTTGCCGCGCATTCTGCCGGGTGAAACGATCATTCGGCAACTGCGCGTGTGGCCGAATGACATTGATATCAATGGCCACATGAACAATGGACGGTATTTGACGGTGGTCGATTTGATGTTGATCGAATATTTCGTGCGCACCGGCTTCGCGCAGGCCATGCTCAAGAACAGTTGGAAACCGATGTCAGGCGGCTCTTTCATCACATACCGCAAAGGCTTGCAACCATTTGAAAAGTACAGCTTGAGCTTCACACTGGATGCAGCAGACGAATATTGGAATTACTCTCGCTTTGAATTTCGCAGACAAGATGGCACACTTTGCGCTGCGGGATACATGAAAGGCACAGCGGTCGGCCGGCAAGGCTTGGTGCCCAATGCATCCTCTTATGCAAAAGCGGGCAGGCCGTTTGTGGCACAAGATTTGCCTGAGCATGTAGCGCTGTGGATGCAGGCAGAAAATGCGTTGATGACCAGCTTGCGCTAAATTTTTTGTTAGCCACGATGAAGATGATATTAAGGCGCTGCACGGGATGTTTGTGGCTTCAATCGCACTGCGTCTATGATGGAGAAACCACCTGCCAGCTTTCAAGCCATGACCACCCGCGAACAACTCACAGATGTCTTCAACCAGCTCTTGCAACCTGAGCGCTTCAAAGACTATGGGCCCAATGGTTTGCAGGTGGAGGGCAAGGCGGAAGTTAAAAAAATCGTCTCAGGCGTGACGGCATCTCTGGCTTTGATTGAAGCGGCGATTGAGCGTGGCGCGGATGCGATTTTTGTACACCACGGGCTGTTTTGGCGTGGGCAGGATGGAAGAGTAACGGGTTGGATGAAACAGCGCTTGCAAAAACTTCTGGCGCATAACATCAATCTGTATGCCTACCATTTGCCGCTCGATGCACATCCCACATTGGGTAACAACGCGCAGCTTGGGAAGTTGCTTGGTTTTACACCCCAAGACAACGGCGAGTTTGGCCGCTTTGGCGAGCAGGATCTGGGCTGGCTTGGGCACACTGAGTGTCCCAGTTATCAGGCGTTAGTCGATCATGTCAGCTTGAAGCTAAATCGGCAGATTGCCGGCATAGATGCTGCACAAGGTGCTATTAAAAAAGTAGCGTGGTGTACCGGCGGCGCGCAGGGTTATTTTGAGGCAGCGATCGCCGCTGGCGCGGATGTCTACATCACGGGTGAGATCTCCGAGCCGCAGGCGCACTACGCTCGCGAGATGGGCGTGAGCTACATCGCTTGCGGCCACCATGCCAGCGAGCGCTATGGCGCACCCGCCGTGGCCGCACATGTGGCGCTGCAGCTTGGGCTGGCGCATGAGTTTGTGGATATTGATAACCCGGCATGAGAGCTGTTGGATAGATGGGCAGCCGTGCTGGTTGTTGCCAAGAACTCCAACATGAAAGCCAAGTTGCTGTTGCGCCAGAGAATGCTTGTCTCTGAGCGCGCCGCGCCAGCCTGCGCAAGCCAGCCACTCTACAGGTGAGCGCTCATCTCAGAGCGGTTTGAAGCGAGGCCTGCTCTTGCATCCGAGCCATGTATGCGGCGCTCACATCAGGCGCGATCTGATGAACCGCAGTGTGAATTGAAAAAAGCATCCGAGGATGCCTTTTTGATGAGTATTTATGCCGAAATCAGTGAATTGCCGGCATAGAATCTGCGTAGTGTGCTATTGAATTTATAGTAAATCCTGCGCCTGTGCAGCCCGGTGTATCAAGCCGCTGTCTTCACCTTCAAACGCCAAGCATGCAGCAGTGGCTCGGTGTAGCCGCTGGGTTGCTCTTTGCCTTTGAAGACGAGGTCGCAAGCGGCTTGGTAGGCTGCGCCGCCCTCGTTGCCAGCCATGTTTTTGTAGAGCGGGTCACCTTTGTTTTGGCCGTCCACCACCTTGGCCATGCGCTTCAAGGTTTCTTTGATTTGCGCCTCGGTGACCACGCCGTGGTGCAGCCAATTGGCCATGTGTTGGCTGCTGATGCGTAGCGTGGCGCGGTCTTCCATGAGGCCGATGCCGTTGATATCGGGCACTTTCGAGCAACCTACGCCTTGATCGACCCAGCGCACGACGTAGCCTAGGATGCCTTGGGCGTTGTTGTCGAGCTCTTTTTGTTTGTCTTCCATCGTCCAATCGGCTTTCGCGACCACGGGGAATTGAAGCAACTTGTCGAGCGTGTCTTTGCGGATGGCTTTGGCATCTTGCTTGGCGATGGCCTTTTCCATTTGCTTTTGCAGCGCAGGCACGTTGACTTGGTGGTAGTGAATCGCGTGCAGCGTGGCGCCGGTGGGGCTCGGCACCCAAGCGGTGTTCGCGCCAGCGAGCGGCTGCGCCACTTTTTGCTGGAGCATGGCGGCCATCAAATCGGGCATGGCCCACATGCCTTTGCCGATTTGCGCCTTGCCGCGCAAGCCGCTTTGCAGGCCAACGATGACGTTGTTTTTCTCATAAGCGGCGAGCCAAGCGGATGATTTCATATCGCCCTTACGCATCACGGGGCCGCCGAGCATGCAGGTGTGCATCTCGTCGCCGGTGCGGTCGAGGAAGCCGGTGTTGATGAAGGCGACTCGGCTCTTGGCTGCAGCGATGCAGGCTTTGAGGTTGGCGCTGGTGCGGCGCTCTTCATCCATGATGCCGAGCTTGACGGTGCTTTGGTTTAAGCCAAGCAATTTTTCTACGCGGCCAAAGAGTTCATCAGCGAAGCCTACTTCTTTGGGGCCATGCATTTTCGGTTTGACGATGTAGACGCTGCCGGTGCGGCTGTTGCGATACGGATGCGATTTCTTTTTTTGCAGATCGACCAAGGCAATCGTGGTGGTGACGACCGCATCCAAAATGCCTTCTGGGATTTCTTTAACGCTGCCGTCTTTGGCGGTGTAGAGAATCGCTGGATTCGTCATCAGATGACCAACGTTGCGCAGGAACAGCAGGCTGCGGCCGTGGAGTTTGACTTCGCCTTTGCCCGAGGGCTTCACATAAACGCGATCTGAATTCAGGCCGCGCTTCAAAGTCTGGCCGCCTTTGTCAAAGCTCTCGGTGAGCGTGCCATCCAAAATGCCGAGCCAGTTGCTGTACGCGAGCACTTTGTCGTCTGCATCGACCACGGCTACGGAGTCTTCTAAATCTAAAATTGTGGAAAGCGCCGATTCCATCACGATGTCGGCCACGCCGGCTGCATCGGTGCTGCCGATGCGGTGGGTTTTGTCGATGCTGACGTGCAGATGCAGGCCGTTGTGTTGCAAAAGGATCGCAGTCGGTGCGGCGGCAGAGCCTTGGTAGCCGATGAATTGCTTGGCATCCTTCAGTGTGGTGGAACCGCCATTTTGAAGAGAAATGATCAGTTTGCCGGCATAAACGCTATAAAGCTTGCTATCAGAATGTGAGCCCTTGGAAAGTGGCGCACATTGATCCAGCATATAGCGGCCTTGGCGCACGTCTTCCGCACCGCGCGCTTGGTTGTAGCCCGGGCCTTTGTTCAATCCGTTCGCCTCCGAGATCGCATCCGTGCCATACAGCGCGTCATACAAACTGCCCCAGCGTGCGTTGGCGGCATTGAGCGCATAGCGGGCGTTCAAGATCGGCACGACGAGTTGCGGGCCGGCGAGGGTAGCGAGCTCGGCATCGACATTTTTCGTGGTGACTTTGAGCTTTTTAGGCTCGGGGACGAGATAGCCCGTCTTGGCCAAAAACTTTTGATACGCGGCCATGGGTTTGCCAGATGCTACAGGGCCTGGGTTGGCGGTGTGCCATTGGTCCATTTCCACTTGAATGCGATCACGCTCAGCCAGCAAAGCGATGTTCTTTGGTGCGAGGTCTTGCACGATGGCATCGAAACCTTTCCAAAACTTATCGGCCTTGAGGCCCGTAGCTGGCAGGACTTGTTTCTCAATGAAATCGCAGAGGTTGGTGGCGACTTGGAGGGTGTGTTTTTGGGTGCGGTTGGTCATGGTGAAATTTCAAAGGGGCTAGGTTGCAAAGATCGGAGAAATATCCGGAACGCGAAAAACGCGAAAGTTACGCGAAAGACGCAAAAAAGAAATCAAAGTCTGTTTTTGGTATTTTTCGCGATTTTTGCGTAACTTTCGCGTCTTTCGCGTTCCTGAAGTTGACTTTTTATTTTCATAAACATTAGAAAAACGAAAATACATCCCGCAAGCTCGCGCCTACACGCTCGGGCGCGGGGCCGATTTCTTCTTGCGGCAAGTTGTTGCGGTTGACCCAAAGCGTGCGGTAGCCATACCAAGTGGCGGCCAGCGCGTCCCAGCCGTTGGAGCTGACGAAAAGCATTTGCTTGGGTTGCAGGCCAGTGGCGTTTGAGCCGAGTGCGTAGGCATCGGGGTGGGTTTTGTATTTGCGAATGCTGTCCACGCTGATGACGTGATCGAGCACATCTTGCAACCCAGCAGATTTCACCGCCACGTCGAGCATGGCCGGATCGCCGTTGGAAAGGATGCCGGTCACGATGCCGCGACGCTTGAGTTCGCTCAGCACTTCACGGTTTTCAGGATAGGCCGTGAGATGCCGGTATTCATCCATCAAGGTGGAGCTGGCTTGATGCTGATCCAAAGCATCATTTTTAGAGCCAGACTGGCTGTTAGCCGGCATAGAATGGGCATTATATGCTATGAATTCAATAGCATATCGCAGCGCTTTTTCCGTCACGCTCCAAAACGGCTCGTAATGTGCACCGTGGTTGCAGGTGGTGAGCAGCCGTGAATATTCAATCTGCTTATCACGCCATACCTGCGCCAGCTGCTTGCCGCGCCCCGGAAACCACTGCTCAGCAGCCAGACTCACGCTGTACACATCAAACAAGGTGCCGTAGGCATCAAACAAGACTGCACGGGGTTTTTCCATCCATCAGACTGTATTGCAAACTGATTCGATGATTAATAACCTCAAGGTTTCTGCATTCGTGACAAAAACGCATGCAATTAAGGCAGAAGAACCGTTGCCCCCACGGTTTGGCGGCTCTCCAGCAGCCGGTGCGCCTGCGCAGCATGATCAAGCGCGAAGGTTTGACCAGCCTCGCTTTTGATTTTGCCCGAAGTCACCATGCCGAACACCTCATCGGCCATGGCCAGCATGTGAGCTCTAGGTTGGATGTAATGCATCATCGCCGGGCGCGTGACCCAGAGCGAGCCTTTGGCGGCGAGTTGCATGGTGTCGATCACCACGGGCCCGGAGCTGGTGCCGTTGCTGACCAACGTGCCGCGTGGTTGCAGGCAGTTCAACGAGATTTGCAGTGTGTCTTTGCCCACAGAATCGAAGACGACGGCCACGCCTTTGCCATCCGTCAAATCTTTCACGCGCTGCACTGTGTCTTCTTTTGAGGTGACGATCACTTCCGTGCAGCCGTTGGCTCGTGCGACCTCGGCCTTGGCATCCGTGCTCACTGTGCCGATCATGCGCACGCCAATTGCACGCGCCCACTGGCAGGCCAAGAGCCCCACGCCGCCAGCGGCAGCGTGATACAGAATCGTCTCACCGCCTTTCAATGGATAGACTTGGCGAAACAGGTATTGCGCCGTCATGCCTTTCATCATCAGCGTGGCGGCGGTTTGATCGGGGATCGCATCAGGCAAGCGGATGAGGACGGCAGCGGGCATGACGCGCACATCGCTGTACGCGCCTTGCGGGCCAATGAGATAGCCCACACGGTCGCCCACGGCGATGTCCGTCACGCCTTCGCCAATCACCTCGACAATACCCACGGCATCGCTGCCCAGCTCGCTGGGTAAAGCAGCGGGATAGACACCAGTGCGGAAATAAATGTCGATGAAGTTCACGGCGATAGCCGTGTGGCGTACGCGTGCTTGGCCGGGGCCGGGCTCGGCGAGCTCGGCGGTTTCCCAGTGCAAGACCTCAGCACCGCCTGTTTCGTAAAAACGGAATCTGTGTGCGGTGGTCATGCTGCGGCCTTCTCTTCTGAAGTGAGATGTTCCCACTTGCGCAGGTAGCCTTGATGGCCTCCGGGCGGATTCGGCGCAAAGCCGTTAGCAGCCAGTGTCTCCTCTGTCGTCTCATAAAACTGGCCGATCTTGCACAGCTTCTTGGCCGTCGGGCCATCTGCAATCGCACGACCAAAATCACGCGACATGCGCACCAACTGCTCCACTTGGCGCACGGTACTCATCTTGGCTTGACGGTCTTGTTGCCACAAATTGTCTTCAATGCCGCAGCGCACGTGCAAACCCATGGCGATGCCCATCATGTTGATCGGCAGCACATTGCGCATGGAGCTTTCCACAGTAAGCATGGCACCATCGGGCACGGCACGTACGAAATTAGCAAGGTTATAAAGATTTGGTTGATCCATGCCGCCGCTGATGGCCACCCAATTGAGCACCAGTGGGCCTTTGTAAATGCCACGGCGGATCAAGCGCTCGACGGATTCAAAGCTGTTGATGTTGTAGCACTGGAAGGCACTTTGCAAGCCAGCGGCGCTGAGGCGGCGGATATGCTCCTCCACCCAGCCAGGCTGAGCAGGCACCGTCATTTCCTTGTAGGCGTGATAGATGGTGGGGTCGTCCATGGAGGTGCCTGCGATGTCTTCATACGACATGTGCTCCAAGATGTTCATTTGCGAGGTGTTGACCGTCACCGTCACTTGATCGGGCTTGGGATCAAGGTCGGCGAGCATGTGGCGTGTATCGTCAGACAGCCACTTGGCGGCTGCGCCATCGCTCTCGGGTGCAAACGAAATCGAGCCGCCCACTTGAATCAGCATCTGTGGGCAGCGCGAGCGCACGCCAGCAATCAGCTCATTGAATTTAGAAATGCGCTTGCTGCCCTTGCCATCGAGCTCGCGCACATGCAGATGCAACACGGCCGCGCCTGCGTTGTAGCAATCCACCGCCTTCTGGATTTGCTCTTCCATCGTCACGGGGATGTCTTCCGTGAAATCCGAAGGAATCCAAGAAGGCGCATAGGGCGCGGCGGTGATCACGAGTGGGGGTTGGTTCTCGGGCATCAAATGCCCATCTAGGAAATTCATCGTTCACTTTCAAAAAGGTATATCGCCGACGATCCCTGCGCGTTCCATCTTACGGTGGCAGGGCGGGTAGTCCATCACGGCGTAATGCTGGGTGCAGCGGTTGTCCCAAATCGCGACCGCGTCTGCGCTCCAGCGCCATCGCACCTGGTATTCGGGAATCGCGGCCTGAGCAATCAGGTACTGCAAGAGCGCACTTGTGCCAGAGGTGAAATCTTGGCCGACGCGCACATTGGCGGGGGTGTGATAGTTAGTGAAATGCGTGGTGAAGCCGTTGACGAAAAGCAGCTTCTCGCCCGTTTCAGGATGCGTGCGCACCACGGGATGCTCGCTATCTGGAAACTGCGCTTTAAGTGCCAAGCGCTTCTCTAATGGCATGGCCGCGCCAAACGTGGCTTCAATGCTGTGGCGAGCGCACAATCCCGCGATTTGCGCCTTCATCTGTGCAGGCAGATTTTCATAAGCCAATGCCATATTCGCCCACATCGTGTCGCCTCCCACCGGTGGGCATTCCACGCAGCGCAGCACGGCTCCCATGGATGGCTTCTCGCGCCAGGTGCCATCTGCATGCCAAGAGTTTTCATAGCGATCATTGGGCTGCTCGGGCGATTTGTAGATGCGGACGAGGCCGGGGTTCTCTGGATCAGAGCCCGCGACAGGGTGACTTTCTAGATCGCCAAATCGCCGCGCAAATCTCACATGTTCAGCGCGGCTCAGAGTTTGATTGCGCAGAAACAGCACCTTGTATTCCAAGAGCAAGGCTTTGACCTGCGCAAACAGATCATCGCTGTGCGCCGCATCGCTGAGCTGCAAACCTTGGATTTCAGCGCCGAGCGCGCAAGTCAGGGGCAGCACCCGCAGCGTGCCAAGGGTGATCACTGAGGTAGTCATTTTGAAAACCTTATTGGTTCAGCTTAATATCAAAGCGCTTCACGATGGCTGCATTGCGCTCGAAATCAGCCTTCAAGCCTTGCGAGAGTTCTGCTGATGTTGCTGGTGTGTTCGGCTCAAAGCCAGCGGCTTGCAAGCGCGTTTTGATCGCAGGAGCATCAGCAGCTTTGATCACTGCCGCATTGATTTTTGCGGTGATGTCAGCAGGCAAAGCATTGGATGCAATCACGCCCAGCCAATTGCCAAATACCAGCTCGGGGTAGCCCAGCTCCGTCATGGTGGGCACATCGGGTAAATGCGCTGAGCGTGTTTTGGCCGCCACGCCATAAGCTTTGAGCTTGCCCGCTTTGACCTGTGGCATGGAAGTC
Organism: Variovorax sp.; assembly: GCA_031388245.1. Lineage (GTDB taxonomy): Bacteria > Pseudomonadota > Gammaproteobacteria > Burkholderiales > Burkholderiaceae_C > JANMDU01. The sequence continues at coordinate 14,500 of JANNED010000143.1, forward strand.
ACGATGCCGTCAAACATCACTTGAATTTGCCCGCCCATGAGTTGCTGCAATGCCGGTGGCGAGCCCGCGAAAGGCACGTGCTGCATATCTAGCCCGTCTTTCTGATTGAGGATCATGCCCGCGTAATGCGATGTGGTGCCTGCACTGTAAGAGGCGAAGCTCACCTTGCCGGGATTGGCTTTCACATAGGAGGTGAAAGCTTTCACATTATCTGCAGGCACATTGGGTGCAGCCACCAGCACCATACCGGCGCGTGCTACCGTGGCAATCGGTTTGATATCCTTGAGCGGATCGTAGGGCAACTTCATCACATGCGGAATTTCCGTGAGGATGTTGTCGGCGGTGACCATGATCGTGAGGCCGTCTGCTGGGGCTTGAAGTAAGGCTTGCACGGCAATCGCGCCGCCAGCACCGGGTTTGTTATCGACAACAACTGGCTGGCCGATATCAGCAGAAAGCTGCTGAGCAATCACGCGCGCCACCACGTCCATCGTGCCTCCAGCAGGCGCGGGCACGAGGAGTTTGACGGGCTTGTCCGTCCACGCCCAGCTGCTTACGGCACAGAGTGTTGCGGTGATCGCGGCAATCAAACTGCGGCGAGAGGGAAATGCAATGACTTTCATACGGTGTCTCCTCATGATGAATAAATATGCGCCAGTATGAATTCTTTGGGGGAAGTATTTTTGATATATTGAGACATTGATTTGTTATTGTGAGACATATGACGCAGGGTATTCCCCGCCAAACCACACGACTCATTCGTAGTGCAACGCTCTATGGCTTTGCTGAGCTTGCAGCTACAGCGGGTTTGAACACACGCGAGCTGCTCAAGAGCTGCGGCATTGCCGAGCGCGCCTTGCATTCGCCCGATCAGTTGATTGCCGTAGATGCGGTGCGCGAGTTGTTGGAGATGTCTGCGCAGGCCAGCGGTTGGAACGATTTTGGATTGCGAATGTCCGCGCGGCGGCGCTTGGCCAATCTCGGGCAAGTGAGCTTGGTGTTGCGCGAGGAGCCCACGGGGCTGGCCGCCGTACAAACGCTCAGCCGATATTTGCAGCTGGTCAATCCTTCACTGTTCACCGATGTGGATATCGCTGGCGATTGGGTGATCATTCGAGAGACGCTGCTTGTGAGCACGCAGCAGCCGATGCGCCAATCGATGGAGATGGCGGTGGGCGTGATGCATGGCGTGTTGAAAGAGTTGATGGGCGAAACATGGCGGGCGCGGCGGGTGTGTTTTGCGCATCGTGCATCAGGAGTGGCAACATACGCCAAGCGCTTGTTTGATTGCCCCATCGAATACAACGCTGAATTCAATGGCCTCGTGTGTGATGCGGCGAGTTTGTCGCAAGAGTTGCCAGGGCGCGATGCGGCTTGGGCGCAGTATTCGCGCAGCCAGCTCGATCAGGCTTTGCGGCATGTCGCGCCGAGTGCGTCCGACCATGTGCGGCAGGTCATGTCTGCCCTGCTGCCTCAAGGCCGCTGCACAGCCGATCAAATTGCTTTGCAAATGCGAGTGGATCGACGTACGATACATCGCCGCTTGGCCAAAGAGGGTGGGTCATTCGCTTCTCTTTTAGAGGCTATTCGCCGCGAGCTGGTGGTGCGCCAGCTCAGAGACAGTGATCGCAGCACAACAGACATCGCGCATCTGCTGGGCTTTGCCAGCGTGAGCGCTTTTGGGCATTGGTTTGCCAAGCAATTTGGTGTGAGCGCGAGGCAGTGGCGTGCGCAAAACGCTGCTCGGATCAATCCATCGTGATGCCGCTGGCCTTGATCACTTTGCCCCAAAACTCCGTCTCGGTTTTGACTTGAGCTTCTAAAGCAGCAGAATCACGGTAGCGAATCTCGATGCCTGCGGTTTGTGCGCGGGTCTTGGTCTCGGGTGTTTCCATCGCAACTTTGATCGCGCTGCTCAGCTTGGCCACCACATCAGGCGGCGTGCCAGCAGGCGCGAAGATGCCGACCCAAGCCTCCAGCTCGAAGCCTTTGAGGCCCGCCTCTGCTGTTGTGGGCACATTGGGGATGCCGCTGTGGCGCGTCGGGCCGGCCACGGCCAAGCCTTTGAGCTTGCCGGCTTGAATGTGCTGCATCACCGATGGCGGTGTGGTGATGAAGACTTGCACTTGGCCAGACAGCACGTCTGTAATAGCCGCCCCTGAACCACGGTAGGGGATGTGCACCATGCTGATGCCATTGCGCTGCTTGAACATTTCTGTGCCCATGTGCGAGAGCGAGCCATTGCCTTGTGAGGCGTAGCTGAGCTTGCCAGGATTCTTTTTCACATAAGCGATGAATTCGGGCAAGGTGTTGGCTTGAATGCTCGGATGCACGGCGATCACATTGGTGGCAACAGTTACCAGTGCTACCGGCACAAAATCTTTTTGCGCCCAAGGCAGCTTGGGGTTCATGTGCGGATAGCCCACGTGATACGCGGAATACGAGGTGAGCAAGGTGTAGCCATCAGCCGCAGCCTTGGCCACATTGCCATAAGCCACGTTACCGCTGCCGCCGGGCTGGTTTGTCACCACGACAGGTTGCGCCAACACTTTAGCCAATGCATCCGAGACGATGCGCGCCGAGCCATCGACCAAGCCGCCGGGTGGATTGGGCACAATCAAGCTGATGGGCTTGTTGGGGAAAGCGGCTTGCGCGTGCGCCGTGGTGTGCAGGCTGGTCAGCGACGCGCAAATGGCGAGCAAGCTGAGCGCGAATCGGCGAGAAAAAACCATGGTGAGTCTCCTAAGATGCGTTGAACAGAAACGAATTAACTTGCACCCAAGCTTGTGCTCAGGCGTTGCGCCATGTGTACCACGGGGGGAATGAAAGCTTCGCGGTAACGCCCTGCGGGCATGGTGAGCACGAGTGCGCCCACCAGTGTTTTTTCACCTGCTTCGTTTTTGAACACCGGGGCGCTGATACCAGCGACTTCAGCATCGCGATCACCCACGGCGGCGTGATAACCGCGCTTTCGGATGCTGGCAAGTGTTTTTTGGTCTTTTTGCGCCTGCGCCAGCACAGAATCTGCACCGAATGCTATCAATACGCGAGCGCCTGTGCCACCGTTCATGGGCAGAATATCGCCAACTTTGTAGTGATCGCGGATCGGCTGCGGGCTGTCCACGCGGAACAAGCTGATGCGCTGCGCCGTCGCGCCATTGCCCCATTGCGCATGCAGTGCAGCGCTCTCTTGCGTCGTGTGCACCAGCTCTCGCAGGGCTGGCATCACCAGATGCTCTAGTGTTGAATTGGCTTGGTGCACATGATGCAGGCGCACAATGCCACGCCCGAGCGCGTGGCGACCATCGCGCATGCGCTCCACCAGCATCGCATGCTCCAGCGAAGCCAGCAAGCGCAGCGCTGTGCTTTTGTGCAGGCCGCTGCGCTCTGAGAGTTGCGCGAGCGTCAGCGGCTCTTCGCTTGCACGAAACACAGCCAACAGGCTCAATGCGCGATCCACAGCCGCCACGCCGCCGGGCGCGGCATCGCGTTCGGAGAGGCTGGGAATGGCGGATTTGCGGGGCATGGCAGGCTTGGCTGGGGCATTGGCTTGATCTATAATAATTCTAACTGATAAACTTTTATTTCATTAGATAGAATATGAAAACCAACTTTTCTGCCTCCAGTGCAGACATTCACATTTGCGAAGTTGGCCCACGCGATGGCTTGCAATCGATTTCTCGCACCATGCCCACAGAAGATAAAAAGCGCTGGCTCACAGCGCTGCACGCGGCGGGGCTGCGAGAGATGGAAGTGACCTCCTTTGTGCCAGCCAAGCTCATGCCGCAGTTGGCCGATGCAGCTGAGATCGTGGCGCATGCACTCACCCTGCCCGGCTTGGTTGTTGTGGCGCTGGTGCCAAATCTCAAAGGCGCAGAGGCTGCAATGAAGGCAGGTGTACACAAAGTCACCCTGCCTTGCTCGGCATCTGAGGCCCATTCAAAAGCCAATGTGCGCATGACACCCGCACAGATGGTCGATGTGGTTCGCAATGTGGTTGCCATGCGCAACGACATGGCGCCACAGATTCAGATCGAAGCCGGTATCAGCGTGGCCTTTGGCTGCACACTGCAAGGCATCGTGCCTGAAGATGATGTGATCTCTCTGGTGAGCGAAGTGATTGCAGCCGGCGCAGACGAAACAGGCTTGGCCGACACCACAGGCATGGCCAACCCTGCACAAGTGCGCCGCTTGTTTCGCCGAGCATTCGCAGCAGTTGGGCGCGAGCGAGTGGGTGCTGCGCACATGCACAACACGCGTGGCTTAGGCATTGCAAATTGCTTGGCCGCCTATGAAGAAGGTATTCGCGCTTTTGATTCATCGCTGGCAGGTTTGGGCGGCTGCCCCCATGCGCCCGGCGCTTCGGGCAATGTCGTCACAGAAGATGTGGTGTTCATGTTTGAAAGCATGGGGCTATCGACGGGGATTGATTTGCAGCTGCTCATGGCTGCACGCGAGCCTTTGAAAGCAGGGCTGCCTGGCGAGCCGCTGTATGGCATGCTGGCAGAGGCTGGCTTGCCTCTTGGGTTTTGTTTCCGCCGATAGTCGCAACATTGCGCAGACCTCCTAAGGAACACGA
>JANNED010000173.1:0-1679 GCA_031388245.1 Variovorax sp.
TCACGCAATTGATCGTGCGCCAGTATGGCTTTTCGGCCGAGGAAGCCGAAAGCAAGAAGCGCAGCGGCGAGTTGCCGGACGACTACGAGGCGAGTGTGCTGCGGCCATTCGTCGACAGCATGGTCCAGGAGATTGCGCGGGCGCTGCAGTTCTTCTTCACCAGCACCCCGCACAACAAGGTGGATCACATCATGCTGGCGGGTGGTTCGGCGGCATTGCCCGGATTGACGGCCGCTGTGACCAAGCAGACGTCCTTCAGCTGCAGCCTCGTCAACCCGTTTGACGGCATGGAGGTGGGTGAGGGCGTCCGGTTGAAGAAGATGACGCGTGAGGCGCCGTCGTACCTGACGTCCTGCGGCTTGGCCTTGCGGAGGTTCCAGCGGTGATACTGATCAACCTACTTCCCCACCGGGAGGCCGCCCGCAAGCTGCGCCGGGACATGTTCAACCTGAGCATGGGCGCGGCATTTCTGGCTGGCGGACTGATCGCGGGTGGGATCTTTCTCTGGTACCAGGCGCAGATATCCGAACAGCAGGGACGCAACCAGCTGCTGAAGTCGGAGATCACGCGGCTCGAGTTGCAGATCAAGGACATCGCCGGCCTCGAGGCGGAAATCGCAGCATTGCGGGCACGCCAGCAGGCGGTGGAAGACCTCCAGTCCGACCGCAACGTGCCAGTGCATCTGTTGACGGAGCTTTCCCGGCAGTTGCCAGACGGTGTGTTTGTGACGTCTATGCGCCAGACCAACCAGTCCGTCACCTTGCAAGGTGTGGCGCAATCGAACGAGCGGGTGTCGGATCTGCTGCGAAACCTGTCCAAGAATACACCATGGTTCTCCAAGCCCGAGTTGGTCGAAATCGTGGCCGGGACGGTGACCCTGTCACCGCGCGATACCAAGCGGGTTGCCAATTTCACGATGCGGGTGCAGCTCATGCGTGCCAGTGAAGCAGAAAAGGCGGCGCCACCGCCTCCGGCGGCGGCAGGTGCGGTTGCACCGGTCAAAAAGTAGCAGGCGGGTTCAATGGCAAGCAAATCCAAGATGAACATTGATTTTCCTGCACTGCAGGAGAAGCTGGTCGCGCAGTTTCGCGGGCTCGATCCCAAGGATCCGTCGATGTGGCCGGCACTGCCGCGGTATGCCGCGCTGCTGGCGGTGGTGGTGCTGGTCGTTGTCGGTCTGTGGTTTGCATGGCTCAACACCTCGCAGGTCGAACTCGAAGCCGAGCAGGCCAAGGAAGTGACGCTGCGCGACGACTACAAGGTCAAGCTGGTCAAGGCGGTGAACCTCGATGCCTTGAAGAAGCAGCGCGAGCAGGTGCTCCAGTACGTGACCCAGCTGGAGAAGCAGCTTCCGAGCAAGGCGGAGATGGACGCGTTGTTGTCCGACATCAACCAGGCAGGTCTGGGTCGCAGTTTGTTGTTCGAATTGTTCCGGCCGGGCCAGGTGGCGGTCAAGGACTACTACGCGGAGCTTCCGATCGCACTGCGTGTCACAGGCAAATACCATGACCTCGGCGCTTTCGCGTCGGACATCGCCAACCTGTCCCGGATCGTGACCCTGAACAACCTGACGATCTCACCGAAATCGGACGACACCCTCACCATGGATGCCACGGCCAAGACCTTCCGGTACCTCGACTCCACCGAGGTGGCTGCCCAGCGCAAGGCCGCCGCGCCGG
>JANNED010000193.1:0-1897 GCA_031388245.1 Variovorax sp.
GATGCCGAGCGCCTCAAACGATGAGCTCATGGTGTTGGCCGTGTACATGCCGCCGCATGAGCCCGTGCCGGGGATGGCCCGCATTTCGATTTCGCGCAAATCTTCATCGCTCATATTGCCTGCGGCGTTTTGCCCCACGGCTTCAAACACGCTCACGATGTTGAGGTCTTGGCCTTTATATTTGCCTGGGAGAATCGTCCCGCCATAGACATAAATCGCGGGTACGTTGGCGCGCAGCATGCCCATCAGCCCGCCGGGCATATTCTTGTCGCAACCGCCCACGACGACGACACCGTCCATCCACTGGCCTTGCACGCAGGTTTCGATGCAATCCGAGATCACTTCACGCGAAACGAGGCTGTATTTCATGCCTTCCGTGCCCATGGCCATGCCATCAGAAATCGTGGGCGTGCCGAAGACTTGCGCATTGCCGCCTGCCTCGATGATGCCTGCAATTGCGGCATCGGCCAGCTTTTGCAAGCCACTGTTGCAAGGCGTGATCGTGCTGTGGCCATTGGCCACGCCGACCATCGGCTTGCCGAAATCGGATTCTTTGTAACCCATGCCGTAATACATGGAGCGATTGGGCGCGCGGCTCTTGCCTTCGGTGATGTTGGCTGAGCGAAGGTTTTGGATGGGAATGATTTTTTGTGTCATGGTGATATTTTATAGTTGTGAAATTACTCAAGCGCATACAGCTCTTGCAGCGTGTTCACATTGGCAAATGCTTTGGGGTCATCCTGCGCGCCATCAAAAGCCACGTGCGCCACGCGGTGTTGCGCTGTCCACGCATCAATTTTCCGACCACCGCTTTGCGTGAACGCGACCAAGCTTTCCATCAGATCTGATTTCATCAAACAAAATACGGGCTGGGGCCGCGTGCGCGATTCACCTGTGCTGCTCAGTTCGGGCGCGCAAGCCACTGCGAAATCCGCTTGCTCGGTTTCAAGTGCTTGCATCAAGCGCTGCGCCAAATCCAGCGGAAACAATGGCGTATCGCAAGGCACGGTGAGCAAATACGGCGATTCGCAGCGCTCGAGCCCTGTGAGAAAGCCCGCGAGCGGCCCTGCGAATTCTTCAGGCGATGCATCCGGCCACACCGAGACACCCATCGATTCATACGCCGACAAATTGCGATTTGCATTCACCATGCTCTCGGCAATCAGCTCGCCTTCTTGCATCTGCAGCCGCATCAGCGCATGCATGACGAGCGGCATGCCGCGAAAAGTCTGCAAACCCTTATCTACCCCGCCCATGCGCGAGCCGCGGCCGCCAGCTAAGACAATGGCAGTGATTTGATTCATGCGGATACTTTCTGCAGGGGCAAAACCCAGCCTAGAGAGAAGACATATCGCGCGCCTTGCTTGACTTCGCTGACCGAATGCTCACAAGCATCAGGGCGGAAGAGCTTGATGCGATCCGTGGCGAAGATGGGTGTGGCGCAAATGAATTCACCACCCTGCGTGGCTCGCCAAATGACGATGTTGAGACGATAGTGTTTCTTATCCGTCACTGGATCGGTGTGCGGGGGAATCACTGAGCCTTGCGGATAGCGCAACAAATAGCAATCAAAAGGCAGCGGCCAGCGTGCTGTAGCCATCAGCATTTTGTCGTAGCCTGTGTCTTGGCGGCCGCGCTGCCATGTGAGCCAACGCATGGCTTACCCTCCGATATAACTCATCTCCACCCGGCGTGAGCCGGTGGAGTTATCAAACGGCATTTCACTGCGCAGCTGAGAGTAGCGGTCTGTGCGGCCATGCCAGATGTGGCCGATGGCACTTTGGATGTCTTCGTCGCTCGCACCGCCGCGCATGAGGCTGCGCAAATCATGGCCTTGGCTTGCGAAGAGGCACAGATACAGCTTGCCGTCTGTTGAGAGGCGGGCGCGGTTGCAATC
>JANNED010000316.1:0-25426 GCA_031388245.1 Variovorax sp.
CGCGCTGGGCTTGAAACTGCATCAGGGCGGTAAAGCGTTCGCTGTAGCCTCGCGCGCCGAGGCTGAGCTCATTGGCTTTGACGTCGAATTGCTGCAACTCATTAACGGGCAAATAAATGCGGCCGCGCTGTGCGTCTTCGCCAATGTCGCGGATGATGTTGGTGAGCTGTAGGGCAAGGCCTAATTTGTGGGCATATGGCGTGGTGCGCTCATCGGTTTGGCCGAAGATGCGGGCAGAGACTTCGCCGACGACGCCTGCAACCAAGTGGCAGTATTTTTGCAGGCCGGGGTAATCGAGATAGCGCGTTTGCGTCAAGTCCATCTGGCAGCCTTCGATCACAGCTTGCAAATGGCGCTCTTCGATTTGGAAGGGCTTGCAATGCGGCAGCAGGGCGAGCAGGGCGGGGTGGCGATTGGCTTTGACGCCCGGCGCGGCAAAAGCTTGCGCGACTTCCTTGGCCCACCAAGCCAGCTTGGTAGCGGCGATGCTGGGCTCGCTGACTTCATCGACCACATCATCGACCTCGCGGCAAAACGCATAAAACGCGGTGATGGCGGCGCGGCGCTCTTTGGGGAGGAAGAGGAAGGCGTAATAAAAGCTGCTGCCCGCTTGCGCGGCTTTTTGCTGGACGTATTGCTCGGGAGTCATGGCTTCATTATCTTCGAGGCTTGTTTTGCTTTTTTGTGCGGATCGCGCTGGGCGACGGCAAGAACACGGAATTCACGGAGGTTGCACGGAAGGCACGGAAGAAATGCAAAGAAAAATACGGTCTTGTTTTAAGAACTGTGACGCAGAGCTCGCCAAATGATGACGATGCCGTCCCATGCGGTGATCTTGGGGCGCGCTTCAAGAGTGCGGTATTTCATGGCTTTGATTTTGTCCAGGATGCGCAGGCCGCCGTGGATGACGCAGCGCAATTCGAGGCTCAATCGCCAGCCGTCAAAGCCTTTGATCTGCTGGCGCACTCTGCGCGGCAATTCAAAGCCTTTTTGCATCAACGCCGAGGTAAATTCTGTGCAAGACGCTATCATTTTTGTAGTTTCTCCTGTGTCTTTGCAGGCCATGATGTCGGGCAGGCGCACTTGATTTGCAGCGATCGCATTCAATGGAAAATAGTAACGACCACGCGGCATGTCTTTGCTCGGGTCTTGCCAAAAATTGATCAGCTGGAGCGCGGAGCAGATCGCATCGGATGCAGCAAGTTCTCGCTCACCTTTCACACCATGCAAATGCAATAACAATCGCCCCACGGGGTTGGCCGAGCGGCTGCAATAATCCAGCAGCTCAGTATGGTTGGCATACCAGCGGCCTGTAGCGGTGTAGCGCACGTCTTGCTCAAAGGCTTGCAGGAGCGCGTCGAGCAAGGGCACAGGCAGGGCAAAGCCAAGTATGGCTTGGCGCAGCGGAGCAAAAACGTGCGGCCATCGCAGCGAGGCGGCATCACTGGTTGCGCAAATGTGGAGATCAGCGCGAAACGCGGCTAAATCAGCAAGCCTTTGCTCCGGTGTTGCATCGCCCTCATCCGCCAAATCATCGGCCACCCGAGCAAACCAATAAATGGCCACAATCGCGGGCCGCAGCCGAGAAGGCGTGAGCCAAGAGGCGACAGGGAAATTCTCGTAATGATCGACACCGTGAGCGGCTGGGGCTTGCATGCCGGAATTGTCGCTGGGTTTTTGGGTTTGATGGCTGCAAGCAGGGATAATCTACCCATGCTTATCGAAACTTCCGCCTCCCAACTCGTGCTCATTGATCTTCAGGGCAAGCTCACATCCGCGATGTTTGAAGGTGCGTTGGTTGTGCAAAACGCATCTCGACTGGCGCAAGCAGCGCGTCTGATGCGTGTGCCGATCACCGTGACGGAGCAATATCCCGAAGGCCTCGGCGCAACGGTGGCTGAGCTGGCTGAATTTGCGCTGGAGCCTTTGCGCAAGACGGAGTTTTCTGCTGTAGACGCAGGCTTGATTGAAATTTTGCAAGAGATCGGTACACCGAAGGTTTCACCGAATTTGAAGAGTGTTCCGAAGCATTTGCAGAAAGCGCCGGAGAACACGCGCACCGACATCATCATCGCTGGCTGCGAGGCGCATGTTTGCGTCTTGCAAACGGTGATGGGGCTGCTGGAAGATTTTGATGTGTATGTGGTGACGGATGCTTGCAGCAGCCGCACAGAGCGCAACCGTGATGCGGCTTACGATCGCTTGGCCGCAGAAGGTGCTTCTCTGGTGACGACGGAGATGGTGCTCTTCGAGTGGCTGCGTGGCTCGGAGCATACGCAGTTCAAGGCGGTGCAAGGCTTGATCAAGTGATGCTTTGAGACGATGTATGGATATGTTCACGCCGCCCTATACCCATCCGCTGAATCTGCAAGCCGCGCTCAAAGCAACAGGCTTTGCGCTCTTGCCCGCTGCTGATGTTGCTTCGTTGTCAGGTTGTTCGCTCGCTGATTTGCATGCCTTGAACGCATCGTGGGCTCGGCTAGGCGCAGACAATTATTTGAAAGACGGCGGCAAATATCGCTCGCGGCGGCATGCTAGCTGCGTGGTCGCGGGTGCGGACGTGAAGGCCGCTGAGCATCGCGCACACTGGCAACCGCTGGAATACAACGCGCTGCATGGCGGCATGGAGCGCTGGTTTGAGCCGCTCGAAGATGCTACGTTTTCAGTAGCGCTTCGCGCAGTATTGGCATGGCTTGGGTCGCTTTCGAGCCATTTGCGCGGGAGTCAAGATTGGTTTACCGAAGTGCATCAATTCCGCATTGACACCGTCGGCGGTATTGGCCGGCCCACGCCCGAAGGCGCACATCGCGATGGCGTGGATTTGGTGGCGGTATTCCTTGTGGCGCGAGAGCGGGTCAAGGGCGGCGAGACGCGCGTGTTTGAAGCCGATGCGCCAGGCGGCCAGCGCTTTACCTTGACCGAGTCTTGGAGTGTGTTGCTGCTGGATGATGCGCGGATGATTCACGAGACGACACCGATTCAGCCTGATGGCGACAAAGATGGTGATCGTGGCTATCGCGATACGCTGGTCGTGACGCTGCGCTCTGGGGCGTTCCAGGATGCAGCTTGAAGTTCAGAATTCTTTTCGCTCATCAAGCCACATCCCGCACATCGGCCACCGGGTTGCTCCCAAAATCAGAGCGAGACAGGTAAGCGATGAGCCTGCCAGCGGCTTCATGCGGGCTCGTTAAGCTGCCTTGATCTTTCATGCCGATGAAGGCCGATTTATCGGGGAAGTTGGCATCTGATGCGCTGCGCAATTGCACTTGCATGTCGGTGTCGATCACGCCGGGGGCGAGCGAGCAGACTCGCGCCCCATGCGGTTTCAAGGCTTCTTCGAGCGCGAGGCAGCGGGTGAAATGATCCATCGCGGCTTTGGCGGCGCAGTAGCCCGCTTGGCTGGCCATGGCGCGGCGACCTAAGCCTGAGGAGATGTTGAGCACTTTCTTCAAGCCATTGAAGTGAGCGGTGGCTTGCAGGAAAGCAGCGGTGAGCAGCATGGGCGCTTCAATGCCTACGCGCAGGGCTCTTGCGATGTCTGCTGCGGGAACATCCGACAAGGGCGCGATTTGAGGAATCATGCCTGCGTTGTTGATGAGGGCGATGTTGTCCAACTTCGCCAGTTGCGGCTTGAGCCACGTTTGCAAGTCTTGCGCTGCTTGCGTGGCATCTTGAAGGTCCATCGTCCATTGCGCAAGTGGCACTTGCTGCTGCTCTGCCAATTCGCTCAACAGTGGGTTGGTTTGGCGTGAGATGCAAAGCAAGCTGTTGCCGGGGAGGATGAGTTGCAGGGCTAGTTGCAAGCCCATGCCGCGCGATGCGCCGGTGATGATGTAGAGATCCATTGTGAGGATGATAAGCTCAAGCCATGAAAAGAATCGGCCCAGCGCCCAATATCGCCGTTGCCCAGCTTTGGATCGACATGCTGCGCGAGCAGGGCATCGATGCCAATATGCAGCGCTATTTTTTGAGCGGTGCGGCGGGTGATTTACCGCCAGATCAGTGCTTGCCAGAGATTTGGGTGCAGGATGATGCTCAGCTAGATCGTGCAAAACTTGCGTGGGCTGAGATTCAACGTATGCCTCAGCGCAATTGGGTGTGTGCTTCATGCGGCGAGCGCATTGAGGGCGGATTTGAGCAATGCTGGAACTGTTCAGCAGATATGCCTCAAGGCATCGCAGGCTCAGAAAAGTAAGAAAACGAGGCGGTTAAAGCGAGTCGGTTAGCAGGTCTAAGAGCTGTGTGAAGTGCTATGAAATTAAATAGCCTTGAGCCCCATTACACGCTTTCGTCACACAGACGATCTAGCTCAGCGCAAACATCACGCATGCGGCCTGAGATGACAATGCGGCCATCTTGTGCGCGGCGGGAGCGCAGGATTTGTGCGGCTGTCATGCTGCCCATCAGATTGGGACTCACCATGTGAAGGCCAGCAGCTTGAATCTTGATTTGTGTGCTTGCTGGCTGTGCTTTACTGGGAAAGGCAGGGGATTTAGCCAAGCGGGGCCGAGCGCCGATCACTGCTCCTGAAAAAGAAGCTGTTGTAGGAACAGGCGGCGAGAAAAAATTCACAACGCCTTGCAGAGGCAATAGCAACTGAGTCAAAAGATTTGTAGAGGAATTCAAGGCTGCATTCATGGTGCATATGCCTCACATGATGAAAGAATTGCGAATCAAGCCCACAGCCAAGCCTTCAATTTCAAAAGGTTCGCCGGGCGCGACGATGATGGTTTTGAATTCGGCATTTTCAGGATGCAGCTCGATGATGTTTTTGTTGCGCTGAAAGCGCTTGACCGTGACATCTTCGCCTAGACGAGCAACAACGATCTGGCCATTTCGGGCATCTTTGGTGGCCTGCACGGCGAGCAAATCCCCGTCCATGATGCCGATATCGCGCATGCTCATGCCGCGCACTTTGAGCAAGTAATCTGGCTTGGTGGGAAACATGCTGGGCTCGACGTAATACGTCTTGTCTATATGCTCTTGCGCGAGGATGGGTGAACCCGCAGCAACGCGGCCAATAAGAGGCAGAGCGAGCTGCATGAGGCTTTGCAGCGGCAGGCCGAATTGCTTGCTGCGCGTTTCGTGGATGGCGCGAAGCGTGTCGCCACGCAGGCGGATGCCGCGCGACGTGCCTTGCAGCAATTCAATCGCGCCTTTTCGATGCAGGGCTTGCAAATGCTCTTCAGCGGCGTTGGCCGATTTGAAGCCGAACTCAGCTGCGATCTCGGCGCGTGTGGGCGGCGAGCCAGTTTTCTCGATCGTGGTTTGGATCAGCGTGAGAATCTGTTGTTGGCGAGCGGTGAGTTTCGGGCTGTCAAACATGGCAAACTCCTTCAAGGAATCAAGCAAACGATAGGGTGAACCGAATGCACTTCAAACTGCTGGCAACTGCGATTGAAAACAGCCTGATTGTGCATCCAGTAACTGGATATTAGCTCAGTTTTATGGCTTTGGCAATATTTTTTAAATTTTTTTCATGAACCGGAAAATCATTGTTTTGGGAACGGGTGGAACGATTGCTGGCACAGCGGCCAACGCAAGCGATCACACCGGTTATGACGCTGCGCAGATAGGCATTGCAGCCCTGCTGGAGGCAGTGCCAGGCTTGCCATTGGCACTGCAAGGCAACGAATTGGAATGCGAGCAAATCGCACAGCTGGACAGCAAAGACATGGACATCGACACCATGCTGCTGCTCGCGCAGCAATGTGAACGGCATCTGAAGCAGCCGGATGTGATCGGCTTGGTGATCACGCATGGCACCGATACTTTGGAAGAAAGTGCTTATTTTCTGCACTGCATGATCCCGCCTGAGCTGCAAACCAAGCCGATTGTGTTGACTTGCGCCATGCGCCCGGCCACAAGCAGCGAAGCCGATGGCCCACGCAACGTGTGCGATGCGCTGCGCGTGGCGGGAGATGCTCAGGCGCAAGGTGTGGTTGTCGTGTGTGCGGGCGATGTGCATCATGCCGCGCTGGTGCAGAAGATCCACAGCTACGCACTCAATGCGTTTTCGAGCGGGGATGAGGCATTGGGCGAGCTGGGCAGGCTGGCGCAGGTCTTGGATTCTAGGGTGAAGTGGTGCGCAAATTCAGCTGCTATTTATCAACAAAATCAGTGGATTGCCGGCGCAAATCAAGTGAAATATGCTACTGAATTAATAGCGAGCGCTGATATCCAAAAGATGGGTTGGCCGCGCGTTGAAATTGTCATGAACCACGCCCAAGCATCGGGTGGTCATGTGCGAGCGCTGCTCAAGGCCAGCACGCCAGAAGATCCTTTGCGCGCAATTGTTGTGGCCGGTACGGGCAATGGCACAGTGAGCCATGCGCTGTTGGCTGCCTTGCTTGATGCCCGCTCGCAGGGCATCGATGTTGTGATGTCCAGCCGTTGCGCTTGGGGCGGTGTGCGCGGTGTCACAAAGGCTGATTTTTCTCAAACTCGGCTGCCAGCAGTCAAAGCGCGTATCGCATGGCTGTGTGCGAAGATCAAAGCAGTTTGAGCATTGTTACATTGCCAGATGTGTGTGCGTGAGTGGCGTGTAAAAATCTATTTATCTACAGCATTTCATTTCATGATCTCACAAGGCAACTCAATGGTTCACAAGCTTGCGCACATCATCTTTTGCTCAACCATCGCATTCTTCTTGGTGGCCTGTGGAGGCGGCGGCTCAGAGCCTGCTGCACCCGCCACACCCGTTTTGCCCACGGGTTTGCCGGTGACGGTGCAAGGCAGCATCAGCTATGAGCGCATCACAAGCTTGCCCAGCGGCGCTCTAGACTATGCCAACATCACAGCCTTGCCAGTTCGCGGCGCAAAGGTTGAACTGCTGAGCGGGACAACGGTTTTGTCCAGTGTTCAATCCAGCGCGACCGGGCAGTATGCATTTACCAATGCCCCTGCAAACAGTTTGCTGAGTATTCGCGTTCGAGCTGAGCTGAAACAAACCAGCACTATCGCACGTTGGGATGTGAGCGTGATGGACAACACCAATGGCAATGCCTTGTACGCGCTTGATACGGGGAATTTCAATTCAGCTTCGGGCATAACACGACATATTTTGGCGGGCTCTGGCTGGGATGGGTCGGGTTACGGCAGTGCGCGAAGCGCGGCACCTTTTGCTATTTTGGACACGGTTTATCAAAGCCAACAAAAGGTCTTGAGTGTCGATCCAACGGCGATTTTTCCTCCTTTGCAGCTTTTTTGGAGCATCAACAACGCGCCAAGCACTGGCGATCTTCGCTTGGGCTTGATCGGCACCAGCTTCTTCCAAGAGGAGCTGGTTGGCTCAGTCATGACGCGACAACTCTATATTTTGGGCAAAGAAAACGTCGACACGGATGAGTACGACACATCCGTGGTCGCGCACGAGTGGGGGCACTATTACCAAAGCGCTTTCAGCAGAGATGATTCACCGGGCGGTAGCCACGGCGGCAGCGATGATCGGCTTGATCGCCGCGTCGCGTTCAGCGAGGGTTGGGGCAATGCATGGTCGGGCATCGCATCCAATCGCAGTGTTTACAGAGATTCTTCTGGCGTGCGCCAGTCCAGCGGGTTTGCTTTTGATTTGAACACAGGCTACGCGCGCAGCGGCCCCAAGGGCTGGTATCGCGAGGGATCGGTGCAATACATTTTGTGGGATCTTCATCGGCAAGCAGGCTTTGGATCGATTCACAGTACCTTGTCTGGCAGCATATTTAAAAATGGGCTGGCCACCACGCACATCCATTCTTTTGCTGCTGCGTTGAAATCAACGCAAGCAGGCACAGTCTCTGCCGCTTTGAATGGCTTACTTGCTGATGAGAACATTAACACGTTCAGCAATGCCTTCGGCAACAATGAGACGAACAACGGCGGCTCATCGCTTACCTTGCCGATGTACCGAACGATAACCGTTTGGGGCTCACCGAGTGTCACGATTTCGGGCGGTGCAGCCTGCGTCACATCTGATTTCGATGCATTCGGCGATGCGAACAAGCTCGGTCGTTTTGTCTACATCACGTTCAATGTCAGCGCTGCTGGAATGAAAAGCATCCAAATCACAGCCAACGCCTTGCTCGCAGACACTGATTTCGAGCTACGCCAAGCAGGCGGCACATTGATCGGGCGCTTTGAAGCGGGGGTGAGCAATGTAGAGCGTGCTAACGTCAACTTGGCAGCTGGCAATTACGTTTTGATCATCTACGACTTCAACAACATCACCAGCAGCCCACCCTGCTTCACCGTGGCCATGCAATAGAGGACGACGAATCCATGAAACATCATCTCTCCCTGGCTTTGGTTGCAACCCTGACATTCTTGGCCAGCTCTGCTTGCTTGGCGCACGACGCTACAAGCGCTTCAGACCAAACCCATGCGAAAAAAAGCGCTCAGCAGCACAAATCTTGGATTCGTTTGGTTCAAAAACACAATGGCTCGGGTGTCAAGTTGCGCTACCGATTTTTGGATGAGCCTCGATCAGGGCAAATCCTGCGGATTGAGCTAGAAATCGCCGCCCAAGAAAATGCGTTGGTATCGCTCAGGCAAGACAGCAGCTTGGTCATGAACATGGACAACGCATGGGAAAAAACGCGCACTGGCGCAGATTTACGCTTGGCCAAATCGGGCAAAACACGGCATATTGTGAGCGTGATGCCCAAAGCTGAAGGTTTGTATTTTGTGGATGTGACAACGAGTCAGGGCGACAAAACTTCGGTGGCAAGTATTGCCGTCAAAGTAGGCGATGCGCCGGTTGCAACGCCCACCATTGGAGAAAAAATCGTCACCCCCACTGGCGAAAAAATAATCTCCATGCCAGCCAAATAAGCTTCAGCGATTGTGGGTTTTCATGGCTCGCTCAACCTCGCGCTTGCCTTCCCGATCTTTGATCGTGTCGCGTTTGTCATGCTCTGCTTTGCCTTTGCCCAAAGCAATTTCACATTTGACGCGCCCAGATTTCCAGTGCAAATTGAGCGCGACCAAGGCATAGCCTTTTTGCTCCACTTTACCGATCAGGCGGCGTATTTCGGCTTTGTGCATCAGCAATTTTCGGCTGCGCACCGCATCGGGATGAACATGGGTTGAGGCTGTTTTCAAAGGGTTGATTTGGCAGC
Source organism: Variovorax sp. (assembly GCA_031388245.1). GTDB lineage: Bacteria > Pseudomonadota > Gammaproteobacteria > Burkholderiales > Burkholderiaceae_C > JANMDU01. Next base: position 9,096 of record JANNED010000316.1, read on the forward strand.
CCATCACAAAAAGCTCGCCATTTCGGATGATCACATAGCCATCCGTGAGCTGGACTTTGCCGCTGCGTGCAGCTTTGACTTCCCAGCCTTCCAAAACCATGCCGCATTCAAACCTCTCCTCGAAGAAGTAATTGAAAGCGGCTTTTTTGTTGTCTGCAATGCGGCCAACAGGATCGGATTTGGGTTTGGCCATGAAGCGTGCGTGGTGCAAGTGTGTGAAATTACAATAGAGCCATGATTGTATTGGTGCAGCATCCCACTTGAACTCCATCCACAAAACCGTCCTGATTTGGTACAGCGCACAGCAAATGTTTGATTTGGTCTCAGATGTGGCCAGCTACCCTCAATTTTTGCCTTGGTGCCATCACGCTCGCCTATTGCAAAAGCACGACGACGGACAAACCGCTGTGATTGGATTGAGCTTCAATGGCTTGCGTCAGCAATTTTCCACGCGCAATGTGCATGTGCATTTGCCAGGCGGTGTCTTGGAAGACAGGCTGAGCTTGGTGGACGGCCCATTTTCAATGCTCGAAGGTATCTGGCGATACTCCCCTGTGGGCCAGATGCAATTGAATTCCTGCAAAGTAGAGCTCCACATGCGCTACGACTTTGACAATGCGGCAATAGCCGCATTGATCAGCCCCGTTTTTGATCGAATCGCCGCCAGCCTGGTGGACGCTTTCGTTAAACGTGCTGCAACGGTCTATGGCGCATGAGCTCAGGCGCTGTTGTGCATGTTGAAGTGGTCTATTCGCCAGCGCCTCGACACGTGCAATCCTGCGCATTGGTGTTGACGCTCGGCGCGACGGTGGGTGATGCATTGGCGGCAAGCCACAGCCAATGGCCGAAACTCACATCTGGGGCGAGCTTGCTCGCGTTGGGTATTTGGGGCCGGCCAGTGGCTTGGCATCATGTGCTGCAAGATCAAGATCGGCTTGAAGTGTACCGCCCGCTTCGCGTGGATCCGAAGGTGGCGCGGCGTGAGCGCTTCAAAAAACAAGGGGCAAAATCAGCAGGCTTGTTTACCAAACGCCGCCCGGGTGCCAAGCCAGGATACTGAATCAAGCGTCATTGGCTGCATCCGGCGCAAGCAATGATTTGCGAGGCGGCAGCTTGATACTTGGAAGCCCTTGGGTGGCTTCAAGAGAATTGATTTTTTCCACCAGACGTTGAACTTGGTCTGGCGGCAAAGTCTCAGAAGGTGGCAGCGTGCTCAATGGTGAATCGACAAATTGCACGCGCCGCTGAATACCGCCACGCATTTGATTGATGCGCGTTTTAAGCAGCTCCACCACTTCTTGTGCGCTGGTGTCGCGCACATCAGAAATCCACAAAGCCAAGTGCAGGTCGTAGCCTTGATGGTTTGGCATGGCGGCGGCTGGCCGCATGCAGGTGCTGATGATGTGGCTAGCGAGTGCATTCAAATCGTCTCGCTTGACAGGAGCCTCGACCAGAAACAAAAACAAATCGTCGCTCAGGCGTGCCACCGTGTCAATATCACGCGCCAGTCGGTTCAGTCGGTTGCCTAGATGAGAAAAAATCTTCCCGCGTTCTCGGTCGGTGGCGGATTCCATCACGTGCTCAAAATCAAGCCAACGCACCATGATTGCGCCGCATTGGCGTTCAAAACGCTTGCTTCTGACGATGAGTTGAGGCAATCGCGCGAGGCAGATTCGTTCGTTGAACAAACCAGTGGCCGCATCCTGCGTCTCAAGCGCTTGCTCGCGCTGGGTCAAAGCATGGCGATCGCGTTGCTGCATCAGCAAAGCGGCATAGATCAAAATCAAGCCGACGCTGGCTGTGAATACGCCTGCGAGCAAGGCCAATTCAACATGCGCAACCCATCCTAAGTTGTAGGCCAATCGCACCATCACACTGATCATCAAAGGCACGATGCTGAAAGCCACCAGCCACAGCCAGTGCTGCGAGCGCCAGGCGATCCAAGCCAGAGAGCTGAAGATTGCGGCCATGCCCGCAGCATAAAAAATATTCAAGATCAGGCGCGGGAATTCCGTGGAGAAAACCACAACACCAAAAGCCAGCAACACACTCATCACCACCAGCAGCCAAAGCGAAACAAAAATAAATTCAGACAGTTCTTTGGCATAGCTGATCACAAGGCTCAAACGTGCCAAGGCGGCAAGCGTTAAAAGCGGCATCACCCAGCCCATATTCTTCGCCAAAAATACCGAACCCGACCAGACGCGCGTTGTCATGTAGCCAGTTACCGTGAGCTGAGAGAGCAGCATGCTCAAGCAAAAGAGCGAGAACCACGCAAAATGTGCACTGCGATGCGTCAGCGCACTGATCATGCTGACCAAGGTCAGAATGCCGAAAATACCTATGATCAAGCCATTGAGCGTGCCAACTCGGTTTGCGCCATCGGCAAAATCCGTGCTGTGGATCAACTGAATGGCCTCCGTGATCGGTTGACTGTTTTGGAGGCGAATATAAAACTGTTGAGTTTGGTCAACCCGCGTGCTCAAAACAAAACTTGGATCGCGGCTGCGCATGAGCCAAGTGTTGCTGGGCAGATTCACCCCGGCCTCTTGGAGTGGGCCATTGCCGCTGCTGGCAGGCGATGCTTGGAACAAGCTGGCTTGCTCCAAATAGGAGCGGGGAATGCGCAAAATCCAAGTTTGGGGTTCAGGGGTGGCTGGCAAGACCAAGCGCAGCCAAACGTCTTGCTGCGCAGATGTGGGTAAGCTCATGCCGCGCTGCCAAGGCGCAAAAGTCGCCGTTGTCAGCATCCGTGGGGAGACTTCTTGAGCGGCATAGGTGGGCGCTGGCATCACCGCCATGTGCATCGGCTCTGGCAGATTCAGAAGACGGCTGCTGTCAAACAGGCTGGGCAACACAGGTTGCGCCCACGACATGCTGGCGCTCACGAGAACACAAAAAATGAGCCAAGCGACCAAGCGTTTTATGGGGGCTGCGAGCCAAGCAAAAATACCCATGTAATCTGGTTGCTCCTGAAATTATTTTGATTGAATCGTGCCAGCATAGCTGAAATTAAGCCGAAACGAACGATTTTTGAGGGCGATCAGCCGACGCGTCATGCGAAATGTGGAGACCGTGAAGGCCATGCGAAATGGCACGGTGTATTGCCATCAACGGGCTGTCGAATTCAAGCTCAAATCACAGATAATCAGTGGGTTTAGCCGAATCGATCCAAAAACTACAGGAAATCACCCATGTCTGCACCCGTCCACAAGCGCATTTTGCTCAAGCTCTCGGGTGAGGCTCTGATGGGAGATGATGCATTTGGCATCAATCGCGCGACCATTGTGCGCATGGTGGGCGAAATCAAAGAAATCACAGAAATGGGCGTGCAAGTTGCCATTGTGATTGGGGGTGGCAATATTTTTCGTGGCGTGGCGGGCGGCTCGGTCGGCATGGATCGCGCCACGGCCGATTACATGGGCATGCTCGCGACTGTGATGAACGCATTGGCGCTGGCCGATACGATGAACCATGCTGGCATGGTGGCGCGCGTGATGAGCGCGATCAACATTGATCAAGTGGTGGAGCCCTATGTGCGCCCCAAGGCTTTGCAGTATCTTGAAGAGGGCAAAGTGGTGGTGTTTGCAGCGGGCACGGGCAACCCATTTTTCACCACCGACACAGCCGCTGCACTGCGCGGCGCTGAAATCGGTGCAGAAATTGTGTTGAAGGCCACCAAGGTCGATGGGGTGTACACCGCTGATCCGAAAAAAGACCCGAACGCCACGCGCTACACCAAGCTCAGTTTTGATGAAGCCATGCGGCAAAATCTGGGTGTGATGGATGCGGCAGCGTTTGCGCTGTGTCGCGACCAAAAGCTGCCGATCAAGGTGTTCAGCATTTTCAAAGCGGGTGGATTGAAGCGTGTGGTGTTGGGCGAAGATGAAGGCACTTTGGTTCACGTTTGAGGAAATGTTTTAAGTTTGCGTTGAACGACGGAGAAACGCAGTCACTGTTGAAGGAATGATCATGAGCATTGCAGACATCAAAAAGAATACCGAAACGAAAATGGCGCAGTCGCTGGATGCGCTGAAAAACAACCTTGGCAAAATTCGCACAGGGCGTGCTAACCCGGCCATCCTCGATTCGATCATGGTGGATTACTACGGCAATCCCACGCCGCTGAACCAGGTGGCTAACATCACCTTGCTCGACAACCGCACGATCAGCGTCCAGCCTTGGGAAAAAGGCTTGGGTGCGAAGGTGGAAAAAGCCATTCGCGACAGCGATTTGGGTGTGAATCCCGTCTCCATGGGCGATTTGATTCGGGTGCCGATGCCTTCCATGAGCGAGGAGCGCCGCAAAGAGATGACCAAGCTCGTGCGCAACGACGGCGAGAATGCAAAAATCGCGGTGCGCAACTTGCGCCGCGATGCGATAGAAGGTGTGAAAAAGTTGGTGAAAGACAAACTCGCATCAGAGGATGAACAAAAACGCTCCGACGCGGAAACGCAAAAAACCACCGACAGATTCATCGCCGAGGTGGATCGTTTGGTGGCAGACAAAGAAAAAGAGATTTTGGCGATTTGATGCTTCTGAATTCGATTTTTAAGCCATTTAAGCATATAGCCGGCATAAACTAAGCTTAGTTTGCTCTTATTTTTATAGCGTCTATGCCTTCATCCACCCAGCTTCCTCAGCACATTGCCATCGTGATGGATGGCAACGGTCGCTGGGCAAATCAGCGCTATTTGCCGCGCGTGGCAGGCCACAGGCAGGGCGTGGAGGCATTGCGCCGCTGTGTGCGAGCCTGTGCGGATCGGGGCGTGAAAGTGCTCACGGTGTTTGCTTTTTCTTCGGAAAATTGGAATCGGCCGCAAGATGAAGTCTCAGGCTTGATGAATTTGCTGCTCACGGCTTTGTCGGGCGAAGTCAAGCCTTTGCATGAAAGTGGCGTGCGCATTTGCTTTGTGGGCGATCGCTCGCGCATCTCCGAGCGCGTGGGCGCTGGTTTCACGCAAGCAGAGCAATTGACGGCACACAATCGCCGGATCACGCTCAATGTTTGCTTTAACTACGGCGGGCGCTGGGATATTGTGCAGGCCGCGAAAAAAGTGACGCTGCGCGGGCAAGACATCACGGAGCAGGCATTGAGCGCAGAAATGTCGACCGCGCATGTGGGCGACCCAGATTTACTGATCCGTACCGGCGGCGAATTCCGCATCAGCAATTTTTTGCTCTGGCAATGTGCCTACAGCGAGCTGGTGTTCAGCGATAAGCTGTGGCCAGACTTTGATGAGGCGGCATTGGATGCTGCATTGCTTACTTTTGCGCAGCGTGAGCGACGCTTCGGGCAAACTTCTGAGCAAGTGACAAAAAACGCTCATAGAGCGATTGCGGCTTAGTCACCTGCTCGCCCGCCATCATGCTCAAACAACGCATTCTCACCGCCATCGTTCTGCTGGCTATTTTGTTGCCAGCTTTGTTTGCCAAGCAGACCGAATGGTTCATGCTTGTGAGCTTGATTTTGATCACGCTGGCTTGCTGGGAATGGGGTCGCCTCAACGGCTATGCGGGCAAGCTAGCGTGGCTCACTGCCTTGGAGGGCCTGGGTTTTTGTGCCGTGATGTGGAAGCTGGGCTGGCCAGCGATGAAATTACCCACGCTGTGGCTGCTGGCCGGTGCAGCTTGGATTGCATTGGGCGTGTGGCTGATTGCGCGAGGCGTGGATGCTTGGCAGCGCATCCCGGCGTGGTGGCGCGTCTCGGTGGGTTTGTTGCTGCTGTCTTTGGCTTGGTTAGCCGTGGTGCAGGCGCGGCTGATCGGGATTAATTTTTTACTCTCTTTGCTGGTGACGGTATGGGTGGCAGATGTCGGCGCGTATTTTGCGGGGCGGCGTTTTGGCAAGAAAAAGCTCGCGGTGCGCATCAGCCCTGGCAAGAGCTGGGAGGGTGTGTATGGTGGCATGGCGGCAGTGTTGCTGCTCGCCGCAGCTTGGGCCGTGTGGCAGCCAGCGCTTTCTGATTCTGCATCGCTGTATCAAAAGCTTTTGTCTGGCCGAGGTTGGCTGCTGGTGATGTTGGGTGCTGTGCTGATGGTGGCGATGAGCGTGATCGGTGATTTGGTGGAATCGCTGGTCAAGCGCAGCGCGGGCATGAAGGATTCCAGCGGATTGCTGCCCGGCCATGGTGGCGTGCTCGATCGCATCGATGCGCTGCTGCCCACCTTGCCACTGGGCATGATGCTGTATTCCTTGGCATGATGCAGGCCATGAGAAAGCAGCGTGTCACGATTTTGGGCTCGACGGGCTCGATTGGCAAAAGCACGCTCGATGTGATTGCGCGGCATCCCGACCGCTTTGAGGTGTTTGCACTGTCGGCTAACACCAATGTGGCTGAAATGGCGAGCCAAGTGGCGCAATTCAAGCCGCAGCGCGTGGTGATGATGGAGGCGGCCTCAAAAGATCAATTGGCTGCCGTTTTGAAACAAAAAGGCATACAAGCCAGCATAGAATCTTCACAGTCTGCTATTGAAAGCATAGCATCTGATGCGCAAACAGACATTGTGATGGCATCCATCGTGGGTGCCGCTGGCTTGTCTCCTACGCTGGCTGCTGCACGTTCAGGTAAGCGGCTGTTGCTGGCCAACAAAGAGGCGCTGGTGGTGGGCGGTGATTTGTTTATGCGCTCGGTCAAGCAAGGCGGCGGCACGTTGTTGCCCATCGACAGTGAGCATTCAGCCATTTTTCAAAGCCTGCCAGAAGACAATGCCACGTGGGCGCGCCGCGTGGAAAAAATCATTCTCACGGCCTCCGGCGGCCCGTTTCGCACACGCGATGTGGCCACGCTGGGCGATGTCACGCCAGCGCAAGCGGTAGCGCACCCCAATTGGGTGATGGGGCGAAAAATCTCGGTCGATTCAGCCACGATGATGAACAAAGCGCTCGAAGTGATCGAGGCGCATTATTTGTTTGGTATGCCGCCTTCGCGGATTGAGGTCGTGATCCATCCGCAATCCATCATTCATTCCATGGTGCAATACGCCGATGGATCTACCGTGGCTCAACTGGGCACGCCAGATATGCGCGGGCCGATTGCTTATGGCCTGTCTTGGCCAGAGCGGATCGCCAGCGGTGCCAAAGCGCTTGATTTTTCAGCGATGAGCGCGATGACTTTTGAGGCGGCAGATCGCCAGCGCTTTCCAGGTCTTTTTCTCGCTTGGGAGGCGCTGCAAGCGCCTGAGGGCACCTGCGCGGTGCTCAATGCCGCCAACGAAGTTGCAGTGGCTGCGTTTCTGGATGAAAAAATACGGTTTGATGAGATTCACCGCGTCAACACCGAAACTCTTGCACGCATTGCGCCCTCCAAACCGTCTAACTTGGCTGATTTGCTGGGGCTTGATGAGATCAGCCGCGCTGCTGCAAGACAAGTGGTCCAAGGATTGATATGTTGACAATTGTTGCTTTTGTTGTGGCGCTCGGGCTGCTTATCGCGATTCATGAATACGGGCATTACCGTGTGGCGGTGGCCTGCGGTGTGCAAGTGACGCGCTTTTCGGTGGGTTTCGGCATGCCTTTGATCAAATGGAAGCCGAAAAAACAGCATCCTGGGCAGGATACTGAGTTTGTGATCGCCGCTTTTCCGCTGGGCGGCTATGTGAAGATGGTGGGCCAGGGCGAGGCAGCCCCCGCGCATTTGAAAGCGGTGTCTTTTGATGCCCAGCCGCTGCGCAAACGCGCGGCGATTGTGGCGGCGGGGCCAGTGGCGAATTTGCTGTTGGCTGTGATTCTTTATGCGGTGGTCAATTGGATGGGCTCAAGCCAAGCCAAAGCAATCATCGCGCAGCCACCCGTAGCCTCTCTGGCAGCCGCTGCGGGCTTGAAGGCCGGTGATGAAATCCTCAGTGTGAGCGGCGCAGACGGCCAAGCGGAGCCGATCCGCTCGATGGAAGATCTTCGCTGGCATCTCACACGCGCTGCGCTAGATCGCTATGACTTGAGCCTGCAAGCGCGGGCGGCAGGGCGAGATGCCACGCGGCAAATATTGCTGCCCATCACGCAGCTCGATATCCGAGAAGCCGATGCGCAGATGTATCGCAAAATTGGCCTCGCTGCGCCCTTGACTTTGCCTGTGATGGGCGAGCTCGTCGCCGGCGGCGCTGGCGACAAGGCAGGCTTGAAGCAGGGCGATCGGGTGCTAGCGATTGACGGCGTGGCCATGCTGGATGGCGGGCAGTTGCGTGAGGCGATTCGAGCCTCGGTACAAGGCGATCAGCCGGTGAAAAAAATCTGGCGGGTGGAGCGAAGCGGCCAAACGCTCGAGATGCCGGTGTCGGTGATCGTTAAAAAAGAGGGTGTGCAAAGCAGCGGGCGCATCGAGGCATTTGTAGGCTCGATACCGGAAATGACGCATGTGCGCTACGGTTTTTTTGAGGGCTTGTCGCTTGGCGTGCAAAAAACTTGGGATATTTCCATGCTCACGCTGCGTATGATGGGCAAGATGGTGATCGGCGAAGCTTCACTGAAAAACTTAAGCGGCCCACTCACCATCGCCGATGTGGCTGGCAAGTCAGCCAGCTTGGGTGTCGTTCAGTATTTGATCTTCTTGGCCTTGATCAGTGTCAGCTTAGGGGTGCTGAATTTGCTGCCGCTGCCGGTTTTGGATGGCGGCCACCTCATGTATTATCTGTGGGAGGCCGTGACGGGGAAAGCCGTGACGGAAGTTTGGCTCGAACGCTTGCAACGCGGCGGGGTGGCTGTGCTGATGGCCATGATGGCTGTAGCCTTGTTCAATGACGTGAACCGATTGTTTGGATAGAAAAAACCTGGCTTGTGCTGTGCTTTTGAACATGGCGCTGCGAGCTATAAGATATTTATGATTTTGCATCGAAAAACACCTTCTGCCCGCTTCATTGCTGCTTTGTGCGCTACACTTTTTGCAGCAACCATGCATAGCAACGCTTGGGCAATTGACCCCTTCACCGTGCGCGATATTCGGGTCGAGGGCTTGTCTCGTGTCGAGCCGGGCACAGTTTTTGTCACCTTGCCTTTCCAAGTTGGTGATATTTACAACGATGACAAAGCCTCTGCTGCGATTCGCTCGCTGTTTGGTCTGGGCTTGTTCAAAGACGTGCGCATTGATGTGCAAGGCAATGTCGTGGTCGTGATCGTGGAAGAGCGTGCCACGATTGCAGAGGTGAGCTTTACGGGCACCACAGAGTTTGACAAAGACACCTTGATCAAGGCTTTGCGCGAAGTCGGTTTGGCCGAGGGGCGTGCCTTTGACAAAGCCTTGGCAGACCGTGCGGAGCAAGAGCTCAAGCGCCAATACCTCAATCGCAGCCTCTACGGCGCAGAAGTCATCACCACCGTCACACCGATTGACCGCAATCGTGTGAACCTCAATTTCAATGTGATCGAAGGCAGTGTGGCTAAGATCAAGTCGATCAACATCGTCGGTGCCAAGGCATTTGGTGAGGGCACTCTCAAAGGTTTGTTTGATCTTGACAGCGGTGGCTGGCTGTCTTGGTACACCAAAAGTGACCGCTATTCACGCACCAAGCTCAATGCAGATTTGGAATCGCTTCGCTCTTACTATCTCACACGCGGATACCTCGAATTCAAGATTGATTCGACACAGGTGGCGATTTCCCCCGACAAGCAAAGCATCGACATCACCATCAACATCGCCGAGGGTGCTCGCTTTGCGGTGGCGAGCGTGAAGCTGGAAGGCAACTATCTCAGCAAAGAACAAGAATTCAAAACCTTGGTGAAAATCGTGCCAGGCCAAGCCTACAACTCGGAACAAGTGGCTGAAACAACCAAAGCATTTACCGACTACTTTGGCAACTTCGGCTACGCGTTTGCACAAGTGCAAGCGCGCCCAGAGATCAACCGCGTCAACAACACGGTGGTGATCAATATGGTGGCCGATCCATCGCGCCGCGCCTATGTGCGCAAAATCAATATTTCTGGTAACAACCGCACCCGCGATGAAGTGATCCGGCGAGAATTCCGTCAATTTGAATCCAGCTGGTACGACGGCGAGAAGATCAAGCGCTCACGAGATCGCGTGGATCGCTTGGGCTATTTCAAATTGGTGGATGTTGACACCTCGGATGTACCTAATTCCAACGACCAAGTGGATGTCAATGTCAAAGTGGAAGAAAAGCCAACTGGGAATTTGGTGCTCGGTGCGGGCTTCTCAAGCTCAGACAAGCTCTCGTTGCAATTCAAAGTGCAACAAGAAAACGTGTTTGGCTCAGGAAATTATCTTGGCATTGATCTGAATACATCCAAATTCAATCGAACGGTGGTGTTGACGGCAGTCGATCCTTACTTCACCAAAGACGGTATTTCACGCTCCTTGGATGTTTTTGTCCGCACGCAGCGGCCGCAAAACGAAGACATCACCAATTACAGGATCAACACCAAAGGCGGCAGCATTCGATTTGGCGTGCCTTTTTCGGAAGACAACACAGTGTCTTTCGGTGCTGGCATTGAAAACACAGAAATCGTCAGCGGCACCAGCATCCCGGCTGCCTACTTGGCGTTTGCCACCAAGGCCGGCTACAAAAGCCAAATCTTCCCTTTGTCTGTGGGCTGGGCCCAAGACACGCGCGACAGTGCCTTGGCGCCTAATCGCGGCAGCCTGCGGCGCATCAATGCCGATGTTGGCTTCGGCGATGCCAAATACATCAGAGCCAATTATCAGCACCAATATTTCTTGCCACTGAATAAAAAATTCACGATGGCTTTCAATGGAGAACTGGGCTGGGGCAAAGGCTTGGGTGGCACGCCGTTCCCAGTTTTTAAGAATTCGTTCGCCGGCGGTTTGGGCACAGTGCGGGGCTTTGAGCAGGGCACTTTGGGGCCGCGAGACATCACAGGCGCTTATCTGGGCGGCTCTAAGCGCTTGGTAGGCAGTGTTGAATTGCAGACACCCTTCCCCGGCGCTGGCAATGATCGCACCCTGCGTATGTTTGCATTCATGGATGCAGGCAACGTCTTTGCCGAATACCAACCCTATCGTTTGAACGAATTGCGTGCCTCGGCAGGCCTAGGTTTGAGCTGGACTTCTCCGGTAGGCCCGCTGCGCTTTGCTTTGTCAAATCCTATCCGCAAGCAGTCAGGAGATAAAATCCAGAAACTGCAATTCCAAATTGGTACTACATTTTGAAGAAGTTTGTCATGAAAACGAGGTTGTTGAATCGGTTGTTGGCCATGGCCATGCCCTTGTGTCTTTTGGCGTCTGGTGTTGCGTATGCCCAGGATCTCAGAGTGGGATTCATCAACACCGATCGCATTTTTCGCGAAGCAACCATAGCCAAGGCGGCGCTGGGCAAGCTGGAGACGGAGTTCTCCAAGCGGGAGAAAGATTTGGTGAGCCAAGGCGAGGCACTGCGCGTGGAATCAGAGAAATTTGAGCGGGAGGCGCCCACATTGTCTGAGACGCAACGCACCACGCGCCAACGCAATTTGGTCGAGCGAGATCGCGATTTCCAGCGCAAGCGCCGCGAATTTTTGGAAGACCAAAACACCCGTAAGAATGAAGAGCAGCAAGCTTTGCTAGAGCGCGCCAATCGCATTGTCAAGCAGTTTGCAGAAGCCGAAAAATTTGATCTGATCTTGCAAGATCCTCCTGCCTACATCAACCCGCGTTTGGACATCACAGACCGTGTGATCAAAGCGCTGGATGCTGCGGGCAACCGCTGATCCCTGCGCTCATGCGCTGGAGCCCTTGATGTCTGTGAGCTTGGGGGATGTGGTTCAGGCTTTAGGCGGTCAATTGTTGGGCGATCCACTGCGACGGATTGAGCGCATCGCGCCGCTGGCCAGTGCCGGGCAAACCGAGATCAGTTTTCTCAGTCACGAACGCTATCTGCCGGCGTTGTTGAGCACAAAAGCGGCCTGTGCGATTGTTTCTCCACAAGTCTTTGCGGCTCATCAAGCTGCCTTGCCTGCGCAAACTGAATGGATTGTGGCTGAGCAGCCGTATTTGTATTTTGCCAAGTTGACGCAGTGGTGGGCAGCGCAGTCGGGCCAGCGCCCAGTGGCTGGTATTCATGCCAGCGCAGTGGTCGATGAGAGCGCTCAGATTGATCCTTCTGCCAGCGTCGGACCTCTTTGTGTCTTGGGCAGAGGTGTGAAAATTGGTGCTGGTACGGTATTGAAATCGCGTGTTACCGTCAACGATGAATGTCACATTGGGGCGCGCTGCATCTTGCACAGCGGCGTGGTGATCGGTGCTGATGGCTTTGGTTTTGCGCCTCGGCCAGACAAATCTTGGGAAAAAATTGAACAATTAGGTGGCGTGCGCATTGGCAATGACGTGGAAATAGGTGCGAACACTTGCATAGATCGCGGCGCTCTGGATGACACCGTGATTGAAGATGGCGTGAAGTTGGATAATTTGATCCAGATTGGTCACAACGTGCGCATTGGCAAGTACACAGCGATGGCTGGCAATGCAGGCGTGGCGGGCAGCGCCACCATCGGCGCATATTGCAGTGTGGGCGGTGGGGCAGTGATTTTGGGGCATTTGACCATGGCGGATCATGTGCATATTTCTGCATCGACCACAGTCACGCGCTCCATCACCGAGCCGGGGCTCTACACCGGCATGTTTCCGGTTGACACCAATGCGCATTGGGAGAAGAACGCGGCTGTCCTGCGACAATTGCACAAATTGCGCGAGCGCATCCGTGAACTCGAAAAACGTTCGCCTCCAGCGAATGACTGAACTTGAAGAAAACAAAAAACCATGATGGACATCCACCAAATCATCGCCAAGCTACCGCACCGCTATCCGTTTTTGCTGGTGGATCGTGTGTTGGAGATTGAAAAAGGGTTCTCGATCAAAGGTTTGAAAAATGTCTCGATCAATGAGCCGTTTTTCCCCGGTCATTTCCCGCATCGCCCCGTGATGCCGGGCGTGTTGATGCTGGAAGCGCTTGCGCAGGTTTCGGCGCTGTTGGCTTTTGATGCGATGGGCACAGAAGTAGATCCTGATGTCGTGGTGTATTTTGTGGGCATTGACAACGCGCGTTTCAAGCGGCCTGTAGAGCCAGGTGATCAACTGATTTTGAATTCCAAGCTAGAGCGCAGCAAAGCCGGTATCTACAAGTTCAGCTGCGCAGCGTATGTGGGTGCTGAGCTCGCTGCGCAAGCCGACTTGATGTGCACGATGCGCAAGGTGTGAACAGTTTAGAAAAGATTGGCGTATGTCTCCATCACGCATTCACCCCACGGCGATCATCAGCGAAGGTGCGCAGCTCGATAGCTCCGTCGAGGTGGGCGCTTACAGCTTGATTGGACGAGGAGTTCGCATCGGCGCGGGCACGGTGGTCGGCCCCCATTGTGTGATCGAGGGGCAAACCACGATTGGGTGTGGCAACCGCTTTTTTCAATTCAGCTCCATCGGTGCGATCTCCCAAGATATCGCTCATGCCACGCAGCACGCAAATTTTCCGACGCAGCTCATCATCGGCGATCACAACACAGTACGTGAGTTTTGCACCTTCAACAGCGGATCACACAAAGAAGATGGCATCACACGCATCGGCTCTGACAATTGGTTCATGGCCTATGTGCATATTGCGCATGATTGCAAAGTGGGCAGCCACACCATCATGGCCAATCAAGCCACGCTTGCTGGGCATGTGCATGTGGGGGATTGGGCAGTGATTGGGGGCATGTCCGGTATCCATCAGTTTGTGCATGTGGGTGCGCATGCCATGATCGGTTTTCAAAGCCATGTGGCGCAGGATGTGCCGCCCTTTTTGACAGTGGAGGGGCATCCGCTGGCGGTTCGTGCTGTTAATTTGGTTGGCCTCAAGCGCCGCGATTTCAGTGCGGCGCGGCTTGATGCGATCAAGAAGATGCATCGGGCTTTGTACCGCGATGGCCTGACGCTGGATGCGGCCAAAACGCAGATTGCCGCTTTGAAGGCATCTTTCACCGAGGCAGCGTCTGATGTGCAGACCATGCTGGATTTTTTGGCGCATGCCACGCGCGGCATCGTCCGCTGAATTCTTCCTATCATGCGTATTGCACTTGTTGCCGGCGAAGCCTCAGGCGATCTACTCGGTGGCCTGCTGCTCGATGGCTTGAAAGCACGTTGGCCGCATGCGCAGTTTGTGGGTATTGGTGGCGCTCAGATGCAGCAGCGCGGCATGCTCTCTTGGTGGCCGAGCGAGAAGCTGGCAGTTCGTGGCTACATTGAGGTGCTCAGGCATTACCGTGGCCTGCTGCGAATTCGCAATCAGCTCAAGGCGCGGCTGATGGCCGAAAAACCTGATATTTTCATCGGCATTGATGCGCCTGATTTCAATCTCGATTTGGAGCGCGATCTCAAAGCCGCTGGCATTCGCACGGCACATTTCGTGAGCCCGAGCATTTGGGCTTGGCGACCCGAACGCATTGAAAAGATCCGCGCTGCTGTGGATCATGTGTTGTGCATCTTTCCATTTGAGAAAAAGCTGTATGACGATGCAGGCATTGCAGCCAGCTATGTGGGCCATCCGCTCGCGCCAATCATTGCGATGCAGCCGGATAAAAATGCAGCGCGACAGAGGCTGGGCTTGCTGCCTACAGATACTGTGGTGGCGCTTTTACCCGGCAGCCGTGCCGATGAGATCAAGTATCTGATTTCAAGGTATTTTGGAGCTGTTGCCAGCATAAAATCTGCTCGGAGCGCTATTAAATTCATAGTGCCCTGCGTGCCTTCGCTCAAAACCGCGATTGAAGCGGCAGCGCATGCGGCGGGTGTGAATGTCGGCGCGCACGGTGATGTGCTGTTGCTCGATGGGCAATCTCATACGGCGCTCGCGGCTTGCGATGTGGCGCTTGTGGCCAGCGGCACGGCAACGCTCGAAGCGGCTCTTTTCAAGCGCCCGATGGTGATCGCCTACAACATGCATTGGATGAGTTGGCTCATCATGCGGCGCAAGAAATTGCAGCCTTGGGTGGGCTTGCCCAATATTCTGTGCGGCGAATTTGTCGTGCCTGAATTGCTTCAGAGCGCTGCCACACCGCAGGCTTTGGCGGATGCTGTCCTCGCCTGGCTTGATTCTCCTGAGAAAATACGCGCTTTGCAGGAGCGTTTTACAGCGCTGCATCAAGGGCTGCTGCGCGACACGCCGCAGCTCGCTTCTCAAGCTATTGCCCAAGTGATTTCCCATGCCACGCCTGCCCAAGTCACCGCCTCAGCCTGAGCTGCTGGCCTTGCCGCCAGTGCCCAAGGCGCGCAAAAAGCGCTCAGATGCCAAACCGGTTCGTAAGAAGAAAACCGCTGTCATCCAAGTGGAGTTTGCGTGGGATGCTCCTGGTTTGTTAGCGGGTGTAGACGAAGCCGGGCGTGGGCCCCTTGCTGGGAATGTGGTCGCAGCCGCTGTGATTCTTGATGATTTGAATCCCATCAAAGGTTTGAACGATTCCAAAAAACTCACCGCTCTGCGCCGAGAAAAACTCTTTATCGAAATCCAAGCCAAAGCCCTGTGCGTGAGTGTCGGTCAAGCCAGCGTGGAAGAAATTGATCGCCTGAACATCCTGCAAGCCACCATGCTCGCCATGCAGCGCGCAGTCAGCGGTCTGCGCCTGAAACCTGTGAAAGTGCTGGTGGATGGCAATCGCATCCCCAAGCTTGAAGTGCTCGCCGAGGCCATCGTCGGTGGCGATGCCAAAGTCCAAGCCATCTCAGCAGCCTCCATCATCGCCAAAGTCACCCGAGATCGCCAATGCGACGAGCTGCACGCTGCCTACCCGCAATACGGTTTCGATAAACACAAAGGCTATGGTACAGCTGAGCACATGGCCGCATTGAAAAAGCACGGCGCAACGCCAGCGCATCGCAAAAGCTATGCGCCCGTTGCAACCGCGATTGCGCGCTCGCTGAGACAGAAGCCTGTATGACCCGCACACCTGAAATCATCACCTCGCGAGACAACGCGCTCGTGAAAGAGCTGCGAAAGTTGGCGCAAGATGGCGCGGCTTATCGGAAAAATGGTCGCGTGTGGATCGAGGGCGAGCATTTGTGCGATGCGGCGCAGGCGAGAGGCTTGAAAGCTGAAATTGCTGTGATTTCAGATCAAAAGCAGCATCTCGCCGGCATGGAATGTGCACAGTATGCTACTAAAAAGATAGTGATTGCTGATGCGCTCATGCGGGAGATCAGTGGCTTGGAGTCTGCGTCTGGCATCGGCATGGTGTTGGCTTTGCCGCAAGACCTGCCCATTGCGCCAGCCGTACGCAGCGTGATCTTGGATCGCTTGCAAGATCCGGGCAATGCAGGCAGTATTTTGCGCAGCGCAGCAGCCTTTGGCTACGAGCAAATCATTGCACTCAGCGGCACCGTGGCGCTGTGGAGCCCGAAAGTGTTGCGCGCGGGAAT
>JANNED010000324.1:0-10229 GCA_031388245.1 Variovorax sp.
ATGGCAAACACATCGTGCAAGCCAGTGTGTATGGGCAGCCCAATGAGGGGCACGATGGGCCCGGGGCACTGAGCGCGCAAGCGGTAGAGACGTTTCTGGGTAGCTTGAATTTGGTGGGTGCGAAATGAGTATGAGCACTCATACTTCAGAGCAAGCTCACATGCCGCGTCGCTTGGTTGTGCAGGTTTTCCTTGCGTTTGCCTTGGCTTACTTTATGTCTGCACTGATTCGCGCGATCACGGCCACGCTTTCGCCCTCTTTAAAGCAAGAATTCTCGCTCGGCTCGGGTGATTTGGGCTTGCTCGCCGGCGGTTACTTTCTGGGCTTCGCGCTCACGCAATTGCCGCTCGGCCGCTGGCTCGATGCTTATGGCCCCAAGCGCGTGATTCTGTGCTTTCTCGCCGTGGCTATCGCAGGCTGTTTGGCTTTTGCCGCTGCGCCCAATTTCATTGGCCTGCTGGCTGCGCGCATTCTCTGCGGTATTGGCGTGAGCGCCTGCTTGATGGCGCCGCTCACTGCCTACCGCCTGTGGTTTAAGCCCGAGATTCAACTGCGCGCCAGCTCGTGGATGTTGATGACGGGCTCGCTCGGCATGGTGGCTTCTACGCTGCCTGTGCAGTGGCTGTTGCCGCAAACCGGTTGGCGGCCTATCTTTGTGTTCCTCGCGCTCTTGGTGGGCGTGGCGATGCTGGTGTTGGCATGGCGTTTGCCGAAAGCCCCCCTCAAACTGGCCATGCCAAGCGAGGGCATCATCGACAGCTACCGCGCGATTTGGCAGCATCCCTATGTCAAGCGCCATTTTTGGCTCGGTTTTTTCAGCTATGGCGGCCTATTGGCTATGCAAACGCTCTGGGCGGGGCCTTGGCTGGTACAAGTCAGTGGACAAACGCCTGCGCAGGCGGCCACAGGGCTGTTTTGGCTCAATCTGAGCATGCTGGCTACCTTCTGGGTGTGGGGTACGCTGAACCCGTATTTCACGAGACGTGGCTGGCATGCGGATCGGTTACTCAGCGTCGGCATGCCTTGCGCTTTGATCATGACTGCTATTATTTGCATAGCAGGAAGTCACGTGAATTGGTGGGCTTGGGCGCTGTTTTGTATTGGATCGAGCTTCATGAGCGTGGCTTTGCCAGCGGTTGGCATGGCCTTCCCGAAAGAACTTGCTGGCCGGGCTTTGAGCTTTTATAACTTGGTGATTTTCAGTGGTGTGTTCGTTGTGCAATGGGGCATGGGGCTACTGATTGATGCCTTTAAGCGCTTCGGCCTGAGCACCGAAAACGCCTTTCAGGCCGCTCTTGGGGTATTCCTGATCTGTAGCATGGGCGGATATCTGCGATTTGTTTTGGATAATCGGAGCACGGCAAACCGTTTTGCCGCTTCCGAGCCAGCCCCACTTTGACGCTTTCTGTGAACCATATTCTCATCATCGCCCATGCGCCGCTAGCCTCCGCCTTGAAGGCTTGCGCACTGCATGTGTTTCCCGATTGCGATTCTGCAGTGTCTGCCCTTGACGTGCCGCCCAATATGCCGCCTGCGGAAAGCGCTGCGCAGGCGCAGATGATTTTGCGCCAAGCCCACGGCGCATCAACCACACTGCTGCTGACCGATGTGTTCGGTGCCACGCCATCGAATATTGCCAAACAATTGACCGACGGCATCAACACGCGCTTGCTCACAGGCGTGAACCTGCCGATGCTGCTGCGCGCCGTCACTTACCGACATGAGCCGCTAGAGACGCTGGTGCAACGTGCACTGGCAGGCGGCTCGCAAGGCGTGATGCAAGTCGCCGTGACTGCTCCACAAAATCAAACTCTGAAAAGCCATGATCCAGACCACCATCAAAGTCAGCAATAAGCTTGGCCTGCATGCGAGGGCATCAGCCAAACTCACCAAAATGGCGAGCAGCTTCCCTTGCGAGGTGTGGCTATCGCGCGGTGAGCGCAAAGTCAATGCCAAATCCATCATGGGTGTGATGATGCTGGCTGCAGGCATCGGCACGGATGTGGTGCTGGAGACGGCCGGCGACCAAGAGCAAGCGGCGAATGATTCTTTGGTGGCGCTGTTCAACGACAAGTTCGGAGAAGGCGAGTGAATGGCCCCCACGCTCTCCCGCTTCGCGAGGATCACTGCCCCCCGAGGGGGCTGTCGCGCCTAGAGGCGGCTCGTCGTCGCTCAGTGTTTGCATCATCGGTGTGGGCAACATGGGCGGCGGCATGGCGCTCAATCTGCTCGCTCGCGGCTACGCGGTGCATGTGTGCGATGTGGATGCTGCCAAAGAAGCTTTTTTAAAGCAAAAAGGGGCGGTTGCCGGCATAAATCCTTCGCAGTGCGCTATCAAATCAGGAGTAAGCATTGTTTGCGTGGTCGATGCCGCCCAAACCGCCGATGTGTTGTTCGGCGAAAGCGGGCTGCTGCAAGCCGCGCCAGCGGCTCTTCAGCATCACACCGTGATGCTCTGCCCCACGATCTCACCTCAGGATACAGAGCGCTTTGCCAAGCAGCTCGCAGCGCATGGCGTGCACACCATCGACGCCCCCATGTCTGGCGGGCCCGTGCGGGCGCAAGAGGGCAGCATGAGCCTGATGGTCGCCTGCGCGGATGCGGTGTTCACACGCCACGAAACGCTGTTGCGCGATCTGTCTTCAAAACTCTTTCGCATCAGCGACAAACCCGGCGATGGTGCGCGCACAAAGCTGGTGAACAACTTGCTCGCCGCCGTCAACCTTGCAGGTGCGGCAGAGGCCATGGCCATGGCCCAAAAAATGGGCTTGGATGCCAGCCGCACTTTGGATGTGATCGAGCAATCCAGCGGGCAAAGCTGGATCGGCTCAGATCGCATGCGCCGAGCCATTGCAGGCGACGCTACGCCGCGCGCGCACATGAGCTTGCTCGCCAAAGACACGCAGCTGGCCTTGGCGGTCACGCGTGAGCTAGGCTTGAACCATCCGCTCGGCCAACACGCCGCAGCCACATTTGCACGCGCCCTCGGTGCAGGCTTGGCAAACCACGACGATGCAGCGCTGCTCACGCTGCTGCGCTCTTGAGGTCTTTCCCCTAGCGCGGCTCACAGAGGCTGCGCTAAGATACCCAGCGCAACCCACAACTTCCACAGGAGAACACCATGGCCACCAGCCTCAAAGCGAAATTTGACAAAGCCGCCGCAGACTCGAAAAACCTCTCAGAGCGCCCCGACAACGCCACCCTCCTCAAAATCTACGCCCTCTACAAACAAGGCAGTGTCGGCGACAACGCAGACAAAAAACCCGGCTTCACCGACATGGTAGGCCGCGCCAAATGGGATGCCTGGGACAAACTCAAAGGCACGGATGCCAAAGATGCCATGCAGCAGTACGTGGATTTGATTGAATCGCTGAAATAAGCGAATACCCATACTCGATTCTTGAACGCAGAGGACGCGAAGCTTGCGCAGAGATCACAGAAAAGAAATCCAAAATTTGGCTGTTTCTTTTTTGCGTCTTCTGCGCAAGCTTCGCATCCTCTGCGTTCAAAACTGTTTTAAGCTTTTTTCTTTGGCGCAGCTTTCTTATTCGGCGCAGCGCTTTTAGCCAACAGATCATCTAAATTCTTCTCAATCTCGGATTCGATTTTGCCTTTGAATGCGCCGAGCAAGAAGCCGAGCTTGGCGTGAAGCTCAAAGCCTGTTGCGCTGACTTTGAGTGTGCCTTCGACACCGCTGCGCTTGAACTGCACTTGGTCTGCGGCCTTGCCTTCTTCGTAGGTGCATGCCATATCCAGTTTTTTCTCACAATCTTCGGCCCATTTGTAGGCAACTTTGCGAGCCTCGGGCAGCCCCAAGCTGTGTTGGCGGGAAATAGTGATGTCGGGCATATGCGTCTCCTCATTGGGTGGCTTCATTGTGTCATAGCGGCGCAGCAAGCCGGGCCAGTGCAGCTCGCCGCTCGTCTTTGGGCAAGGGCGTGAGCTGTTGAATGGCTTGGTAAAAAGCAGGCCAGTTGTTGCCTTGCTTTTCAAACACGGCTTCAAACTGCGGCACGAGCTCGTCATAAGCGGCCAAAGCGCCCAGCGAAGCATTGTTGGCTTGTGCCATAAAACGATCGTAGCCCGCAAAGCCGCCCCAGTTGGCTTTGAGCTGAGCGTATTCAGCGTGCATCTGCTGCATGGCTTGCTGCTTTTGCATCGCTATTGAATGAATAGCATGGCTCGCAGTATGGATGCCGGCATCTGGGCTATTTTGCTTGTAAATTTGAGCCAGTCGCTGGCGCGAGCGCAAAGCCAAGGCGCGAAACTCGCGGCGTTTGCTGTCGAAAGCTTCATACTCGTTTTGCGCAGCCTCTGAGCCATGCGCCGCCAACCATTGCTGGCCGCCCAAGCGCTCCACGGCTGTGGCAAAGGATTCGTTGAACATGGTGTCATCTTTCACATAGAGCACCTGATGCGCCAGCTCATGAAAGATCATGCGCGCGAGCTCGCCTTCGGGATAGCTGATGAAGGTGGAGAGCAACGGATCGCCGCCCAGCCAATTCATATAGCCCAGCGTGGAATAGGCCGCAACGCCATACACATTCACCTCCAAACCTTCGGCCTTGACGCGCTCAGCCTCTGCAGCGGCATCCGCTTCGCTGTAATAGCCGCGATAGCCCACGCAGCCCACCACGGCGAAGCACCATGTCTTGAGCTGCAGCGAATACGGCGGCGCGGCCACCACATTCCACACCACGGCAGCGCGGCGCAAATCGGCGTAGCGGCGATAACTGGCGTTATCGGGCAGCGCCAGATTCTTGGATGCAAATTCACGGATGCGCTGCGCCAGCTGCAGGCGGCGCTTGGTGGCCTCGGAGGTTTGTGGATCAGAGAGCCATTCCTGCACAGGCTTGGCTGCATTCATGACTGCCAAATGGCCTTGGGTGTTTTGCCAGTAGTAGCCTAAATGGCCGCAACCTGACATACAAAATACAATCAAAACAATAGCAAACAATGCAGACAGAATGCCGGCGATTGGCCTCTTTTTCATAAAAATCCAAGCCTCAAGCCAGATTCTGTGCTGCATCCGCACTCACCTGCACCGCGCAGTCATAAAACACCGGGCCGCGCCCCATATCGGTCAGGCGCTGGCTGGTCAGCTCGTTCACATTCTTGCCATCTGCGCCCATCTTGCGCCACCAGATGCCCAAGCCATGCACCACGCCAGATCGCGCGCGCTGCGAGATCACTGCTTTGCAGCGATACGAGCCGCGATCATTGAAGATGCGCACCATGCTGCCATCTGCAATGCTGCGCTGGGCGGCATCTTGCGCGGAGATTTCTAGCAGTGGCTCGCCTTCCATATCGCGCAGGCTTTTGACATTGACAAAGGTCGAATTCAGAAAATTCCGCGCCGGCGGCGAGATCATGGCCAGCGGATAGCGGGCATCGCTGCTGGCCAGCTCATAGTTGGGCAGATGATCGGGCAGGCCGTATTGCTGACTTTCAAATTCGCATTTGCCGCTCGCTGTTGGGAAGCCGCCGTGGGCAAACGGCGCGTCGGGAATATTCAAAGGCGCAAAGCCATCTTTCAAGAGCTGGTCAAAATCAATGCTGCCATCAAACGCTGTGCGGCAAAGCTGCTCATCGCTGTCGGAAAAGCATGGCTCGCTGTAGCCCATGTGCGCAGCCAGCTCGCGAAAGATTTGCGTGTTCGGCTTGGCTTCGCCCACAGGCGCGATGGCCGGGCGGTTGAGCACAACATCGGTGTGGCCATACGAGAGATGCACATCCCAATGCTCCAGCTGCGTGGTGGCGGGCAGAATGTAATCCGCATAATCAGCGGTATCGGTTTGGAAATGCTCCAGCACCACGGTGAACAAATCATCCCTTGCAAAGCCCTGCACCACTTTGCCGCTCTCGGGCGCAACAGCCACAGGATTGCTGTTGTACACCATCACCGCTTGAATCTTGCTGCCAAATTGCGCAGATGCTTCGCGCAGCAAATCATCCCCGATGGTGCTCATGTTGATTGTGCGCGGCACCAAGCCTTGCAGCAAATCAGGCCGATACAGCGCCGCGCGATTGACAGGAAACATGCCCGAGCTGGACAGCAGCAGCCCGCCCGCGCGATGTCGCCAAGCGCCCACCAACGCTGGCAAGCAAGCAATGGCTCGCGCCGCATTGCCACCGCCGCGCACACGCTGCATGCCGTAATTCAAACGAATCGCCACCGGCTCGCCGCGCCGAGCCGCCTCGCCATATTCCCGCGCCAGTTGCTTGATTTGCGCCACAGGCACGCCACACACCTGCGCTGCACGCTCCGAATTCCATAGCAAAGTATGCAGATTCAATGCCGGCCAACCGCTGGTATGCTTTGAAATATAGGCGTGATCGAGCCAATCATGGGCGATCAGCTCGTGCATGATGGCCAATGCCAGCGCAGCATCTGTGCCGGGCAAGAGCTGGATGTGTTCATGGCATTTTTCAGCCGTCTCGGTGCGGCGCGGGTCAATGCACCACACTTTTGCGCCCAGCCGCTTGGCTTCTTGCACATAACGCCAAAAATGCAGATTGCTCGTGATCGAATTGCTGCCCCAGATGATGATGAGTTTGGATTCAGCGAAGAATTCCACCTTCATGCCCACCTTGCCGCCCAATGTGTGCATCAGTGCTTCGCCTCCAGCGGCGGAGCAAATGGTGCGGTCAAGCTGAGATGCGCCGAGCACGCTAAAAAATCGTGCGGCCATGCCCTCGGCTTGCACCAAGCCCATCGTGCCGGCATAGCTGTAAGGCAGGATGGCTTGCGGATCTACGGCGGCGATTGCTTTGAGCCGCGCTGCTATATCGGCCAGCGCCGACTCCCAAGAAACACGCTGGAATGGCCCCGAGCCTAGGCCCACACCCTTTTTGCCAACGCGCTTCATCGGATAAAGCAGCCGCTCAGGATGGTAGGTGCGCTCGGTGTATTTGTTGACCTTGGCACACAGCGTGCCATGGGTGTGAGCATGCGCGGGATTGCCGCGCACTCTGAGGGCCACGCCCTCCTGCACTTCGGTCAACAAAGCACAGGTGTCTGGGCAATCGTGTGGGCAGGCGCCTTTGATTTGGAGGGGGGTCATGTCAGCAATTCATCAGCCAAAAAGCATGGATTCGGGGGAAAACCATCGTGTTTCAGACAGGATTTTCACGCATGATACGCGCACTTAAACACAGGGAACTGCGCCATGACAATCACAACACAACGCCGGTGTTTCGCCCTCGCGCTCGCGGGCAGCTGGTGGCTGCCCGCCATGGCTCAATCGGGCAGTGGCGTGAGCAAAACCGCCATCACCATCGGCCAGCCGACCGCGCTCACGGGCACGGCCTCGGCACTGGCGCTGCCGTTTCACCAAGGCGCCAAGCTGTATTTTGACCGCATCAATGCTGCCGGCGGCATCAATGGCCGCAGCATCAATTTGTTGGCATTGGATGATGGCGGCAACCCTGCCGCCACCCGCGCCAATGCGCAAAAACTCGTGCAAGGCGGCGTGCTGGCGCTGTTTGGCAGCTATGGCTCAGCGCAGACCACGGCAGCCTATGAAGCGGTGAAAGACAGCGAGACGCTATTGTTCGCGCCCATGGCAGCAGCGGATGAATTGCAAGGCGCGAATTTTCCCAATCTCTACACCACGCGCCCCGGCTACAGCGAGGAGGCGCTGGCCATTGTGCGCCACAGCCAAACCTTGGGCGCTCGCAAGCTCGCCATTGCGCACGGGCGCGACACAGAATCTCTGAGCGCATTGGATGCCAGCAAGCGCACCATGCAAGCCTTGGGCGCAAACACCGTGGGCGAAGGCCCACTCGACAACATCGACAAACTTCTGACGACGCGCCCTGAGTCGCTGCTGGTGATTGGCACGCCGCAAGAAGCCGCGAGAGCTGTGAGGGAGGCGCGCAGCAAAGGCTTTCGTGGCCCGATTTATGGCTTCTCTAACACTGGAGAGAGCTTGCTGGCCGAGCAGTTGGGCGGCGCGGGCGCTGGCGTGGTGCTGGTGCGCGTGGTGCCGCGCTCAGACAATGCCAAAAGCGTGGTCGTGCGTGAGCTGATTCAAGATGCGCAAGAAGCCAAGCTGGGCAAGCCCAATGTGTATATGCTGGAAGGCTATATTGCAGCGCGCACCTTGGCTGAGGCGATCAGAAAGGCTGGCAAAGAGCCCACGCCTGCCAAGCTGCGCAAAGCCATCGAAGGCATCAGCGAATGGGATATGGGCGGTTTTCGCGTGAGCTTCAATGGCAGCCACAATGGCTCCAAGCTGGTGGAGCTGAGCTTGATCGATTCTCTGGGCAAGGTGCGGGAATAACAAATTATTACGCCGTGCTTTTGTCAGAACTGACAGTTATTTTCTTGTGTTGAAAGCAAGCCTCGTCATAATTTTCTTTCAAGTGGCTCCATGGCCAGCCCTCTACGAAAGAAAACATGCTCACACGCAGACAATCCCTCTCTTCTGTCGCCTTGGCATGCACCGGCCTCACGGGCTATGCATGGGCGCAAACCGACGGCCCGCTCATCCTCGGGCAATCTGCGCCCTTAACTGGCCCAGCCGCGCAATTGGGTATTCAATTTCGCGACGGCGCAAAAATGTATTTCAGCCTCATCAACAGCAAAGGCGGCATCAATGGCCGCACCATCGATTTACGCACCTTAGATGATGGCTACGAGCCCGAGCGCACGGCGGCCAACACCAAACAATTTTTAGCAGACGGTGCGTTTGCTTTGTTTGGCTACATCGGCACACCCACGAGCGTGGCCGCGCTGCCGCTGGCCACTGAGGCAAAAGTACCGTTTTTTGCTCCGTTTACTGGCGCTCAGGTGCTGCGCGAGCCTTTTAATCGCTATGCCATCCATGTGCGTGCCAGCTATTTTGATGAAACGGCTGCCATTGTGAAGCAAGCTTCAGCCGTGGGCATCAAAAAGTTCTCCGTGTTTTACCAAAACGATGCCTACGGCAAAGCCGGGCTAGAAGGTGTCACGCGCGCCCTCACGGCACTCAGCCTGCCCATGACATCCGTTGGCACGGTGGAGCGCAATTCCACCGATGTCAAAAAAGCCGTGGCAGACATCATGGCCAAGCAGCCTGAATCGATTGTGCAGATCAGCGCTTACAGATCGTGTGCGGCCTTCATCCGCGAAGCCCGTGCTGCTGGTTTTGGCGGCACTTTCTACAACGTCTCTTTCGTGGGCACGCAAGCGCTGCTGACCGAGCTGGGCAAGGAAGCGCGCGGCGTCGTGGTCAGCCAAGTGATGCCTTATCCTTACTCACCCAACACCAATATCGCCTCGGAGTTTTTAGACGCACTGAAAGCCGCCTCTGTGACCAACAAAGAGCTGACGGCCAACTATTCGAGCATGGAAGGCTTCGTCGCAGCCAAAGTATTCACCGAGGCGCTGCGCCGCGCAGGCCGCAACGCAACACGCGAGGCATTCATCACCGCCATCCAGAGCATGCAAAATTTGCAAATGGGCGGCTTTAACGTCAACTTCGGCCCCAACCAACACACGGCATCCAAATATGTGGTTTTGACGGTGCTCTCAGATGTTGGGCGGGTGAGGCGCTAGGCGATGCGGCTTTGTTGTTGAGCCTGAGAGCGAAAACATTTAAACTGTCATTCGCTTTAGAAAGCCACCTTCATGAAAATCATTGATTCCATCGTCACCCAAGCCGCTTCGATTGCCGCCGTGCGCCGCGATATTCATGCGCATCCTGAGTTGTGTTTTCAAGAAGTGCGCACTGCAGATGTGGTGGCGAAAAAATTAGAAGAATGGGGCATCCCGATCCATCGCGGGCTGGGCACCACGGGCGTGGTGGGTATCGTGCATGGCAAAGATGGCGGCAAATGTGGCCGTGCCATAGGCCTGCGCGCGGATATGGATGCGCTGCCCATGCAAGAGTTCAACACCTTCGCGCACACCAGCAAGCATGTCGGCAAGATGCATGCTTGCGGGCACGATGGCCACACGGCCATGCTCTTGGCGGCTGCCCAACATTTTGCGAAAAATCGCAACTTCGATGGCACGGTGTATTTGATTTTCCAACCCGCAGAAGAAGGCGGCGGCGGCGCGCGGGAGATGATCAAAGAAGGTTTGTTTGAGAAATTCCCCGTCGAGGCGGTGTTTGGCATGCACAACTGGCCGGGCCCGCAAGTGGGGCAATTCGCCGTGAGCCCCGGGCCAGTGATGGCATCGAGCAATGAATTCAAAATCGTCTTCCACGGCAAAGGCGGCCATGCCGCGCTGCCACATAACG
>JANNED010000003.1:0-34591 GCA_031388245.1 Variovorax sp.
GAGCGGCACAGCTTGGGGCATCGTCGTCGCAGGCGTCGGCGGCACGGGCGTGATCACCATCGGCCAGCTGCTCGGCATGGCCGCGCACATGGAGGGCCTTGGTATCGTCACGCAAGATGCCGCCGGCCTCGCGCAAAAAGGCGGCAACACTTGGAGCCATGTGCTATTGGCCAATCAGCAATCTGACATTGCCACCACGCGCGTCGCCATGGCCAGCGCCGATTTGATTTTGGGCTGCGATCCGATGGTGGCCGCCAGCAAAGAAACCATGGCGCGCATGCACGCCGGCCGCACGCATGTGGCGCTCAACGCGCACGGCAGCCCAACAGCAGGCTTCGTGCTCAACGGCAATTGGCAAAACCCTTCAGAGCGCTGCGCCGCAGCCATCGTGGAAGCTGTGGGCGCGGACGACGTGGGCATGTTCAATGCCGATGCCGCCGCCTCTAAGCTCATGGGCGATACGCTCTACACCAACCCCATGATGCTCGGCTTCGCTTGGCAAAAAGGCTGGATTCCCTTGGAGAAAGCCTCGCTCATGCGCGCCATCGAGCTCAATGCCGTGGCGATTGACAACAACAAAGCCGCCTTCGAATGGGGCCGCCGCGCAGCGCATGATTGGGCATCGGTCGAGCAATTGCTCACGCCCGCGCAAACCATTGAATTCAAAAAGCGCGACTCAGCGCAAAACATGCTCGCCAAGCGTGTTGAGTTCTTAATCAACTATCAAAATGCTGCCTACGCACAAGAGTACAAAGCCTTCGTAGAAAAGGTGAGCGCTGCTGGCAATGCGCAACTCACCGAGGCCGTCACCAAGTATCTCTTCAAGCTCATGGCCTACAAAGACGAATACGAAGTAGCGCGCCTGCACACCGATACGGCCTTCCACGACAAGGTAAAAAACCTATTTGAAGGCAACGTCAAGCTTTCGTATCATCTCGCCCCGCCGCTGATCTCCAAAAAGAACAGCAAAGGCGAGCTGCAAAAGCAGCCTTTCGGCCCATGGATGCTCACCGCCTTCAAACTACTCGCCAAACTAAAAGGCCTGCGCGGTTCGGCGTTTGACATCTTCGGCAAAACCGAAGAGCGCAAGATGGAGCGCGCATTGATCGGCGAATACCGTGCGAGCATTGAGAAGCTCTTGCCAGCTCTCAATGCTTCTAACGCAGCTACTGCTCTAGAGATTGCCCGCATCCCCGAGCAGATCAAAGGCTTCGGGCATGTGAAAGAGCGCAACGTACTTGCTGCGCGAGCTAAGTGGAGCAAGCTGGAAGAAGAGCTTGCATCTTCTCCATTGGCTAAAGCTGCTTGATTGTTTGCCGCCCGATCGCTTCGCGTTTCGCTCAACCCGCTCACCTGCCCCGTGACGTGCCCGAAAAAGCCGAGGCCTTTCTTCGTGAGGCGCTCTGTGCCGCAAGCCACGAGCTCCCACGATTTGTAGCGATGATGAGTTGGTAGGCCGCGCCCGACCAGCGAAAGGCTTCGTTTTTTCAGACCCATCACGGAGCGGATTGAGTTGGTGGGTGCGTAGTTGCGTTTTTCGAGAGAATTTAAGGCAAAAGAGGCATATCGCCGGCGTATTTATTGCGCAAGGCGCTATCAATTTTGCAGTAAATAAATGACTATTAACTTTATTCGCGCTTGCTTAGGTCGAAGAATTGATTCTTGCGATACATAATTGCGTGCAGTCATCTTCAACAAATTGCGCGAATCCCTTGCCAACATTTCTATGAGTCCAAATGAAATCACCAGCGAGATTCAGCGGCTCGCGCTCGATAACGGCGGCAAGCCGTTAGGAGAGCGGCTTTTCTTAGCCAGCGCGGGTTTGTCACGATCTGCTCTTTGGTCTGCTGGCTTCAGCAACTACAGTGATGCATTAGTTGCTGCTGGATTCAGTAAGAACCAGCTTAATTCCGCATCTCAACCAAAAGTCGTACTTGCTTCACTAGTTGATCTAATTCGAAGCATCGGCAGATTTCCAACAAAAGGGCATATTAAGGTTGCGCGAGCAAAGGACAAGTCCTTTCCTAGCTATGAAGCATTTCTAACTGTCGCAGGAGGTGCATTTTCCAACCTTCCTAGCCTCACACTTGAATACTGTCAAGCGAATGGCATGGCAGACATAGAACACTTGATTCCTCGGGGCACTAACCGCGTGGAAGGGGAAGCAAAGGATGTTAAACGTGCTGTCGCTGGCTACTTATACCTAGTGAAACACGGCCAACACTACAAGATCGGCCGATCTAATGACATTGCTCGTCGGCGTCGCGAGGTTTCACTGTTACTCCCGGAAGAGCTTCAGCATGTTCACGTCATCGAAACCGATGATCCAGAAGGCATAGAAGCTTATTGGCACCGTCGTTTTGCCGCCAAGCGACTGCGTGGCGAGTGGTTT
Source organism: Variovorax sp. (assembly GCA_031388245.1). Classification (GTDB taxonomy): domain Bacteria; phylum Pseudomonadota; class Gammaproteobacteria; order Burkholderiales; family Burkholderiaceae_C; genus JANMDU01. The sequence goes on from JANNED010000003.1 coordinate 2,393, forward strand.
GCTCTTGCTGGTGATGATGTAGCAGCATTTAAACGCAGGCGGTATCAGTAATGAGAGCCATTTGGTAAATCTTTAAAGCCAAAGCCACTTCTCTGGCCGTTTAACTCCGGCGTTGCCAATTATCTTGACCCGCTCCGTGATGGGTCTGAAAAAACGAAGACTGTCTCGGTCGGGCGCGGCCAGCCATGCAATCATCGCCACAAATGACGGCAGCTCGGGAAACCATGCTCAGAGTGCCGAAAAAGACAGGCCTCGGCTTTTGTAAGCGGACGCGTGGATTCGACTTTTTGGACGCATGCGGCTGAGTTTTCTGGAATGCGTCCGAGTTGTAGCGATGCGTCCGAAATCTTACAAAGGGGCTGCAAGTTATCCACAGGCTGGTTAATGCAGGTTTTAAGTCACTTTGAAGCCGGTTTGAAGTTAGTGATCAGCACTTCGCCGACCGTCTTGTTGACCTTGGCCGATAGGCTGTAGCGGGTCGTCACCTTTTCGATTTGGAAGTTGGCGAAGACTTCTCGCACGCCAGGGGTGTCGTTGAGGCTGACGATGAACTTGCCTTTGAGCTTGGCCAACCGCTGCGCCAGATCGGTGAAGTCATCGCGCTTGAAGATGCCGTCGCCGTAGTAGTTCTCGCAGCCCCAGTAGGGTGGGTCTAGGTAGAACAATGTGGCGGGTTTGTCGAAGCGGCTTAGAACCTCAGCATAGGGCTTGTTTTCGATGAAGACGCGGCTCAGGCGGGCATGGGCATCACCTAAATCCTGCTCAATGCGCGAGAGGTTGAGCCGTGGGCCACCCGATGCGGCCACGCCCCATGTCTGGCCTTTGATCTTCGCACCGAACGCGCTCTTGGCCAAATAGTAGAAGCGCACGGCGCGCTGGATGTCGGTCAAAGTGTCGGGCGGGGTGTTGAGGAAACGATCCCACTCATCTCTGGCCACGAGCAACCAACGCGCATGCGCAACAAGCTCAGGCAAATGGTGCTTGACGCACCGATACAGGGTTACGAGCTCTTGGTTGATATCGTTGATGATTTCAACCTTGCTTTCTGGCTTTTTAAAGAGCACCCAAGCAGCCCCCGCAAACACTTCGCAATAGGCCAGATGATCTGGCATACGCGCGATGATGCGATCAGCCAATTGGCTTTTGCCGCCGACCCACGCCAGCGGACTTTTCCCTTGCACTGCTTCCATCTTGACCTCCTAAGGCCTCAGACGCTCGCTGGCGCTCGGGTTGGGGGCTCACAGCTTGTGGCACGGCCCTCATTACATTCAGTGCGTCGCAACGCGGGCACTTAATCTCTAATCTCACATAATCGGCCATCGCCAGCTTGCGCTGACAGCGGCCGCATCTTACTTCTTGCATGGCATCACGCCTTATGATGACACTGCCTGAGCTCAGGTGGCAGGGTCTTCGGTCAATGCCGTGCGCTATCACGGCGGAGGCGGGGGCTGGTGGTGTTAGCGCACCGCTGGCCTTCGCCCTGTCTTTTTTCAATCGGGCAGGTTGTGCCCCCCAGATTTGTCGTGCTGATCGATCTGGCTGAGCAGCCAACGGCAAATTTTGCGGCGATACCGATCTAGCAAATTTAGATTTGCAGGCAGCGCAGCCAATCGGCGCAAACGCGGCGTGAGCAGCAGCTCTCCACGATGCCAATGAGGCAGCTCCAAGAGCACAAATGTAAACAGCGTGTTGACCAAAAAATCAATCAGCAAACCGACGAATAATGTCGGGTAGCCGAGCAGCTTGTCTAGCGTGCTCAGCGTGCCATCATCGCGCCGATCGCGCAGCGCCATCACGGCAATGTAAAACAGATGAAGCAGCCAAAATAGAAGCGCAAAAACAAGTATGAATTCAATCAAATACATGAGATCTCCTAAACTTGGACATCTGCGTAAACACTGCGAATTGCAGCGGGCGTATTCGCCACAATGCTGCCGTAAAGCGACTTGTAAGCCGTCTTCAGCTGTGGCTCTGTCTCAGCAGCCGTGATCGTGGCGTGCTTGGTCAAATCCAGCAGTGATTGGCGTGCGGCCATGCATGCCATCACGGTAGCTGAATCGCCTGATTTTTCAGCGGCGAATGCGATGCCCATCAAACGATTCAACACGGTCTCGCGTTGGCCTCGCGCCTGAGAAAGCAGGCTGTCTTTGGCTGTTTGAAATCGAGCTTGCACTTTTGCCGGACTTGGCTGCCACTGGCCATCGATCAGATCATGCTCTGGGCTTGGCGGTGCGGTGCGTGTCAAAGCCGATGTGTCGACTTTGAGATCGTTGATTTGAATGGCGGCACCCTGCGCATTGAACCAAGCGCCGCGCGTGTCTGTGATCAAGCGCCAGCCTGTCAAACCACCGAAGACTGCCACCTGATTCTGCCCAGCCGCAGGCGGCTGATCGGTGGTTGCATAGGCTGGGATCAGCCATTGGCCGGTCTGCATGGGATCAGGATCGGCAACACCCTCGCTAATCAAGAGGCCGCTGGCGCGGTCGTAGTTGTAAATGACAGGCGTTTTGCTCATGATCAGTCCTTAGAATTTGATGCAGGCTAGCAAGGCAATGTTGCGAGAGCGAGTCTCGGTTGCGCCAGGTGTGCCAACGTTAATGCTGAGCGTGGAGCTGCTGCCTGAGCCGCCCGAGCCTTGCATTCGATTGCCCAGCGCATTCGATAAGCTGAACACGCCGCTGGCGCTGCCGGTATTGAACGGACCAAAATCACCAAGGGGCGTTGCGTTGACGCTGCCGCTTTGGGCGGCAGTAGCATGAGCCTGCGAAGAGCCAATGACGCGGCCAGAATCCACACCACGGCCATCGTCCCAGCCGCGCAAGAATTCGCCTCGCAGGTCGGGCAAGGTGAAAGTCGATGAGCCATCGCCCGCGCCATACGTGGTGCCGATGGCGGCAAACAATGCTGCATAGCTACTGCGCGAAATGTTCGCACCATTGGCTTTTAAAAAACCAGTCGGCGCACTTGACATGGCAAAGTGAAACACAGCGCCAGCGGGCAATCGGGCAAGCAGGTTGATCGCATCGCGAAGCTGCGTCCGTGTGGCCGCAGCGGGAGCAATTCCAGCAGCCAACAACACATTCACGATCTCCATTTGCACATCGTCGCACCACACCTCGCTGATCGTGGTTGCCAACACGCCGAGCCCAGGGTTGCCCAAATTAAAACCATGCAAACCAGTGCCGAATTTATCGACCTGTTTGTTTGCGCTTTGAATCACGTCCATACTATTTTTTCCTTAAGAATAGGCAAACAACACATTCGTGTTGGCCGGCTTGCGCCGATTGATCGCGCACTCCAATTGGGTGTTGCCCCAAGTGCGCAGAGGCTGGCCGCAAGGCATGCCGCAGGTCAAATCCACCACGGCCGTGCTGACTGGAATATTGAGCCGCCAAGTGCCAATCAAGGCACCAGAATATTCGGTGATCGTGCAGCTCGCGTAGCCCAAGCCGGCTGCAATGCTCAGCATGTAGCTGGGCGAGAGATTGCCCTTGGCTTTGATACGCGCCAGCAAATTCGCTCGCCGCTGCGATTGCGGCGCATTTGCACCACCCACGCAATCATCTGGCAAGCCATAGTTACGCTCCCAATCCAGGAAAGCATTGCCTGATGTATCAGGCATCTGCTCTAAAACGATGGCCTGCAAACTGTCAGCGGCCGCGCCGAATTGATCAGCCAGAAGCTGCATTTCTTGCCGCACAAGCGTCGCCTTTCGATCATAAGATTGCGGCGGCAAGCAGGCCAGCAGAGCATCGGTTAGGGCAGCTGTCATGGTGCGGATTTAAGAAAAAGTGAGCGTGCCTACTGTGAGCAATTGCAGATTGCCGCTGTTCACCAAGGATGTCACATTTGCCGACGGCGCAGTGAGCGTGACATCGGTCACACCCTGCACATTCATCAGCGCCGAGATCAGCGCCGATCGGATCAATGGTTGCCCCGGCGCGAGGCTGGCAAACAGCGCATTGATCGCCGCCGTGAGCGCCGCATTCAAGCTGGCCAGCGTGTAGCCCGGGATCATTGAAAAGCTGCCTGTGATGTTCACTGGAACCGCTGTGGGCGCAAGCGCCAACACTGGCGTTGCATTGCTCATGCCCACCGGGCGGCGAGCATCCAGCACAGCCTGCACAGCCGCCAGCAGCGGCGCAGAAGGCAAGCCGCTCGCTGGCATCGGCACCACATCGACCGTGCCTAAGCCGCGCCGAGTGTCAAACACATAAGCCCGATCCACGCCTGCCACGCTCAGCGCCCAGCGCTCAAAATCCACCTTGTTGCCACCTTGCGCCTCTTCAGAGAGCCAGAGCAGCAATCTGTCGAGCAGTGCCTTGTCGCTTTCGGCATCTGCGCCACCCGTCATCAACAGCAAGCTCGCAGCAGACAGCACGCCTGAAGGCGGCGCATTCACGGTGGCCGGTGTGTTGGCGCTTTGGTTGCCCGAGCTGCCCACCACGAGTGCTTGCGCTGGCACATCCACCGTGCCGCCAGCGCCAATCACGCCGGCCATCGTGGTCGCGTAATAGATGCCTTGCGCACTGAAAACTTGCTGGCCAGATGCCAGCGCAGCGCCCACGGTGCCGCTGAATCGCACCGTGCCGCCCGCTGCCACGGGCGCTTTGCGCGAGAGCCCGCGCAAATTGGCCATGCGCTCCAAATAATCGGCATCCGCAAGATCAGGAAACGCTTGGCGAAAGCCCCAAGACTGATGCGCATACAGCGCCTCCACGACGGCCGCCAAAGCGCTGGCCCTGACAAAATGGTCACTGTCAGGCCCAATGGCTGCATCAGGCCGCTGATTGACCACGGCCTGCAAATAGCGGTCGCGGATTTGAATGTAGGTCGGTACCGCGTAGGGCATGTTGCCTCCTGTTAAGTCACTGAAATCGGCACATCGAATGTGCGCGGTGTGCCGGTGGCATCGATCACTTGTATGGCCAGCAGCATGCGCCCGCCGCGTGAATCATCCTTGCGGCGCAGCGTGAGCACCTTGACGCTCAAAGCTCGCCCATCGGCAACCACAGGCTGCAAAGCCAGCTCAGCATATTGCCTGGCCAGTTGCTCTACACGCGCCAGATCTTTCTCGCGCACCAGCTCATGCAGCCGCGAGCCCAGCGATGCATCGCCAAACCAAGAGCCCAGCGGTGTCATGAGCCGTAAATACACGGCATTGGCCAGCCCATCGGCTGGGTCGCGCAGCAGCGTGCCGCGCAATGCGCCTGCGCCGGCCACATAAGCGCCTGTATTGGGGTCGATCCATGCATCCATCACATGCTCCCTGTGGGCGTGTTGGTGTTGCCACCATTGACGTTGTTTTCAACATGCTTGTGTGCGTTGTAAACAGAGCGCATGCCCGCCATGCTCTTCGCGCCAGCTTGATCGAGCACGTTGGTATCGCTCGTGATGTTGCCTGTCGCTTTGATCTGGCCGTTGACTTGCAAGATCGGCGCATCAATCGTCACTTGCGTGGCTGCGATCATGCGAATCTCGCCTTGCTTCATGTGAACGACGTCGCCCCATTGGTTGTACAGCGCCGCCTCCCCGCGTGTGCCCAGCACGAAACGATACGCGCCATGCTCGCTCGCAATCACCACAGCGGCGCTCGTGCGCCCGCCCAGTGGCAGCACAATCAGTTGCGCATTGGCGGGTGGTGCGCTGCTGAAGCCAAAATGCTGAAACAGCTCATGCGCTTGCAAGCTCTCGCCGCTCAGGCCTTGTGCATTGGCCGTCTGAATCGGTGCAGCCAAATCCATGCCCGCCATTGAAGCGCGAAATGCTTGGCGCAGGTTGCTCATGGCGCGGCCAATCTCACGCTTGATCACATCGATCGTCATTTGGCAGCCCCCACCACATCCAGCACTTTGCCCGGCAGCGCATTTTTTCCGCGCCGATGCTTGTTGCTGCTCGGGTGTGCATCCAGCGTCCACACACCATCTTCCTTCAGCGTGAGCTGCGTGGTTTGGCCTGTATTTTTATTGGCCATAAAACGCCTTGCCATCAAGAAATAAACGCCATCCAAGCCCAGCGGCTGCGAGCGCAGCGCAATGCGCTGGCCCGGTTGCCAAAGCCGGCCAGAGGCCATGCGATGCCCTGCCACCAAGGCTGTCAGTGTGTAGCTTTTCAAGCGGCTGTCGCTCACGATCTTGCGCCCGCGTGCGCGGGCAATCGCCTCGTTGATTGCCTCATGATCCACGACTGTTTTAGGGCGGTTTCCCGTCAGGCCGCTATCGCGCACAGTCACCTTGATGTTGTTGCGGCCGCTTTGCTGGCCAGCGCCGCTGCCCGTAGCGTGCGCTTGCCCCAGCACCGTCACCGCGCTGTAGCGCTCGGCGATGCTGTAGCTTTCTTTGAGCTGCAAGATATTGTTGGCCGAAGCATCGGCGGCATCCATCACCAGCGTGGCCACAGGCGGCGCATCGTAGCGCGGCCCGCCCACCACCAGCGTGCCATCTGGCTCAAACCAAGGCCACAGGCCATTGGCTTCCGCTGCGCGGCGCAAGCTGTCCCAAGCACTGTCGCCCGGCTCGGTGTTGATCTTCTCGCGCAGCCGCGCATTGTTTGCATCAATGCGAAATCGCGTGACGCCCAAAGGCCGCACAATTTTCGCAATCACATCCGCAAGCGTGAGCTGCGCAGCAGCCACAATGGGCCCTGAGCAATCGAGCAAGATGCCCGCGCCGTCGCGCCCTGAGAGCATCAATTCATGCCCTCGCTTGGCCAAGCTGTGCTCCCGCGCATCAAGCGTGCCGCGCAATATCACCTCGCGGCTGTATTCTTGATCGGCTTCAGAGGTGCGCACCATGCTCACCTCCACTGCCGCCCCCGGCACGATGCCCGCCGGCAATTGCAGCTCAGTTTGTGCCAGCGTCACCCGCCATGCATCGGCAGGCGTGATCAGGTCGCTGTCGATCTCGTAGCTCTCCCATGCGCGCTGCTTGTAGCCGCCGATGCTGATCTCGATCTGGTCAATCAGCTTATCGGGCATAAGCCAGCAGCTCCTGTTGATCGCTGATCAACACATTGCGCCCCAAGCGATTGAGCCGTGCCAGCTCTTCAGCGCGGCTGCCCTGCCCATACATCACATGCGCCACCAGCCGCAGCGGCCCCGCAGCCGGGCTGGCGCGTCGCGTCAAAGGGGGTCGCTGGTTGATCACAGCTCTGGCCGCTTCTTGCAAGTTGTAGGCCAGCAGCGAGAGCGCAGCGCTGGCCTCGCCCCGGCCTTGCCCATCGAGCGCGGTGCGGGCATCGTTCATGGCCTGCTGGATGGCAGCGCGGGCGCTGTTGATCATGGCCTCAATCTCGCGCCTGTCTAGCAAGGGCGCATCCAGCTCACTGGCCAAAATAATATTGGCCGCCTCAGCCATGCTGGTGGCCTGCTGGCAGCGCGCCTGCGCTTGGATCACCGCCGCATCCATCTGCAAGTCAGGGGTGTTGGCTTTGGGCAAAATCACCAGTTGATCCGGCGCCAGCGCCGTGGCCATCTTTTTGAAATCATTCAGGCCAGAGCCTGCATCCGAGGCACTGGCCGTGCCGCTGTAGAGCAAATTGCGCCCACCAAAAGGCAAGCCCTGAAAGGCCACATCCACCATGCTGGCCAGATCGGCAAAGTAAGCCTGCGGATAGCGTAGCGGCTCCAAATCAGCCAGCGTCACCTTCGCATCGCCCACCACCTTGAGCACCTTCGCCAAGCCGCTTTTCGCCTGGTTAAAAGCATCTTTGATCGCCGTGATCCGCACCGGCCCGCTCACCGTGGCCAGATGCCGCTCGGTGGCCGCATTGGCCGCGCTGCGCGCCGCCGTGGCCTGCGTGGCAATCGCATCCGTCTTGCTCGATGCTGATGGAATGGTGAAGGCCAGCGTGCGCACACGGGTCTCCACAAATTGCATGGTGAGCACAGCGCCATCCACCAGCTCCGCCTCATGCGCATCATCCCAGCTCTCAGCCAGCACCGTCATGCTGCCATGAATCGGGTGAATCAGCTCGCCCTCGCCCGGCAGCTCCAGCGCCGTGATCAGCCGGAATAAATCCTGCTCATAATCATCGCCGTAAAAGATCGCTTTGATCTTCACGCGCCGCGCCCGCAGGTTCAAATCCTCCAGCTCCGCGCCCGCTTGGTAGGGGAATTCGTGCGCCGCAAAAGCCCGAGCGCCCGAGCGATCCACGCTCTGCACCTGGAAGGCCACGCCTCTGAATTTCGCATCAAGCAGGGTATCTTCCCAAGCCATTATTGCCTCCGTGCATTCAAGGTGGTGTAGTAGTCCACCTGAGCCGAAATCTCGCGGCCATCAATGAAGAGCTTGATCGGGCGCTGCGCCACCTGATCCATCTTGCCAAGGGCCGCATCCCAGCGTGCCGCCTCTTCAGCGCGGCCCACCATTTGCTGATTTTCTTGAGCTTGTTGGCTCCCAAAAAAAGCCAGCAAATTGTTCACCAAAGTGCCGATCGCTTCGCCCCCCGCATTGCCTTCCAAGCCCAACTTATAGACGCCAGTTCCCACCCCGTAGCCCGCCAAGCCCGCTACACCTACGCCGGCTGCGCCTGTCGCCAGCGCACCAGCGCCAGCCAAAGCCGCGCCAGCGCCAGCGCCAGCGCCAGCCAAAGCCGCCTTGCCGCCACTCAGAAGAAACAAAGCACCCGACGCAGTGGCGGCGGCCGCAGCCAGTGAGTACACAGCCAGCTTGCCAGCCTCTAGCGCCTCACCAAAGACAGGAAACTTTTGATACAAATCCGTCGTGTGCATCGCCATCTTGCCCAGGCCGGAATTCACATCCGTGAGCGCACGTGTCTGCGCAAAGAGTTTTTCGTTGTCGGCTTGGTTGACGCGAAAGTCTGCGCCATCAGCAATATTGCCAAAAGCACGCGCCGTAGTCTGCGCGCCACCCGCAGCCACAGCCGCACGTTGGCGCGCCAGTTCTTGAGGATTATTCAACACAGCCAATGCAGGCATCAGCGCCTGCCTGTCTTGCAAATACTTACCGATAGCCGTGCCAGAAAATATTTGCTCTTGGGCCTTAAGCGTCGCCACGCGCTCGCCATCGTTGCCGGCAGATGCATACTGGCCCCGAAGTTTTTGAATACGTGGATCCTTGTCCATCTCGCTGCGAAGAATTCCGATGAATGCATCTGCGGCGCTGATACCCTGGCCTCGGTTTTTTGCAAGCGTGCCCGAGAGGTCTACGCCATTTTTTCTTGCATCGTTTTGCGTATCGTTTGCGTTGACTTTTAGAAGAAAGTTGAGCAGGTTATTCCCGGCCTCATCGCTGCTCCCAGCGGTGGTTCGCGAGACTTGTGCATATGACAGGATCGATTCATAATCCTTCATACCGGTCATGCCGATAGCAGAGCCGGCAGCCAACAGCTTAGGCAGCCATTTAGCCATATCCTTCATTTCAAATCCACCAGCTTGGCCAGACGCAATCGCCTTACCAATCATTGGCGCAATGGCATCGACTTGAAACCCGTTTTTTAAAGCTGCGGAAACAACAGCTGCAATCTCGGCAGGCTGTGCATTGGCAGCCGTGCTGGCCTTCATTATTTCGGGCATCACACCCGATAGCTGGCTCTCTGTTAAGCCGCCTTGAGACATCAATGCACTTGCCGCGCTCAGAGCACCTTCTCGCGATCCACCACCGGCGCGAAGTGATTGCTGTATCACGGCATCCAGGGTCTTGATTTTTTCAGTAAAAGCAGGGCCACTCAAATCGCCGTAAGCAGTGTTGCCCAAGTCTCGCAATTGCCTGTCATAGCTGCGTGCTTTTTGCAGCGGCTCTTTGAGCACGTAGTTCGCCGCCGTGATGCCAGCTGCCACGGAGCTCACACCTTTGATCATCGATCCCGCGCGATTCCAAGCGCTCTCCAAGCGGCCCGCCAATCTCACCGCCTCATTCGTCTCGCGGGAGAGGTCTGCTGCGGCTTTGGCGGCTTTCTTGGGGCCTTCCATGTTGGCCATTGTTTGGTTGGCCTGCGTGCTCGCGGCGGTCACGCCCTGCATGTCGCGCTCGATTTTCTTAACGTTGCGCTCTACCTCATCGAGCACCCGGCGCAGCGGCCCCACGAGCTGATCGTTCAGGCTCGTGGTGAGGGCGACGCGCATATCTTGGCTCATCAGCTGGCTTTCAATTCAATGGGGCAAGTTAAGAGGTTGAGGGGCTGCGCTTCGGTTTCTTTTTTCGGCGGCTGATGTAAGTGGTGGTGCTGCTCTCAGTGGCCGATTTGCCGGATGTCAGGCGCAAGATGTGCATGGCCTGCGGCACATCCACCGCAGCGGCCTCCGTCCAAGAGAGGCCAGCGCGCACCAGCCCTAAGCGGATCGCTGTCCAGTCTGCACTTCGGTTGTCACTTCGGCCACCGCGAGCGGCTGCGCGGCGGCTTGTCGCTTTTTTTCAAGTGCGCTCGCAGCTGCATCAATCAGGTTGTAGTCTGCGGGGTGCAGCTCGCAGAGCAGCTCGTAAGTGATCTGCTCAGGCTCCAGCGTGCCCAGCTCAGTGAGCTGGCGCGCGAGGATGGCGGCATTGAGCGCCACGCCATTGTCTGCCCCCACTTCATCCACAGCGGCCACGTTGTCGCCCAGCGTGGGCAAGCGCAGCGTGAAGCGCTTGTGAATCACGCCACCCAGCTCGATGCCCGTGAGCAGCTCGCCGCTCTCGCGCAGCGCACCAGGCAGCATCGCCTTGGGTTTGGCCACAGCGCTTGCGCTCATCACTCAATCACCTTCTTCACGGCAATCAGGCTCACATCGCGGCGCGCCTCGCCCTCGGCTTGGTATTCCTCGCCCACATCGGTGGCAAAGCAATCCAAGTAGCTCACGCGCTGGCCATCGTTGCCCGGGTCAATCGTGAGCTTCGCGCCCTCGATGTTGCTCCAGTTCACGCCCGCGCCATCAATCGGCACCACCGCCGTGATGCGAATGTCAAAGGTCTTGATGCCGCGCGAGAAGCCGGCAATCGTGCGCAGGCGGTTCATCGTTTTCACAGGCTTGCGGCCCGTGCTCTCTTTGGGCGAGCAGCTCACCACCTCCACCTCCGCGCCATCCACCTCAAGGCTGATCGAGCCCACGTATTCTTTCAAAGCCATTTTGAATGCTCCTTAAATTTCAGTTGATCGCGGCTCAGAGCAGCAGATCCAAGCGGCCCGCAAACACATGCAAGCCGTTGACCACATCGCAAGGAATCTTTGCGTTCAGCCGGTTCGGGTCTTGGCTGTCGCGCTCCACAATCAAGCCCGCTTGATTGGCCTGCACCAGCTCCACAATCTCCAGCTCTTCGAGCTTGATGAGCACATCCAGCAGCTCGCTGCGCACAGCCGCTGCCGTGCGGCTGGAGAGCTTGTTGCGCGGGAAGCGCAGGCTGATGCGCTCGCGGCAGGCCTTGGCCACATAGTCCATCGTTCGGATCGTGCTCAGATCCAGCCAGCTGATATCTTGCACCGCCTGCGCATTGAGCGTGTAGGTGGTGATCGCGCGCACAATCTGCACACGCTCCCCGGGCCCCACCTCCATCGGCGTCACGCCATTGACCAGGCAAGCCTCTTGCTCGGTGCGCGAGAGGCGCGACGCAATCACTGGCGCGGCCACAGGCACGAGCTCCAGTGTGTTGAGTGGGCGAGCTGGATCTTCCTCAAAGGCGATCACCGCCGCATAAGCTGCCGCGATTTCTTCCGGCGCTGTGAACGTGCCGGGCAAGAAGCCATGCGTCAAGCGCTCATGATTGAGCGTGGCGGCCAGTGTGGTGGCCGCAGCCAGCGTGCCGGCTGTGGCATACACGCCAATCGCGCGGCGCTGCTCCATCGGGCCGCTCACAAAATTGAGGTGCGTGCGCAGCGTGGTCAGCTGCGCGCTGGCTTGGTAAGGCACAGCAATGATCTCATGCCCCCCCAGCTGGGCAGCCGCCAAAGGCGCGGTCAAATCGGGATCATTGAGGCCGCCAGCAAAAGCCGCCAAGGCCACGCTCACGCCGCTGGCTTGGCTCAGTGCCTCCAAGCGTGTGGCATTGCCCAGCAAGCCCTTGTTACGCTGCGTGAGCGTGACCACGCCTGCAGCCGCTGCGGCCGTGAAGCCCAAATTGTTGCTGGCATTGATCGCAGCCGCCGTGGCCGTGGCCATCAGGGTGGGCGTATCCGCGCTGGCCACCGGGATGATCAGCAGCTTGCCCGCCGCATTGACACTGACCGAGCCCGCGCCTGTGGCTGTGCCGGTGAAAGTGATCGTGGCTGTAGCTGCCACGCCCGTGCCGTTGTCAGCAATCGGCATCACGAAGAGCTGCAAGTAAGCATTGGCTGCGATTGCCGCCGCCACCATGCGGTGCGCCTGCGAGCCGCGCCCAAAGCGCACAGCCGCCGTCTCGGCATCAAACACCTGCTCAATCGTGTTGGCAAGCGCCGGCGCAGTGGCCAGCTCTTGCGCCACGATCAGCAGGCGCTGCGGGTTGCCCGGCAGCGTGCGCACGGCTAGGCTGTTGTTGAATTCCATGTACTTTCCCGGCTTGCGGATGGAGCTGGGAATCTGGTTAAAGCTGATGTTTGGGCTGGGCATGTAAGCTCCTTAAAAATGGGGATTCGTCGAGTGATCAGGCCTTGGCTTTGGCAGCCGGCTTGGCCCCATCGGGCGCTTCGGGCGCTTCGATCAAATCGCCTTCGGCCATGCGGCGCACGTAATAGCCAGTCATCTCAATTTCCACCGGCGCTGCATCGCTGATGTAGCTGCGGGGGTTGTCTTCGCGCGGCACTTGGAGGCCTGGGGCTGCAATCAATTTCATAGCATGTGCTTTCAAAAAATTGTGGGGTTGGTCGTCACGATGTCGCTCGTGTCCGTCGCATCGTCGCCGGGTTTGATCAGGTAATTCAGCCCGACCGTGATCAGCTCGCCTTCTGCCTGCCCTGGCGGCAAGGCATCCAAGCTCTCTAGCGTCTCCATCCAGCTCGTGGAGAATTGCTGCGCATAAATTGCAATGGCATCCCGGCTGGCCATGCCCTTCATCACCGAGCGCACCGCGCCCGGCTCCATCGGTTGAATGCAGAGGCCGAGCTTTTGCCCGGCCAGCGCGAGCTTGGCGCGCTCGATCAGCTCGTAAGCGCCCATGTCTTGATCTTGGCTCGCATCATTCAAGCGCCGCGCGTTGTCAGCCAAATGCCGCTGCGCCGAGAGCACCTCAAAATTCGCGGTGTAAATATAGGTGCGCCGCCCGGTTTTTTTCACATTTGTGATGGCATCAAAGGTCACCCATTGCGCAGGCAGTGTGCGCACGAAGGCAAAGGTCTCATCATCGAGCTGGGCGCCGTAGCTCTCCACCGTCACGCCTGCTGGCACCATGAGCTGCGCGAGCCGCGCCGTGATGGCCAGCTCAATTTGGCGCACCATGCTGCTCACAGCGCTGCCCCCAGATCGCCAAATGTTTTGCCAGGTGTCACCACTGCCCAAGCCCCGCCCAGTGGCGCAGCGCCGCCGCTGCCGGCCAATGCGTAGTCGCCCAAGGCGGCCTTGCCATCCATCACATCGCGCAGCCAGCTGATAGCGTCTTTGTAGCGATTGCGGATTTCCTCCGTCACCATGATCTCGGTGCCGCAGGCGCAATAGCGGGCAATGTCAATCACGCGCAGTTTGAGGGCGGGCGGTGCGGCCGCTGGAGCGCCGCTCTGATCCACAAGTGGCAACGCATAGCGCCGGCGAATGTAGCCATTTGCCACATCTTCAGCTTCGGCGAGCAGGCGCACAAGCTCCGTCATGTTGGCCTGCCCCGTCTTATCGCGATCGCTGATCGCCGTGGCTTCGCGCTGGCCAAGCCGATCCATCAAATCTTGCGGGGTGCAGTAGCTCATGGGTTAAAAAATGGCGTTGGAAACAGGTTTAAATCGGTTGCAGGGCGCTTAAAAAAGGCGGCAGGCTGGTGAGGCGTGCCGCCTTGAATCAGAGTCCTAGAGGCTCAGTTTTGTGGGCTGAGGCTTAGGTTTTTTTCGCGGCTGCAGCGGCTGCCTTGGCCTCAGCCTCTTGCTCGGTTTTGAGCTCAGCCTTGATGCGCTCGCGCTCAGCTGCCTCTTGCTCGGCCTGCTTGGCGCTGATGCTCTCTACCGCATCGGCCGCCAGAGCGGCCTGCGCAGCATCGAGCTCCACCGTTGCGCCCACCGCATAAGCCTTGCCATCATGCTGCAAGGGGCTCTTGACTTTGTATTTAGGCATCATGTGCTCCGTTCGTTCATTCGTTGGTTGGTTGGTTGGTTGGTTGATCAAGCAGCGGCTATCAAGCCACTGCGTTTTGGAAGAATGCGCCCACCTCTTGAAAGCTCACCAGCTCCTTGACATGCTCGCCCACGCGCACAATCTGCCCGCCATCGAGGCCGATTTTTGGATCAGGAATCGTGCCGGCAATCTTGTTGCCCCATTGCGCCGTGAAGCCAAAGGTGGGCAATGCGCCTTGCGTGCTGCGCACATTTTTATCAATGCGCATGAAGGCGGCATGTTTGCCCCACAAGCGGCCATAGCTGGAGGCTTGGCCTTTTTTGTTACCGGCGGCAAATGCTTCGCCGATGTAGAGCTCATCGAGCTCCAGCAAATCAGCCAAAGCCCGCAGCACCACAGCGCCTGATGCGTTCACGGCGCTGCCCGTGCCATTGCCGCCCAACACTGCCGCCACGATCTTGGGATTCATGCGCAGGCGGGTGTACACCGCGCGGCCCACAATGCCGATATTGGGGCGCACCAGCATGTTGTCATACATGCTCAGAATCGCGGCCAGCGGGTCGCTGTTGGCGTAGTCGCTCCATTGGCTGGTGCCAGAGAGCGTGGCTCGCAACGCCGGCGTGTAGGTGTTGAGGCTGAAATACAAATCGGCCACACGCTTTTCGCGCGCCAGATCAATCAAGATGGATGTGCCTTCGGCAGCACGAGCCAGTGGATCAATGTTCGTGCCCTCGGCACTCATGATGTCTTTGTTAGGCACGGGATCATCCAGGCCGTAATCTTCGGTTGTATCCAGCACATCCAGCGCACCGAATTCGACTTGATTGGGCGCGCTGGTGCGGCCTACCTTCACGTCGGGGATCTGAAACATCTCCTCGGTCGTCATCTTGGTGTAGTAAAACTTCTCTGCCGGCACAGGAATGCGCGGGCAAACGAGATCGGCAATCATGCCCATTGGCTTCACAGCCATTGCAATTTGCGTCAGGCGGGGCTGTACGCTAAAAGGTGCGGTCACTTGGCTCATAGAGGCTCCGTGTGTGTTTGAAATTAAAAATCAGGCTGTTTGAAAATCAGGCGATCAGCTCAGATCAACCTTGCATGGAGCCCGGAGCAATCAGCATCGAGCCGATATCGCCGGCCACGCCCAACACCTCGGCATGGCCGATGATGCGCACGTTGTTGCCCGCCGCTGGCGCGGCCACAATGGCGCGGCCTTGGGCATCGCTGGTCAGGGCATCGCCCGTGGCCACTGCGCCACCGTACTCGACCTCCACAATGCCTGCGCGCCCAATGTCTAGCCGATCACCGATCACGACGGCGCTGACGCGATCAGACACGCCAATGAGCTTGTCTGTGGCGGCCGAAGCCGTGATCACCTCGCCATCGTTGGCGGTGAATCGCACGATGCGATAAGGCAAAATCACCGCAGCGGCGATGTAGGTTTTGGATAAAGTCAAATTGCGCATGAATGCTCCTAAAAATGGGTTTGAAATGAGGCTGGAATCTCGCCGCGATCAAGCCGCGTCTTTGCCAGCGTTGACCGCGTCCACTGCTTCCGTGAAGCTGATCACGCTGCCCGCTGCATCGGCCTTTGCCTTGTAGGCTCGGGCGCGGTCGGCCACCTGTTGGTCGCTCAATGCCTCGCCACTGCCCGCCTTCGTTTTGGTGGCAATCTCGGTGAAGCTCACCATCGGCGGCAGCGCGTTGAATGCGGCCTTCACGGCCGTGGCCAGCGGCTGGGCGGCTTCGCCCTCGCCAAAGCTGAGTGCCTCGCCTTCGGGCACAGGCTTGGCCAGATGCGTGAGCGTGGCCACCAGCACATCTTTGTGCGCAGCAGGCCATTTGGCAGCGGCAATCAAGCCATCACAGAAGCTCACCGCCTCAGCAGTGCGGGCATCAGCTTCAATCTTGGCTTGCTTGGCCTCGAGGGCAGCATTGCGCTCATTGGCCGCAGCCAGCTCGGCGGCCAGTTGTTCGGGGGTTTTGTCCATTGGATTTTTCTCCGGGGTTGAAAGAGGGTTTGAATCGGGTTTAGAACCGGCATCAGCAAAGCTGCTCAGCGCGGGTGTGGCTGCATCGCGCGGCTGCATATCTGCACGCTGCGCGGTCTCGCTCATGCTGTTGATTTCCCAAGCGGGTGCAATTTGATCGGCCTTCTCTAGGCCGAGCGTCTCAATCAAGTGATCGCGCCAGCGACCAAACATGCGGCTGATCGACAGGCCAAAGTAGCCGGGCAGATCGCCAAAGGAAATCTCCGCCGTCACCAGCTCCGAATCATCGGCAAAGCTGGCCAGCTTGAGGCCTTTGACGGCGGGCGGCATCGCGCCCAAGAAGCCGATGTCGCGCAGGTAGTATTCGCCTGGCGTGGGGTTGTTGGCGCTCTTGGGTGTGTAGAAGCGGGCGCTGACCTTGCGGAATGCGCCTGTCTTGCGCATCGCATCGAAATCGGCGTTCACCAGGTGTTCTTCAGCGCTCAGCGCATCATCGCCAAACGAGAGTCCCTTGACCCAGCCAAACGCTGGCGCATCGTGCGCAGGGTGGCCAATGATGATCGGCGCTTCGTGCAGGGCAGGATCGTAGCGATCAGCAATGCCCTTGAGCTGCTCTTCGCTGAAAGAGATGCTCACGCCCTCCATGCTGGTGACGGGCTTGTCTTTCAGAAAGATTTGATATCGCATGCACCGCAGTGTGCTGGCGATGGCCTGCAAATAAGAGCGTGACGCGCGTCACGTCTGGCGGCTATTTTGCGAGCGGCTTTAGCTCATCAAGCCATTGACCGCGAGAGCTTTGTTGTAGTGCCGCTGAGATGCTAGCACGATGGCTCTCAAGTCGCGCGGCTCCAGCTTGAGAAATGGCCGCGCCGGAATGTTGCTGCCGGGGTGATTGACCTGCCTCACCACAATGCCGCCGAAAGAAAGCGCGCGTTTGTTTTTAGGCCGAATCACATGCGCCTTGGTCTTGCCGCCAAAATGGTGGATCGCGGCGTACACCAAATTGGAGCCCACCACGGCCTCTGTGCGGCTGTTGCTCGGCTGCACAGAGCTTTTAAGCATGCCGGTATCGCCCAATATCATGCCCGCAGAGCGAGGCTGAACCTTGCCGCCTTTGGCTAGATTTTTCCACTGGCCGCCCATCGCTTGAGAAAGCCGAGTCGATGGCGCGAGAGCCTTCCAAGCTGGCCGCCCCTGCGCCTGAAAATTCATCATCACAGCCGCATGCATGATGCCCGCGATGTTGCCCATCAGCGGGGCTGTGTTTTGCATCACATTGGCCGCGCGGCGCATGGCGCTGAGCACGGGCGCATAGTCTATTTTTGCGCTAATGATCATCGTGTTTTACAATGCGCCCGTGGGTGTACCCCGATTGGCAAGGGGCAGGCAGCGCAAGCGGCCTGTGATGTGAGTTCAATTCTCACCCCCACAACCTCTAGCGTTTTCATTGGGCAGACCAAATCACTCGCGCCTTCGCAAGCACATCGCGCGAAGTGATCTCATCGAGCACGCCGCCGCTCTCAATCAGATTCTCCACGCGCCTGCCAGCAGCCAGCTTCACCGTTTCATTTAGCGAGAGCGCCAGCTTGCCCGCCTGCCCTGGCAAATCAAACCACAAGACTAAGCGCCCCCGATCCAGCGTCACAGTGCGCGGCCCTTCAAATAGATGCGCCGGCAAACCCATCAGCCAATCTTCAGGCAGCGGCGCTTTTTTTGCTGTGCGCAGCATGTGCGCCACCTGTCGATCCAAAATGCTGATCACCGCTGTTTGCAGCACCACGCCATTGGCCTGAGCCGCCGCCGTCACATCCGGGAAAAGCGCTCCCACATAAAACAGCTCGCCGCGTGGCTTGATCACATCTGCCGCGCTTCTGGGAATCATCGGCTTGGCAAATGATTGCCACGCTTGCGTCAGCTCATCCACCACCGCTGGCCGCTGCAAATGCCGGTAAGCGGCCAGTGCGCCCAGTTCAGGCGGCAATTCGCTGGCTTTGTCTAAAGCGGTGCGCGAAAGTGCCCGCTGCCAATCCGCCCCTGGGGCTTGATCAAAGCCCGGATCAGGCCGAAAGCGGCCATCAGGCAAGCTCTTATCGATCAGCTCCGTCACACTGCGCTCGCCGCCGCCGGGCGCGGGCACATTCACCTTACGCGTTTGCGCCAAGGGCGTGGCCGGGATGCTGCTCGGATCGTCATAATAATAGATGCTGTTGCAGCGGCAGCCAAAGCCATTCCTGGGCTTCACCGCATTCGCGCCCGCATCATCCATGCGAAAGATGCGGCCATGCAGTGCGCGATGCGCAGGGCGAGTGCGTGAATCAAGAATGGCGCTGTATTGCCAGCGCGTTGCTCCCGAGGCCACAGCCTGCGTTTCTTTGGCCGCTGCATAGGCGCTGGCCATATGCTCGCGGTAAATAAATTTCAAGCGGCTGTGCGTGAGCCCCTTGCCATCAGCGGCGATCTCGCCTGTGGTGGCATCCACTGCACCTTTACCCAATCGCGCATTCTTCCCCCACCAGCCCGCTGCCTTGAGCTTGGGCTGCAGCTCATCCACAAATTGAGCGGCAGATTGGCCTTTTGCCATCGCCTTGATCAAACCCGCATGAATATCGCGCGTCACAGACAGCTGCGTCACGCCTGAGATGGCAATAGCATGCTGGCGCGCTGCCGCTTCCGCGCTGCGCCAATCCGAGGCCACCGCCACGCCCATCGAGCGCAGATAGCTCACCGCCGCCTTAGGCTCTAGGCCAATCGCAAAGCCCACATCCAAATCACTCACCGCTCACCGCCGTTTCGGCCTTATCTGCCTTATCTGCCTCAGCGCGAGCACGGCCGAGTAAATCGGCCACAAACAAAGCCCGCGTGAGCTGCTCTTCCAGCTCACTTGAATCCATCTCAGGATAAGACTGCTGCAAAGCAGCCATCACATCTTCGGGGCTTTGTGCCGATGAGATCGCTTGCAGCACCGGCGCCAGCAG
The DNA here is from genome assembly GCA_031388245.1 of Variovorax sp. GTDB lineage: Bacteria > Pseudomonadota > Gammaproteobacteria > Burkholderiales > Burkholderiaceae_C > JANMDU01. The sequence goes on from JANNED010000003.1 coordinate 21,520, forward strand.
CTTGTCCATCGCCGCCTGCAAGCTCTCCGGCTTGATGCCATCCGCAGCGGCATCCAAGCCGCGCATGTCCTGTGCGCCCGCTTGCGCCAGGGTGGCAAGATCCGCAAAGCTCGCATCCTCGCCGCCATCCGCGCTCGCCTGGCCAGAGGCAGCGCTAAGCGCCAGCTTAGGCTCTGCATCCACAGGCTCTGCCAAGTCGCCATCTTCCAGCTTATAAGCCCGTTTGAAGTAGCCATTGGTGAAATTCGCGCCCGCGCCTTTGAGCAACTGATCTCGCTTGGCCAAGATCTCATCAACCTCTTCTTGTTCCCAGAGGTCATAGACTGGCACAGGCACGCCCGGCCAATTCACCTCGCATGTCCACTTGATCAGTTGGTTGATGCCCGCCTTGATCATCTCCGCATCGTCATCGCGCAAGCTGCGCTCCACCTCTTGTGCGGCCTTGGCGCTGGCCAAATTTGAGCTGGCCTCGGTGCTTTGGTTGTTGCCCAGCAGAGCAATAGAGATTTCGCTGCGGCAATACATCAGCAGCTTCTCAAACATCTCGGCGTTGCTCGTGGTGCTCATCGTGAGCAGCTCCACGCTCGCATCATCCGGGATCACGGCCACCGCATCGCGCACCATCTGCGAGAGCTTGCCCGCCAGCTCGTTCACTTCCCCCGGCTGCGTGTTGCGCGGCAGCTTGCCCACCGCCCAGGGCGTGCCGTATTTTTCAGTAAACGTGACCCAGAATTTCAGCCCGCCGCGCTTAAACGTCACTGGCCAGAAGCATGCGCCCAGATCGGGCTCGCCATACGGATTCTCCCAGCTGCGCATCTTGCCCACCACCACAAACTTGCGCTCGATCACATCCACACCCTTGAGCGAGCCCAGCGGCTTGAATTTGAGCCGCGCATCCTCCGGGTCAAAGGCAAACCACTCCGAGGGCTTGGCCACCAAATCCAGCGGCAGCACCAGCCCATCGCGCGGGCCCCAGAGCGCCTCGCCCACACGGTAGCCATAAAACGCGCCATCCATCAGCTGGCGCACGATGCGCTGCAAATCCAAGCTGCCCAGCCAAGCCTCCAGCGCCTTGATCACCCTCTTGGGCGTGCCCCGGCTGGCCTCTTGGTCAAAGCCGCGCTCCATCGCCATCACGGCCGCAGCGCGGCGGCGGCGTGCGCCCATCACCAGCGGGTCGGCCAGCAGGTTGCGATACACCGCAATATCCTTGCCCATGCTCTTGAGCACCGGATCGGGATTGGGCAGCAGGCCAAAGAAGCCAGACAAGTCTCCAGCCGCCGATCGCGTGGCCATTTGGCTGGCCAAACCGCCCGCCAAAGGCTGCTCGCGTTGCGCAAAAGAGACAAATTGGGTGGGGGAAACGTAGATTCCGGTGCTCATGGCTTGCTCGCTGTCTTTATTGCCCATTCCGCGCGATAGGGCGGCTTGAGTGTTTCTTTAAATATTTTTTTGCGGGGGTAGTGGCTTGTTTGAGAAAAACGGCTTTAAAGCCCGATTTTCCAAACGCGAACAGCCGCTCACATCGGCGGGGTGTGCGGCGAGGCAGGCTCAAGCAGCAATTTCGCGCAAAAAAACTCATGTCAAATACCCCGCAAGCTGCTCGCTCATCGGCCTGATCTTGAGCGGCGTGGCGCTGGCCACATGCACCGGGCCACTCGCCCCATGCGCGGCCAGGCAGGCCAATGCTTTCGCCCAAAAGCGATCCGCGTGGCCATTGGCATCGCTGTCGGCATCAAAGCGCGGCGCGCCTGTGGGGCTGGTGATTTTGCGCACGCGGTGCAAATCGGCGCGCAGCTTCTCATCAGCCATTGGAATGCGGCTCTTGCGGTCTTCAAAGGTCTGTTTGATCAGCGTGGCCAGCTGCAGCTTATTAGGCCCCGTGAAGAGCACACCCTCCACCCGGTGCTGCCCGTAGCGGCGCTTGGCATCTTCCACCGGCTTCTCGCCCATGCCGGTTTGATCCATGCAATAGCGCGCCACTTTGTAGCGGCGCTCCACATCATCTTGCAGCGCATCCATCTCGGCAAAGCTGATGCGCTTCTTCACGATCACCTCGCGCGTCCAGAGCACGTCGCCCACCAGCTCATCCACCCAGATCACAAAATTATCCGATCGCGTGGCGATGTCTACACCCACAAAGCAAGGGCCGCCACCGTAATGCTCCGGCATGCCCGCATGATCGTGCTCGCAGCTGTTGATCAAATCGTAGCTCAGCCAGCTGCTGGCCTCATCGAGCCATTGCAATTCAAACTCTTGCGCCCAAGCATCTTCATCCATCAAGGCAGCCTTAAGCTCGGCGGCATCGCGCGGCAAGCCATCCTTGATCGCCTGATAAATGTCCACCACATGCTGGCTCCAGCCGCTGCCGGCTGCTGCCGTGGCCAGATCGTAGAACTTATTGCCTTTGCCGTTGGGCGTGGATGTCACGCGGATTTTCCACCCAGCGCTGATCACTGGGAACAATGCCGTCCAGATCTTGCGGCTGTCCTTATGAAAAGCAAATTCATCGAGGAAGACATTGGCACTAAAGCCCCGCGCCGTGTCTGGGTTGGCGGGCAGGGCGGTGATTTTGTTGCCGCTGGGGTAAATGAGCTGCAGGGCGCGGCGGCGAATGCCGCTCTCTTCATCGTAAAACTCGGTGTCTTCCCGCAGCACCGATAGCGCCACGCCATAAGCCTTGTTGTGGCGCATCACACCTTCTTCCATCGCCTCCATCGCTTGGCGCTCGCCACGCGAGAGAATCACCCACGGCGCACGGCGCTTGTCAATCTCGGCTTCGTGGATATCGTCCACAATCTCCAGCGTGGTCGTGAAGGTCTTGCCAGTTTGGCGCGCGAAGCGGCCGAGCTTAAAGCGCGCCTTATCTTTGAGCCATGTGGCCTGATACGGATAGAGCAAGCCTTTGCTCTGGGGCTTCTGAGGCTTCTGGGTGGCCATGATCAAATCGCGCCTTCATACACGGCTCGCACTTTGCTCAGCATCTCGCGCGCCACGGCCTGCGCGTCTTTAGGCATCCCATCCACCTCGGCCTCCACCGCTTTGAGCTTGGTGGCCGCTTTGTGGCGAAGCTCGGTCTGCCACTTCTTCATCGGCAAGCTCGCCCGCACCATGCGGCTCACATTCAGCGTGAGCTTATTAAAGTCCACCTTGGTGGGATCGATCTCGCAATCAATCAGCAGATCCATCGTCTTTTGTTGCGTGAGGCGCAGCAGCGCTTGGCTCATCGCATCGTCATCATCGGGGCTGGCCTGCACCACAGCGCGGGCTTGCTCGGTGGAGACGCGCAGGCGCGCCAGCCGCTCTTCAAACACACTGCCATAGCGGTGCAAGGCGCTCTTGCTGATGTCTGCGCCCTTGGCTTTCAGATCAGCTGCGAGCTGCTCGTAATTAGAGAAGCCGCGCCGCACCAGCTCGGCATCCAGCCATTCCTTGAGTTCGGGGGGCAGCATCTCGGCTGCTTTGCGCTTGGGCATGATGCGCTTCAGGCCTGCGTGAGGCGCGGGCGGCTGATGCCCGCGTCGCACTCGACCGCATACTCGACCAAATCCACACCATAGCGACGCAGCTCCACAAACCAATTGTCCAACGGGTCTTTAGCAATCTTCACGAGCTCGCGCTCTTCGAGATAATCTAGTTCTTTTCGTACCTCGCGCTCGGTAGCATCGGGATACACCGTTTGAATCACTGGCAGCATGGCCGCTGTGTTGATGCCGCTAGGGCGGCTCACATCGGCAATTTTCAAGAGATGCCAGCGCATCGCCTCGCGCCGCGCTTTGAGTAGTTGGGTGGCATTCATGCTCATCATTCGCTCCCTCGGTTATCTAGGGCGCGCTCCATGCGCAGCGCCATGTTGTCGATCTTGGTTTCTATCGTGGCAATGGCGCGGATGAAATCCTCGCGGCGCACATAATCGCGCGGCAGCTCAACGCGCAGCTCCATGAGCTGGCGCTCTAGCGTTCGCGTGGCCTCGCGGTCTCTGTCCACCGAATTGGCCACCTTGTTCATGCTGTCAGTCAGCGATTGCAGGCGTGTATCGAGATTGGTCTTTTGTTGGCCAGCAATGATTTTTACCAGTGCCCATAAAGCACCTATAAAGGCCGTCAGAATCACCAGCACATTGGCCACATTCAATTCGAGCATCACACGCTTCTTTCTTTTAAAAATCAACTAAAAATCAACCACGGGCAGCTCCACCGCCCGCACCAGCACGGTGGTGGCATCTGAGAGCGTGGCCGCTATCAACAGGCCATACGTCACGCTGCCCAAGCCCGCCTGCACCCGCTGGAGCACCTCATGCGTTGCCGCTTCGATTTGCGCTGAGCCCAGGCAGATGGCCGCAGCATTGGCATCTGCCCCGCGCTTGACAGAGACCACGCGCTGCACGCTGGCGATCGACAGGCCCGCAGGCATTTCGCTGGCAAACGGAAAGCGCAGCACCACCACCTCGCGCGCATGCTTGGCGTCTAGTAGAGTGGCTCTCACAGGCGCAGCCCCTGATCCAAAGCGCTGCGGTTGCGCCGCGCATCATGCGCACGCCGCTGGCGAGCACGATCCGCGCAGCGCCGATTGCGCGGCGCATCCAGCGCGTGGCGCACATTGCGAATCTGCCCGATCGCTGGCAACACGCTCAAGAGCGCCTGCGCCAAGCCCAAGCCAGCGCCATCGGCCTGCAAAACCACCGATTGGGCCAGCGCTGCGCCGGCCAGCGCCGTGCCTAGTGCGCGGGCATCCAGCACCACGCTCAGGCTCAAGATGCCACCCGCCTGCGCAGATGCCACAGCATTTGCGGTGAGAGGGATGGTGAGCCACAAGCTGGCTGATGATTGAGCCAATCCAAATGCCGCAGCCTCAAGCGCTTGCACCTGTGTGACCGAAAGATCTGCTTGCGCCTGAGCTGATCCCATTGCACCGGCTGCGAGGAGCGTGCTTGCCGATAGATTGCCGGCGACATTGCCCATGCCCTCAGCCGATGCGCCAAGCGCCTTGCCTACCGATGCAAGCGCATTGGCCGCGCTTTGCGCCAGCGCAGAGCCCGCAAGCGTGACGATCAAGCTCAAGCCAGCGCTGGCGCTGCCCGAGCCTGCAGCATTGGCAAAAAGCCCCGTGCTATCCACATTCAAAGCGCCCGATGCACCCCCCGCGCCTGAAGCATTGGCGGCCAGCAGCTTGCCCATGCCCAGCTGCGCAGATGCCAGGCTTGCACCTAAAGCAAAGCCGCCGAGCACAACGCTAATCGCCAATTGCCCCGATGCCGCCGATGCGCCAACCGCAGCCGCTTGCAGCGGCAAGCTCTGAGAAAGCGCACCCGAGGCGCTGCTGATGCCTACCGAGGCCCCCGAAAGTTGGACATCAAGGTCGAGGGTAGCAGCCGCGCTTGATGCTGCCAGTGCCGCCGCTTGTAGATTTTTTAAAGCCTCCAGAGCAGCTGCGCTCACACCCGTGCCCTGCGCATCGGCAGCAAGTGAAGCTGTGGCCGATGCCCTGAGATCGCCACTGGCAACACCTGCGCCAGCGGCTGATGCAGCCAGAGAGATCACGTCAGCATCAGGCAAGGGGGCGGTGATCAGATCGGGCGATCTGGCTGCGCCAATCGTGACGCGAAATTCTTCGATGTAGGCGCTGCCGTAGCCTGCGCCACTGTTGCCATTAATGTAGGCTGCGAAAAAATTGCCCCCAGCATTGATAGAGGCACCAGGCGGCAATTGCACGTTTGTGACTTCAACGCCGTTCCGGTAGCCCCTTATGAAATCACCAACGCGCCTGTAGGCAATTGTGGCCCATTCGTTTAATGGGGGATTGACCGTTGTGAACACATACGACGTCGATCCGACATAAACAGCATTCGGGCCGTTGTTGTAGCCAAATTCAAACGAAGAATTTGCTTCGCTGAAAATTAGCGATTTTTTTCCATTGAAAAGAGAGCCTGAAATCGTATCGTCTGTGACAAAGATTCGCGCTTCAATACAAAATTCTTGCGAGCCCAAATTGAATGCTGAAGAAGTGCCCAAGCTTAAGAATTTATTGTTGGTCAAATCAATGGCAGCGCGGTTGAAGGCCGACGCAAGGCTCACGATGCGGGCTGAGTTTTGCGCAGTAACTGCCACGCCCGATCTCGCGCTGTTAACAATCGTGGTGGCTGATGCGCCCAAGTTGCCGTGCAACAGCACCGGCACTTTGTTAAACAGCGGGTCGGCCTGCCGATCAATCACATCAAAATAACCCGCGCCATTTGCACTGGCACCGAGATTTTGGATGAAGCCCAAAAGCGCCGATGCCGTGGCCGCGCCCGTGGCCGCTGCTGACAGATCCACTGCGGCCGGAAGTGCTGCGCTTGCCGCACCTGAGCCAATGGCTGCCGCCTGCAAATCAACTGCGGGCGAGTAAAGCTCAATCGGCAAATACGCGCCATCGCCGCTGTCTTCCAAAAAAAACAGGCGGCGGCGGCGGCGCAAGTTGGATGCCAGCAGCAAAGACATGGATCAGCCCCAAGCGCTCATGAGCGTGCCGGTGTAAGTGCTGGCCGTGGCGCTGGGCTTACCCACTTCGAGGGCGGCCAGGCAGGCGTTGTCAAAGATGCGGCCGGGGGCGAATTTGACATTCACCCAATCAAATGGCGTGATGATGCCCGCAATCGGGAAGGCCATCCAAGCCAGCGGATGCCCAACGACAGCATCCATCGCGCCCGTGGCCACAGCAGCACTCATCGTGACGCTGGTGAGGTTGCCTACGCCCGTATCAGAGCCGGTCAGGGGGTTAAACCAACCTGCGTGATCCAAGCGGTTGATGATGGCACCCGATACACCGGCCACCACAGGCGCGGATTCAGCGGCATTGCCTGATTGGTCTTGGTAATTAAATGTGATGTTATGGGCTGTTGCAGCCAAGGCTGTGCCCACTTCAAAGAATGCGAAATTACCCACCTTGCTATCGGCAAGGCCTGCTGCATTGTTTTGATAGCGCGTGGGCACACCGCTCACAGCCTGAGCGCTGGTGGTGTTGGGGTTGACGGCGACGGCATAAAGGCGGTCGTAAATCAGCAAGCTATTGCCCGCCACTAAGCTGCTCATGTCGCCTGAAACGAGAAATTGCCAATCGCCGCTGGGCGGGTTGGCAAAGGGCATTGCGCCCGTGCTGGCGCTGGTGGGCACCGTGCCAGCGGGCGCGGCACCTGCTGCGCTGCCCGCCACAGGAGATGTGCCGACGCGCCAAAGGCTGCTGGTCACACCGGCCACCCCTGTGGGCCCAGCCTTGTTGATATTGCCGCCCAGCGGTTGCATCTTGCCCGCGACCGTGGCCTCCGCCACCAGATCCGACAGGCTCACGAAGCCGGCCATGCCAGCATGCTGCTTGGCCATGCCACGGCGTAGCATATGCTTGCGCAAGGCGGCTTGGCGGCGCTTGATTTCGTGCGCAATGGCTTCGCGGGCGCAGCTGTGTTGCTTTGTCTTAAGCACGCCGACAAAATCACCATCGGCTGTGATGAGCACATCGCCGGGCACATCGGCAATCATGATCGGGTTGGCATACCAGCCCACCATATCGCTGTGAAGCTTGGCGATCTTGTCTGCACCCAGCCAGCGCTCTAGCCGCTGGCTATGCGGTGTGCCATGTTTGATGTAGTGCATTGCTTTTACTCGGTGGCCGCAATGGCCGCTGCCAGCTCAGCGCGGGCGGCATCATCGAGCTGGCGCAGAGCATCCAGCGCATTGGGCAAATCAACCTCGGCTTTGCCTTGCGCTTGAGCGCGATCGGCGGCTTGACTCAATTGCTGAGCCAGTTGGCGGGCTTGGGCGATGTTCATGGTTTGGCTTTCAAAAGTTGGGAAATAGCGGCCAAATCTGTGCGCGCGGATCGCAGGCGCTGCGCATCGAGCGTGGCTTGTGAGCTGGGGCAGGCGGCATCCAGATGCGCTCGGGCGCTATCGGCCAAAGCCTGCACTTGGCTGGCGGCCTGCACCGAGATTTGGCCGCGTGTGAGGGCGAGCGCCGCATGCTGGCGGCTCATGATGAGGGCGGTGTAATCGGCAGCCACATTCACCTCGCAGGTGCCCACAAGAGCCAGCGTCGCAGCGGCCATGATGCGGTCACTTTTGGCTGTAGCAGCCAGGCTCACAGGCGCGCCGGGCTGCGCGGGTTGGGCTGGCTGAGCAGGATGCTGCGGCGTGGCGCAGCCGGCCAGCAGGGCGGCAAGGCATAGCGCGGCAATGGATACGAATTTCATAGCGCCCGCCTTATTGCTGAGTGAAGGTGAGCGAGGCCGCTGGGAAGCTGACCGCATCGCCCGAGTTGATCGTCTTGTTGACGGTGAGGTTGGTGCAAAACACAATGTTGTTGCCGCTGCCCGCATCGGTGGCATGCACGCTCACCACCGTGCCCCAGCCGGCGCTGGGCGTGGGGAAGGTGATCACGGTGTTGTTGCTCGTCTGCCCGCCGGTGCCGGTGGAGGCCACGGTGGTGCCTGCGCCTTGGGTGCCGGCCCAGTTGGCCAAGCTGCGGGCTACGCTCACGCGGGCATAGCTGCCGCCCGAGACCTCGGTGCCCACGCTCGCATCCGAGCAGGCGGCGGTAGACAGGCCGATGAAGATGTTGGCTCCGAGCGTGGTGGCCTGCGCTCGGAAGATGGTGTCGATGATTTGGTTTTCGCCATAGTCGCCGGTGTTTTGCGCATGGGATGCGCTAGGCATCGCGAACATGACGGTGGCGAGTACCACCATCAGCATGGCTTGGATGTTGTAGAGAGTGCGTTTCATGGTTGCTCCTATTTAGATAGCGGGGTTGGGGAAACTTTGTTGAGGTAATCAATCAAGCGCTGATGCCGGGAGCGGTCGTCTCGGCAGGCCTGGGCGTTGGCGGCGTGGTTGGCAAAGGCTGCGTCAAGGTCGAGGCCGGAAGGCTCGGCGCAAGCAGCAGCGGCTTGCCCGGTGGCCGCATCAACTCGGCAGGCACCAGCGGCGTGATCGGCGCTGCCGGAGAGGGCGGCGTTCCACAGCCAGACAGCGCCAAGAGTGAGCTCAAGATCAGGATCACCGCCAAGGCCAAGATCAGGCCTTCCCAGCGGCTGAGGTAATGACTGGTCAGGCGCGGCTTGGGCGGCGCATGCGCCCAGCGGATCAGCAGCAGCGCCGCCAGAAAGGCCAGCAGGCTGATGAGCGCTGCGGCTTGCCACAAGGCTGAATTGAGACCGTGCATTTGTTAAAACTCCTTGTAAATGGGTGGCGCGCTCAGCAGCGCGAATCTGCTCTTGGATTTCGTAAGCTGCTGCGGCTTGGCCGATCTTGGCCAAGCGGTCGCGCTCGGACTGGTCAGCCTTGGCTTGCGCGGCCTCTTTGGCTTGCCATTGGCCTCGCTCACGATCACGGCCAGCCACGAAGCCAGCAGCCACCAAAGCGCCAACGACCAACATCACAAGAAGCGCCTGAACTAAGCCCGCCGACAGGAAGCCAGCCTGCGCAGGCGGCACAGGCGCAGGCTGCTCCACCTTGGGCACAATAATTGCCGTGGTGGTGATGAATCGGAGGATCATGTTTCCGACCGGCAGCACAAACGCCAAAGCGGAATAAACCGCGCCGGGGATCAGACCCTCCAAAACTTTGAAATTGACTTCGGCGGCAAACAGTGCGGTGCAAATCAGGTTGAACCAGAGCGTCTTGGAGCAATACCAAGGCTTGCCATTGATGGTGGGGGCGGCGATCTGGTCGCTCATACAGCCCCCGTAAAAACATGCTGATCCATCGGCACGCAGCCACGGCTCAGCCACTCTTGCACGCTGAAACCCGGGCAGGTCTTCACCCACTCGCCCTCGGTGACTACGCCGTCTTGATTGAGATCAACCGAGAGATCACGATGGCCCACAATGCCATGCTCCACAGCAGGCAGCGTGCCGCGCTTGCCATAGCGGCGCTGGGCATATTGCAGCGGGATGGATTGATCGGCGCACAGGCCGCTCACCAGCTCGGAGAGCGTGACCCATTGGTGGGGCGTGTAGCGCCCGGTCTTTTCTATGCCGCCGATGAGGCATATACCCACGGAGGCGGCGTTGTAATCTTTGGCATTCGCACCGGCTTCATTCAAGCCTCGGCCATTGATGGCGCGGCCATCGAGATCGATGACATAGTGGTAGCCGATATTCGGCAGCGAGCTGCTGAAGCCGCGCACAGCCTCCGGGCTTCTGGCAAAGCCGCGCTGTTTGTGCCAACGGTTGATCACCTCGGCAGCGGATTCAGCGGCAGTGCGCAGCGGCTTGCCCGATGGCGTGGCCGAGCAATGGATGACGATGAGATTTGTGTTGCGCATGGCTGGCAGAATGCCAGCCTAGGGGGGGAGATTGCAGCGTGACGAGTGTCACGCGGGAGGGGTTAAACGCGCAAAGCGTGGGGCAGAAAAGCTATTTCTTTGGCTTGATCGGAATTTCACGCAAACCTTTTTGCTCATCCATCCACACTTGATGCGCAACCTTGCCTCGCTCGATGCCATATTGATTCAAATAGCCATCCAAAGCATCTGAAATAGCTAGATTGGCGACGGAGCCAACCGTGTTCTTGAGATACTCAACCTTGATGTTTTGTCGCAAGTAATCCTTGTCGATAAACGTCATTGCCTTCATCAGTTCGCAGGGGTTGCTGCACTCTAGCGCTGTAAACACATTGCCGTCTGTGGTGTGCAATTGATGCTTGCCATCACGCTCGCCCGCATAGCTAAACATGAGGACAGCGTTTGCCACTTGACCAGCACGCCTTGACTCTTCGCTCACGACGGTGGTGTAACCGTACTTCATGCCATCGCGCATCTCATAAGCGTGACGCTTTGGCCGTGCGACCAGTGATGCGGGCGTAACTTGGGCAGTAGCAACGGGTTCAGCCACCTTGGCTTGAACTGGGTCTGATTTTTGTCCGAACCAATAACCTGCACCTCCAACCAAGGCAAGCAATACGCCAATAAGAGCAATATTTTTTACATTCATTTTTAATCCTTTGCATTTGGCCGACCGCTTTGAGCAGCTAACGCAGCCACCATCTTAGCAATTGTTGCTTGCTCGGTGGATGCAAGCATTCTGAAATTGGAAATCAAAATTGATTCGTGGGGCGATAGATCGCCAACGCTTTGCTTTTGCCCAGTGACCAGCCAAACCGCATCTGAGCTCTGATTCATAACCACTTTTTGCACAAGCTCCGCGCTAGGTCTTATCTGACCTCTCAGCACATCTTTTAGTAAGTGCAAAGCGATACCCACAGATTGGGCAAATTTAGCCTGAGTGAGGCCGCTTTCATCGATCACCAATCGCAATCTCTCGGGAAAACCCTCAAGATTTTTTTCAATTTTGCTGTTCATGTGGTAAATAAAGTGGTACATTACCACCAATAGATTTTTAGACGATTTGATTATGCACCCTCGGTTTACTCAAGAACAATTAGCTGCCGCTCGCGAGCGGCTTACAAATGCTGGCCAGCCAATCACCGAATGGTCGAGGGAGCGCGGCTTGGATTACGGAATTGTTCATCACACGCTGATGGGCAGAACCAAGGGTTTGCGCGGCGAAGCTTTCAGGGTTGCCGTCGCTCTTGGACTGCGCAAGCCGCCAAAAGCAAAACGCAATCGTGTCGCAGATCAGCAGGTGGCCGCATGAATCCATTCCCCGCAGGCGGAAACATGGACGCCATCGAAGCCGCTGCGCGATCAGCAGCGCTGGCATGGAACACGCCAATCAAGAGCGAGGCCGAAGCTGAAGCTGAACCTCAACCAAAGCATCCAAGTGAACCATTTAACCAGAGGCAACCAGCCTTCAGCGAACAGCAACTAATTGCGGCACGCGAACGTATCACCGATGGCGGCCAAGCCATTGCAGACTGGGCAAAGAGCAAGCAGCTTGATTTGGGCATGGTCTATCACATGCTCCAAGGCCGCTCACGCGGAGTGCGGGGTGAGTCGTACCGCGTGGCTGTCGCGATGGGGCTGAAAAATCCTTCAAAAGCCAAAGCCCACGGCCGCAGCAAGCCAACCCAGTCCCCCGCCCTCCAACCCATCGCTTGAAAGGCCATTGACCATGAAAACGCCAACATCGCCTACCACCAAGTCGAAGATGCCCAATGTGCCAGCCAATCCATCGGACGCTGTGACAGCCCGTGAGGTGGCCTTAATGCGCCAGCTTTGCGCCTGTCAATTGAAACTGATCAATTTGCAAATAGAGATGCTCGATCTCGAAGAGGAGCATGCGCTCGCCTCCAAAAAAGATGCGCGCGTGCGCAAGATGCATTGAGCCACGCAAATGAACGCCGATACCACCCTTCTATTGGTTGATCTAGTGAGCATATCTGCCGATCAGCCAGTCACTACATCGCGCAAAATTGCCAAGGCATTTGGCAAACGCCACGACAACGTCGTGCGTGACATTCAAAAACTCAAGCAAAGGGATGCCGAGTGGCATGCCCTCAATTTTGAGGAAATGGTTTATGTCGCCGAAATTGGCTCTGGCACGGTGCGAAAAAGTTTCGAATACACCGTCACAGAAGAAGGATTTGCCATCCTTGCAATGGGCTTCACTGGCGATAAGGCATTCAAGTGGAAATTAGCCTTCTTTAAGGCATTCCGGCAAATGGCCGAACGCCTCCACAGCAAGGGCAGCTTTGCCCAATGGCAGCAGATCATCTGCCAAGACAAAGAAAGCTATTCGCAAGCCAGCACGGCTTCCGCCACGATGCATCGCCGCAAAAAGATGCTTCGATCAATGCAGGCTCAATTGATCGCTTTCGAGATGCAGCTCAAGCTGCCTTTGCTGGATGAATCTACCTCTTACGCTCCCCCCGCTGGCACCCGAGCGCCCGAGCGCCTCAGAGATCGTGAGCAGCTCGACTGCCCAGAAATCTCAGAGCGCCAGAGCGCCGCCAGTGGGGGGAGCACCCTTTTTGCCGACAAAGGCCACGCATGAGCCTCGCCCTCGCAACACCTACACCACAGCGCACCGTTTATGCCAGTGCCCGTGATTTGGTTGGCCTGCCGGGGCTGCCCAGCAGCGTTCATGGTTTGCGCCGCGCAGCTGCTCGCCTGCTGCTGCCCAGCCGCCCCCGCGCTGGCCG
>JANNED010000006.1:0-8964 GCA_031388245.1 Variovorax sp.
CCACGCCGAAGCTCGCGCCTGCAATGCCCAGCAGCACGCCCATGGCGATCACATGGTCATAGGTGCTGATGATAAAGTAGCCGCCGATCAAAGCGATCATGATCAAACTCATCTCCACCAAAGCGGCATTTTTGCGCCCGATGTATTGCGCCAAAATACCCAACGGAAAGCGCATCAGTGCGCCAGCAAGAATAGGCACCGAGATCATGAAGCCTTTTTGTGCAGGCGTGAGATTGAATGTTTCGGAGATGAAGGGTGCCATCGCACCATTCAAGACCCAGACAGCAAAACAAAAATCAAAATAAAAGAAAGCGGCAAACAGCGTGGGCGTGTGCCCGCTCTTGAGGAACGATTTGAAATCTGACATGGCTACCTGTGTAATGTGTTGTATTCACAGGAGTAGTGCGAAATTCGTGCCAGCTCAAACCTTTGCGGTGCGCACCAAGATGGTGAAATGATGCGCCGAACAGCCATCAAGCGGCTTGTTTTTCGACATGTGATTGCCGGTTGTAGAGGAAATCCAGCACGCTGCGCCGGTATTGCACATAGTCGGCGTTTTGCGCGAGCTCCACGCGATGGCGCGGGCGAGGCAGATCAACGGCCAGGATATCGCCAATGGTGGCTGCTGGGCCATTGGTCATCATCACGATGCGATCTGAGAGCAGCACAGCTTCATCCACATCATGCGTCACCATCACCACGGTGCTGTGTGTCTTTTGCACGATTTCCAACAGTTCATCTTGCAGCTTGGCGCGGGTGAGTGCATCCAGCGCACCGAAAGGCTCATCCATCAGCAACACTTGGGGCTCCATGCACAGCGCCCGTGCAATGCCCACACGCTGCTTCATGCCACCTGAGATCTCGCCGGGGCGCTTTTGCGCAGCAGGCATGAGCCCCACCATTTCCAGCGCGGCCTCGGTGCGCGCTTTGAGCTGCGCTTTGCTCTCGCCTTGGCGATTGGTGCTGGTGCTGCCAAAGACACGCTCCACGGCGAGATGCACATTCTCGAAGCAGGTCAGCCAAGGCAACAGTGAATGGTTTTGAAACACCATCGCCCGCTCAGGGCCTGGGCCTTTGATTTCTCGGTTGGCACACAGCAGTGCGCCTTCAGTCGGTGTGGTCAGACCTGCAATCAAATTGAGCAGCGTCGATTTGCCGCAGCCTGAATGGCCAATCAAGGTGACGAATTCGCCTTTGTTGACGCTTAAGTTGATGTCTTTCAAGGCAGGGAACAAGCCCTTGGTAGTTTTGAAAGTCTGGGCGACGTTGGTGATTTCGATGAATTTTTGCATGATGAATCCTCGGTGCGGAAAGAGGTGAACACGGAAGTCACAAAAGTTTCACGGAAGCCACGGAAAAATCCAAAGGCTGTTTTTCGTGTCTTCCGTGTAGTTTCCGTGCCTTCCGTGTTCAAAAAGAATGAGTCGAATTAAGATTTCACTTCTTCGTAAGTAAAAGCCCCTGCCAGCTTGATGAGAGCAGCCTCCAAGATCAAGCCCACAATCCCGATCACGAAGATGGCAATGATGATGTTTTTCACATTCAGATTGTTCCATTCATCCCACACCCAAAAACCAATGCCCACGCCGCCTGTGAGCATCTCTGCGGCCACAATCACCAGCCATGCCGTGCCCACTGCCAAGCGCACACCAGTGAGCATGTAAGGCAATACTGCAGGAAATAAAATCTTCGTGATGATCTTCCACTCCGACAGATTGAGCACACGCGCCACGTTCATGTAGTCTTGCGGCACACGCTGCACGCCGACTGCGGTGTTGATGACCATGGGCCAGATCGAACAGATAAAGATCGTCCAGATCGCTGCCGGGTGAGCACCTTTGAACACCAACAAACCAATCGGCAGCCAAGCCAGTGGCGAGACGGGGCGCAGCAGGCTGATGAGCGGCCCAAACATGCGATTTAAAAACGTGAAGCGTCCGATCATGAAGCCCAGCGGAATGCCCACCAGCGCTGCCAAGCCAAAGCCCACCGCCACGCGCTTGAGTGAGCTCCAAATATTCCAGCCAATGCCTTGATCATTCGGACCATTGCTGTAAAACGGCTTGGAGAAAATATCCACGGCTTGCAATGCAGTTGCCCAAGGCGTTGGGAAAGCGCCTTTGCTGCCCATCGCAATCAATTGCCAAATCGCCACCAACAGCGCCATGCCGATCACGGGCGGTAAGACTTTGAGCCACAGTGTTTTCCAGTCAAATGGCAAAGAAGATACTTTTTCAAGTGCTTTTTCGGCTTTTCCCGGCGTATCCTTTGTATTAATTGCTACAAAATTTATAGCATTTAAAGAGGGGCTCGCCGCGCGTTTAAGCGGTGCAGAGGAGGAGGGTATATCGCTTTGGATGTCGCCCAGCGGGCTGTGAAAGACGGCTGCAACCATGATGATTTCCTTGTATCAAGCTTTGATCTTGAAGCCATCGGCATACTTGGCGGGACTGCTGCCGTCCCAAACCACGCCGTCAATCATTTTGCTCGTGCGCATGTCGGATTTTGGAAGACTCACCTTGGCGGCTGCCGCAGCTTGCTTGTAAATATCAGTGCGGTTTACCGCCTTGGCCACGGCCAAATAATCGGGGTGATCTTTGAGCAAGCCCCAGCGTTTGTGTTGCGTGAGGAACCACATGCCATCTGAGAGATACGGATAGTTCACCAAACCATCGTTGAAGAATTTCATATGGTTCGGGTCATCCCAAGTCTTGCCGAGGCCATTTTGGTAGCGCCCCAAAATGCGTTGGTTGATCACATCCACGCTGGTGTTCACATAAGATTTATCAGCAATCGTCTCGGCCATTTTGGTTTTGTTTTGCAAGCCAGCATCAATCCATTTTCCGGCTTCGATGATTGCTGCTGTGACTGCGCGGCAGGTGTTGGGATTCTTCGTGGCGAAATCCTTGGTGATGCCGAGCACTTTCTCGGGATGATCTTTCCACACGTCTTGTGTGGTGGCGGGCGAGACACCAATGCCATCTGCAATGGCGCGATGGTTCCACGGCTCGCCCACACAATAGCCATCCATGTTGCCCACGCGCATATTCGCCACCATCTGCGGCGGCGGCACGGTGATCACTTTGGCATCTTTGATCGGATCAATGCCGCCCGAAGCCAGCCAATAGTTGAGCCACATGGCATGTGTGCCGGTGGGGAAAGTTTGAGCAAACGTGTATTCGTGTTTGTCCGATTGCATCAGTTTTACCAAGCCCGCCAAATCCGTTGCGCCTTTGTCGGCAAGCTTTTTAGAGAGCGTGAAGCCTTGGCCATTGTGATTGAGCGTCATGAGCACATTCATCTCGCGCTTAGGCCCGCCAATGCCCATTTGGATGCCAAACGCTTGGCCATAGAGCATATGCGTCATGTCGTTCTCGCCCGAGAGCAGCTTGTCTCGGATGCTCGCCCAGCTCGCCTCTTTGCTAGGAATAATCTTCACACCATGCTTGACATCCAGCCCCAGCACGGAGGCCATCACGATACTCGCGCAATCGGTGAGTGGAATGAAACCAATCTTCACTTCTTTCTTCTCAGGCGCATCCGAGCCTTGGGCATACACCGTAGCGCGCAATGCAGGCGACAAACCTATTGCGCCTACTGCACCCATTTGCAGCGCTTTGCGGCGGCTGAGGTTATTTTTCAAAAGATTGTTCATGGCGAGACTCCCAAATGCATAGCAAACAAATAAAAAAGGCGCCCTTGCTTGCAAACGCACAAAATAAGTGCGGTATGCATCAAGAACGCCTTCGTTCAAATTGATTCATCGCTACACGCCATTGCGCAGCTTGGAATCAGTGGATCAACTTTGATCCTTGTATTGCTACAAGCGAGAAGCGTGCCAACTTACCTGTTTGCTTTGAGCCAGCGCGAGAGCAAGTCATGCACCAAGCCAATATCGACCGGTTTGCGCAGCACCAAATAACCTTCTTCTTCCGCTTGTACCAAAGCGGGTGCATTGAATTCACCACTCACCATCGCACCACGCGCATCGGGCAAGCGCACCAAAAGCGCTTTGAGCAATTCAAAGCCGCTCTCGCCAGCGCGTAAGCGTTCGTCGCAAAGAATCGCTTGGGGAATGAAACCAGATTTTAAGCAAGCAAAGGCTTCGCTCGAGTTGCTGGCGATTTGCAGCTCGATGCCCCACGATTGCAGCAATGCCTGCCATGCGCGGCTGACCTGCGGATCGTCTTCCACAATCAGGCAGCGCCCGGCGTTAATAGGCAAAAGCGCATTGCTGCTGGCATAGGTGTCTGGCGCATCGCTAGAAATGCCAGGTACATCCGCTACAGCGACGCTTGGCACGCGTATCCAAAACCGGGAGCCGCGCCCCAACCGTGAATCCATATCGATTGGCGATTTCAGCAAATGCGCACATCGCGCGACCACTGATAAGCCCAAGCCATGCCCCTCTGAATCAATGCCCCAAGCATGCTGATCTCGAAAATAGGGCAGGTAAATATTAGACTGCTCATCCTTTGCCACACCAATACCGGTATCACACACCTCAATTTGCCAAGTTGCCCCACGCTTGCGAATGGCGAGCAATACACCGCCCTTCAAGGTGTAACGCAGTGCATTCTGAGTCAGATTCAAAATGATCTGCCTCAGGAGGTTGGCATCCGTCATCGCAAAAGCCGCGTCGCGTGGCAAATGCAAGCGCAGCTGCAAATTCCTGTCTCGTGCATCGGGCTCAAACAACTTGGAGATATCTTGCAGAAAGGGTTGCAGGTGAACAGGTCTTTGTTCGACTTGAATCACGCCAGATTCCAGTTTCGATAGATCGAGTAAAGAGTTAAACATAAGAGTCATGGATCGCATACTTAAACGCAAATCTGACAGCGCTGGTGTGAGAGCTGCATCTTGATTGCGCTGTGAAACGGCTTCCAAGAGCATGCTCATGGCATGCACGGGTTGTCGCAAATCATGGCTTGCAGTCGCAAGAAAGCGATTTTTTGACTTCAACGCGTCTTCTGCTGCCTCTTTGGCGATTTTGAATTGATCGGCCAAGCGCGTGCTGCTTTCTTCTAATCGAACCTGTTGTAAGAAAAATTTGTGCGCCATGATGGCGTGGCGGTAATTGGCACCAGTAAACATCAAAATCATCGGCGTGATGTAGTGCCAGTGATTAGGATAGGCAACAACGGACAGGACGCTTGCAACATTCCAAGAGCAATTGAAAAACCGCACAAAAATCCCTAACACAGGGGTTTGATGCGCAGCATTGCTGGCCACAATAGCCGCGATCACCAAATACCACAGCGTATTGAATTCAAAACTGGGATCATTGGCTGTCAGAACGAAAGGCGCACAGAGCGATAAGCCATGCACACTCACAATGCGTTTGAGCTTAGGTACCCAGTGCGCCATCAAGGCATGCCCATCAAGCTCGCACATATCTGCTTCAAACTGCCGGATCAATCGCCTTCTGTAAAAAAATGCACCTATGTAGCCTAGCGCCCATATGCTCATTGGTAAAATATCATGTTTTTTGCCATAAAAAAGCGCTGCCAAGGCGGCGATGATTGGCATCACTGTGAAGCCATAGATCAGGCGTTCAAAAGACATTTTCAAAAGCTGTGCGTGCTTCTCAGGGCTGATGTCTGTGGGTGGTTGAATCAACTGAACGTATTCGCCCATTAGGCTGGGCAGCTTGAAATGCTTGAAATGCTTGAAAAAACCTGTGCGCATGTTGTGTTCACCAAGCTTGAAAGCTACGATCTTTGAGATGTGCAATCGCCTCAATACGCGATTTGACACCGAGCTTTTGCAAAACACTGGTGACGTGTTCTTTGACGGTTGCTTCCGTCACATTCAGGCTCTGTGCAATGCGCTTATTTGGCAAGCCTTCTAAAATCATCGCCAAAATCTGCCCTTGGCGCACAGTCAAGCCAAGTTCGCGTGCCGTGATGGGCCATTGATTTTTTCGAATCATCGAAATCATGGGCTGATCAGTCAAAGGCATAAACCATCCCAAGCCTTGAATCACAGCCGATACAGCTTCGCGAATCACCCCCGGCGATGCTTGCTTGTTGATAAACCCTTTGGCACCCCATTGCTGGCATTTGCTTTGCACCATGGGGTCATCGTCTGCACTCATCATCAAAATAGGCAGCAAAGGGTAATCTGTATTCAAGCGCTTGACCAAGACTTCCGATACATCGTGGCTCAGCCAAAAATCAATCACAGCAACACTGGGCATGCCGTGGCTGGCTATGTGGGCTAAGCACTCTCTCTCAGACGTGGTGCAAACGCTGTTGCTGAGCAGCGGATGGTCTTTTAAAAGCTCTCGCAAGCCACGCCCTACCAAGGGGTGATCGTCGCAAATCATGGCGTAAGTTGGAGGTGGCATAGGGCGTTCATCCTGCGTATGAGGAGAGGTGTGGATCATATTGCGAGGTACATGGGTACCAGTGATTGCATCGATTTGGTCTTTGTACATAGGCATCCATTGCACCATACGTCTTCACAACCGTGAGTGCTACCCCGACGTGAGTCGGGTATGTCGTGCGTGATTTATCTCACACATCGCCTGTCTGCTACACAAATTGCAGCACTGTCCCGACGCATGTCGGGTTGTTTGCGCGTGTCATTGCAGAAATACTCGCAGCTCTTGATCTTTAAATAAAGGGTTGTATGTTTTCTAGAGTATTTTGTGTTGGCTTATTGCCACCTTTCATCCTAGCGGTTGCAGCTTCTGCGCATGCTCAATCTTTCTCAAGAGAGCAGCTTGGTGATACTGAGTTGGGCTGCCAAGCGCTTTATGACGAAGTCAAGCAGATGGATGCCACGATTTCTGCCAACGTACCCAGTCAAACTGCGACGAACAATCAGGCAGCAAACACAACCAAGGCAATCGCAGATGCTGCGGTGCGAGAAACACGCTCAGGCGAGGTGGCTCAATTCGCCAATTTGCTCGGGCGCTTAACTTCTGGATTCGGTGGCGATCCGCAGCAAGCCGAGGCTAACAAAGCGCTGGCTCGCAGCAGCGCCGCTGAGCGAAAGCAATACCTCACGTCACTGTTTAACAGCAAGAAATGCAGGGTCAGCAGTTTGCGCAAATGAACCTAGCTTTTACCTATCTCAACTTCACCTCAACCAAAAGGACAATTTTATGAAAACTATTATCAATGCGAAAAAGCATTTGTTGCACTGGGTAGCATGCCTAGCTGTCGTATCCACCATAGCGGCATGTGGCGGTGGAGGTGGCGATGCTGCTGGGCCACCGGTTCTTAATCCGATCAATAACGCAAATGCAGTAGATGATGCATTCCCGGCTATTCAATCAGCCACTGGCGGCAGCACCACGTCTGTGCAAACCAATGACACCGTGACTATCAACGGCACAACTACTGCTGCTATTTTGGGTACGAACTCAAGCATTGCAGCTGCGACCCGCACCAGCGCAGCGCCAGTAGCTGGTTCTATCAGTTTTAATACAAACACGGGTGTCATCACTGTTTCGCCTGGCACAAGCGGCGGAGCATTTGCATTTAGCTATCAGCTTTGCCGCATGGCACCGAACCAAACGGTTTGTGATGTGGCAACAGCGAGTGGAACTGTGGTGACAACACCGCCTGCATCGGATCTTGCAACTAGGGCCGACATTCTGGCTTGCCCAGCCTCTGCATTCCTAATTAGCTCTTCCAATTGGAGTGGTTGCCTCGCTGGAAAGCGTCTGACAGGCAATGATCCGATTATCACGACCCAAACTTGCCAGATACGTTACCTCGTCAATGGTGGAATTGAGTACACCCACAATGGTGTGTTGTATGAGCCCAGTGTTAATGGTGCAGCTGATGGAGGGCTGTATCAAAACACCACATCTGAGCCAAGCGTCAAACTCATGTTTGGCATTTTGGACTGGAATCTCAGCGGCTCGTCAGCACGTAATCGTGTGACAAAAGCCGATTTAGCTGTGAATGTATTTCCCGATACACAGGATTTGTTGGTCGTCACTTATTTTGACAGCAGCTTAGCGCGACGCACGCTTAATTGCAACTTGACTGGCCTTTGATTTTCAAAGCATTCAGATAAATAGCAGCCTGCATGGGCTGCTATTTTTACTTGTACTTGGAACCATTAACATGCGATGAAAGCAATCATTTGTAAACGATACGGATCGCCTGAAGTTCTAGAGATTATTGATATTCCGAAACCTGCGCCTAATACTGACGAACTGTTGATTCGTATTTATGCAAGTACGGTTAGCTCGGCAGATTGGAGAATGCGTAGCTTGGAAGTGCCTGATGGATTTCGCTTCTTTGCGAGACTAGCTTTTGGTCTAAAAAAGCTCAGAAAACCGATACTTGGATGTGAGCTTGCTGGAGAGGTAGAAGCTATTGGCTCAGCAGTGACTTCATTTCAAGTGGGCGATCATGTCGTAGCCTATCCAGGCATCGATTTAGGATGTCATGCGCAATACAAATGCATGAAGGCAAAGGGTGCTGTAGCACTGAAACCTAAAAACCTGAGCTTTGCGCAAGCTGCCTCACTGTGCTTTGGCGGTGCAACGATGCTGGACTTCTATCGTAGGGCAAATCTTTCAAAAGGCGAAAAGGTTTTGGTTAATGGGGCTTCAAGCACTGTAGGCGGGGCTGCCGTGCAATTGGCGAAGAGCATCGGTGCTCATGTTACCGCCGCCTGTAGCACTTCAAATATTGATCTCGTAATGTCTTTGGGAGCAGATCAGATAATCGACTACACAAAAAGCGAATTCGCAAGATGTGATGAGCTTTTTGATGTGATCGTGGACACCGTGGGCAATACTTCATACGAGAGAAGTTTGAAGGCTTTGGCTAAAAATGGTAGGCTGCTTCTCGTCTTAGCAGATATGCCGACTATATTAATGTCACTTTGGCATAACATGTTCAGTAGTAAAAGAGTGTTCGTTGCACCCGCTGAAGAACGAACTGAATATGTGTTTGAACTATGCGCTCTAGCAGTTGCTGATCGATTCACTCCGCA
>JANNED010000015.1:0-8975 GCA_031388245.1 Variovorax sp.
CCACGCGGCGAGCCCGGCCAAAGTTCGTCTACCGCATCGGCCATCGCGTCATTGGCATCGAAATCGCGTGATTCTTCAAACGGGCGATAGCGCTGCTCGACAGCGTAGGTACGCCCGCTCACCATGATCACAGGCGCGGGCCCATTACGCGATGCAAAGTGTTGCGCGAATCGATCCGCATCAATCGTGGCCGAGGTGATGATGATTTTCAGATCAGGGCGGCGGGGAAGGAGCTGGCGCAGATAGCCGAGCAAGAAATCAATATTGAGCGAGCGCTCATGCGCCTCATCAATGATCAGCGTGTCGTAATTGGAGAGCAGTGGATCAGTCTGCGTCTCAGCCAGCAAAATACCATCCGTCATGAGCTTGACGGATGCACCCTTGCCCAGCTTGTCCGCAAAGCGCACCTTGTAGCCCACCACCTCGCCCAGCGGCGTGTTCAGCTCCTGCGCGATGCGCTTGGCCACTGTCGATGCCGCAATGCGGCGCGGCTGGGTGTGGCCAATCAGTTTCGGTTTTTGGCCAGGCTTTGCATGCATAGCACCGCGCCCCAGCTCCAAGCAAATTTTAGGCAACTGCGTGGTTTTGCCAGAACCCGTCTCACCGCAAACGATGACGACTTGGTGACCACGAATAGCTTGGGCAATCTCCTGCCTGCGGGCGGAGACGGGGAGCTCTTCGGGGAATGTTATTTTGAAAGAATGCGGATGTGACACCGCTGAATTATCCCCGCGATCTGCGCTCCAACAAGAGTTGAGAAGCAGTTAATACCCGCTCAGATGCTGGCCTATCGCTCGCTAAAGCGCCATGCTGCCAGCAAGCGCGTTGCGCGGCATCGCTAGGGATCTTGCTCTGCGCTAGAAAAGCACCGCAGATCCCCGCCAACACATCGCCTGTGCCCGCTGTCGCCAGCCGCGAATCGCCTGTGGGGTTGATGCTTGGCACCCTTTCAGGGCTGGCGATGATGCTGCCGCTGCCTTTCAAGATCACCGTGCAGGCAAATCGCTCGGCAAGAGATTGCGCGGCAGATAAACGATCCGCCTGTATCTGCGCCGTCGTCGTGCCCAGCAAGCGAGCGGCTTCCAGCGGGTGAGGCGTGAGGATGGTGAGCTGATTTTTCTTGACGCGTGCTTTGAGCAAGATTTGCAGCGACGCATCGACAGCAATGGCGTTCAATGCATCGGCATCCAACACGAGCTTTTCGCTGGTCGAGAGCACACGCGGCAAAATGCGCCACACAGCATCGCCCCCGCCACAGCCGCAGACCGCGGTTTGCGTTTTGAAATCCAGCGAAGCGACATCGCGAAACATCAGCTCCGGCTGCATCGGATCAACCACCATCCCCCCGCCAAGCAGCCCCACAAATACGCGTCCTGCTCCTGCATTCAGCGCCGCTCTCGCCGCGAGCAAAGCCGCGCCTTGCATACCAGATGCGCCGCCGATCACCGCTACATCGCCATAACTGCCTTTGTGGCTTGCATGCAAGCGCGGCGGCATCTGCATCTCTTGCGCACCGAGCAGCCAAGCGCTTGGCTCGGCCACAGCCTGCACGATGCCCAAATCATCCAGCCATATTTCGCCACATGCATCTTTGCCTTGCGCGGTAAACAAACCGGGCTTCAACGTGAGCAGGCTCAATGTGTATTTTTTAGAAGAAAAATAGCCACTCGCCGGCATAGAATCTGCTTGGATAGCTATTGATTTAGTAGCATTTAACCCAGCGCCGGTATCTGCAGCCAAACCACTCGGTACATCAACATGAAGTATGGGTTGGCCACTTTCCATCATCAGCTCCAATGCTTGAGCCATCTGATCTTGCGGCGCACGACTAGCGCCTATGCCCAGCAGCGCATCAACAGCAATATCCCAACGCGCAGGCGGCGCATCTGCAAACCACACACCTGCATCACGCGCCCGCTCAAACGATACCCGACTGTCTACAGGGCAAGTGGCCTCACTCCCCAGCCATGTAACGATGGCTTCCCGCCCCCGCATGCGCAGCTGCATCGCCGCCTCCAGCCCATCGCCCCCATTGTTGCCAGGCCCGCAGGCCAACCACACCACGCGAGCATGCGGCGCAATCTCGCATACCAAGCGAGCAATTGACAAGCCTGCACGCTCCATCAAGGTATGCGGCGCTGATGTTTTGGCTGCCTGCGCCTCAATCGCGCGACTGGCCGCCACATCAAACAGCGGCATGCGGCGGGAAAAATCAAGGCGATGCAGGCTCATGCTCGCATCCTAACGCGCTTTGTTTGGATGGTTGGTAAATTTGCAAGAGATCGATTTAATGCTTAAAATTAAGCATTAAAATTAGATAAATGCTAATATTTACACAATTAATTCTAAATCATGCAGCAAATTGCTCAGCACATCCAGCGCCAGCGCCTCAAACGCAATTTAACGCAGCGCCAACTCGCTGATACCTCTGGCGTAGCCTATGGCACTTTGCGTAAGCTGGAATCTACTGGCACAGGCTCGATCACAGATTACGTCAAATTGCTCCAAGCCTTGCAGATGGATGCGCAGTTAGCGGCTTTGGGCTGCGATACAAATGAGCCAACCCTACCGCCCATCCGCCGCCGGGCTCGCACACGACACGCTGCACCCCTTGCAGCAGAGGCGACAAACTCCAACACAAGCACGCCGCCCGTTGCTGCCAGTCATCTCAAATCCGCTCGTTTGGGCCTGAGCTTTCCCTACGACTGGTCGAACCCACAGATTGCAGATGAGGTGCTGATTGCCAAAGTGCTGGACAAAGCGCGGTTTGATGATGTCTCGCGCACCACAGCGCATTACGGCCTGCCGCTGGTGGAGCAAATTGCCCAGCGCTTTGGCATTGATCTTTCCGCAGGCCCGCTGGGTGCGATCTTGCCGAGCATCCGTATGGCACAAGCCGCTCAAGCAGCATGAGCCACTTCAAGATCCACAGCTTACATCCACAAACGCAAGCCGCGTTTGCCGCCCTTGCCGCATCTGAGCATACGCGCGGCTTCTTGCTCATTGGCGGCACAGCGCTGGCGCTACACATTGCGCATCGCCAAAGCAATGATCTTGATTTTGTTTTTTATGAGGCAAACGGCAAGCTGCCTTCAGCGCGGATTGACAAGCTCATCTGGCAATTGCGGGGCGATGGTCACAAAGCCGACTTGATCACCGATTCTGCCGCAGCCAGCACTTTTCGCATCAACAGCGGTGAAAATTTGTCTGATTACGCACGTGATTACGCCATTGACGGCGTGAAAATCACCTTCTTTGCAGCCAGCCCCCACAAGCACCCCAAACGCTTCATGTATTGGCAAAATGCGCCACGTGATCTGCAAGCAGGATGCTCATTCGCCGTGCTGTCCGTCGATGGACTCAAAACCGCCAAAACTCTCGTGCTGCAAGACCGCGTGCGCTCACGTGATTTGTTTGATCTGATGGTCTTGATGCGCGATCACGGCTACACCTTGGATGCTTTTTTCGATACAGTACAACGCCTAGCCGATGGCGCGCAGGATGGCGAAATCGAACGCCTGATTTTGCGTGGCCTGATTCCGCTGGATCTGCGCGATGAAGGTTTGCAAGCCGTAAACGTCAACACGACGCCCGCTGAAATGTATACGTTTTTCGATGCGCGATTGCGTGAATACGAGATTCGCATGCATACGCAGCATCTGCGCGAGCTATCTAAAAAGCCTGATTAGATTCGCTCGGCAGCCTAGGGGAGCCGATGAATGAGTCGTCGGGATGGAGCAGGCATGATTTCGGGATGAGATGCTAGGCGAATAACGCAGCTTGAGCGGTGCTCAAGCGAGGCTATTCAACGACGCAGATCGCCCGAAGGCATGTCTGATCCGCCCGAACCGACTCGTTCAGCGGCTTCCAATGTGTTGACTAAAAGCATCGTGATCGTCATAGGGCCCACTCCTCCGGGCACGGGCGTGATGTAGCTGGCGACTTGGCTTACGCCAGCAAAATCCACATCGCCGCAGAGCTTGCCTTCTTCATTGCGGTTCATGCCCACATCGATCACCACTGCGCCGGGTTTGACCATATCGGCCGTCAGTACGTTGCGTTTGCCGACGGCAGCGACGATCACATCGGCTTGCAATGTCATGGCTTTGAGATCGGCTGTGCCGCTGTGGCAGATCGTTACGGTGGCATTTTGCTGCAAAAGCATCAGCGCCATCGGTTTGCCCACGATATTGCTGCGGCCAATCACCACGGCATGCTTGCCCTTTAGCGAATAGCCAATCGATTCGAGCATCTTCATGCAGCCATAAGGCGTACAGGGCCAAAAGCCGGGGCGGCCGACCATGAGCGCGCCGGCGCTGGCGACGTGAAAACCATCCACATCTTTCTCAGGCGCAATGGCTTCAATCACCTTCTGCGCATCCATGTGCACAGGCAATGGCAATTGCACAAGGATGCCGTGAATCGATGGATCGTTGTTGAGCCTGTCCACCAGCGCGAGTAAAGCCGCCTCGCTCATGTCGGCAGGATGCTTTTCTAACAGTGAGTGCAAGCCGTTGTCTTCGCAGGCTTTGACTTTGTTGCGCACATAAACTTGGGAGGCTTGGTTGTCACCCACGAGCACCACGGCGAGGCCGGGCGTGATGCCTTTGACTTTGAGAGCAGCTGCTCGGCGGGCGACATAGGTGCGCAGCTGGGCAGAAAGGATGTTGCCGTTGATCAGTTGGGCGGTCATATGCGATGAGTGAAGTAATAAGAACTTAAAGTAAAAAGAACACGGAAGACACGGAAACTGCACGGAAGCCACAGAAAACTCAAATTTAGAATTTTCTTTTTTGTGGTTTTCGTGCAGTTTCCGTGTCTTCCGTGTTCTTCAATTCGTTGAGCGAGAAAAAATCAAGCTTTTGGCGCGTTCGAACCCAGTGCAATTTTCAGCAGATCAGCCACCGTATTCGCACCTAATTTTTCCATGATGTTGGCGCGATGCGCTTCTACGGTTTTGATGCTGATGCCCAGATCGTCGGCGATTTGCTTGTTCAAGCGGCCTGCAACGATGCGCTCTAACACTTGCGCTTCGCGGCCGGTTAATTTAGCCAGCAAAGCATCGCGGCTTGCAGATTGCTGGTGATCGGCAAAGCTGCCCTTGGCCTGCTCAAGCATGCGCTCAACCAAGCTCACCAATTCTGGCTCTTTGAAAGGCTTTTGGATGAAATCCATCGCACCTTTTTTCATGGTGTTGACCGCCATGGGCACATCGCCGTGGCCGGTGATGAACACAACAGGCAATGGAGACTTACGCTCGATCAGCTTGTCTTGCAACTCCATGCCGCTCATGCCACCCATGCGCACATCCACCAGCAAGCAGGCGACTTCACGCGGATCGTAGCGAGCGAGGAAAGTCTCCGCAGAATCAAAGCAGCGCACGCGGTAGTCTTTGCCCTCCAGCAGCCATTGCAGCGAATCGCGCACGGCCTCATCGTCATCCACCACATAGACCGTGCCTTTTTTCGGGATCAAGCTCATGAAACGCGCCTTCAGTTCAATAATTTAAGATCAAATCAGCAATGAGCCGGCATGGAATATGCACAGCATGCTCACCTTTTTGTAGCAACCAACCATTCTTCTTTATCCCTGCAATTCATGTTGGCAGAGCCGCAAAGCTGCCTGTGCGACCACCATCAAAAGCCACCGGTTGACACGGCAGCCAAAAGCTAAACCGGCAACCCACAACATCCGTGCCATTGTAGAGGTTCTCCGCATGCATCCGCCCTTGGTGGCTCTCCACGATAGAGCGGCATAAATTCAGGCCAATGCCCATGCCTTCGGCCTTGGTAGAAAAGAAGGCTTCAAACAGGCGCTGCATCACCTCAGGTGCCAAGCCTTGGCCGGTATCCGTCACGGTAAATTCCACTGCCTCGCCAATGCCCTCCATTTGCTTGGGCACAGCACGCAACTCCACACTCCTGCGGTTGCTGGGGCGCTTGGCACTGTCAATCGACTCGGCAGCATTTTTCAGCAAATTCACCAAGACTTGCTCGATCAAAATCGGATCGACCATGATTTTTGGCAAGCGCGCTGCCAAATAATGTGTGAGCCTGACATTTCTACGGCGCAGCTCAATCTCAGCCAATTCCAATGCCTCAGAGACCAAATGCGAGACTTCGCTGCTGGTGCGGTTGGGTGCAGATCGTTTCACAAAGCTTCTGATTCGGTGAATGATCTGACCGGCGCGCTGGGCTTGGCGAGCGGTTTTCTCCAGCGCAGCCAACATCTCTTCTTCGTTGATTTGCTTGGCCTGAATGCGGCTGACCATGCCGGTGCAGTAGTTGGAAATCGCAGTCAGGGGTTGATTCAATTCATGCGCCACGCTGCTGGCCATTTCACCCATGGTGATCAAGCGCGAGGCGCTTTGCGCTTTTTCTGCTTGCAGCGCGGCCAAATCTTCGGCCATACGGCGCGGTGTGATGTCGGTGGCAATCACCATTTGCGCCAAACGGCCATCGGTCCAGTTGAGATAACGGGAGCGCACTTCCAGCCATTTGTTCAAGGAAGGAATGAAGATTTCAGCATTTTCGCTGCGAGCCGCGGTGAGCTCTTCTGTCGGCAAGCCCGCCAAAGCATCCACACTGTCGCCCATGGTGCTGTCTTTGAATTCGGGCTGCACAATGCCGCTGTCAATTTGCCCCGCTTGTTCCACCAAGCTCAAATGCTCTGTGGATTTGCCGCCAAACCACAAGCGGTACATTTTGTTGGCAAACAGCAGCTCATCGCCGCCCAGCGGTGCCACAGAGACGCTGGCATCCAGGCCTTCGAGCACGGTGGTGAAGCGCTCATACGATTCAGAGAGTTGGCGGCGCACACGGTTTGGCTCGGTGATGTCGGTCATCGAGGTCAACCAGCCGCTTTGCACGCCCTTGCCATCAACCAAAGGCGAGACATACATTCGCGCATCAAAGATGCTGCCATCGCGGTGCTTCACGCGCACCTGAAAACCACCCGGTGTTGTCTTGCCACTGATCTCCTCTTCCAGCCGCGCCGCAAGAAGCTCACGATCATCCTCCGGCCAATAAGGAAATGGCGCAGTCAATCCAACCAGCTCAGATTCATTCCAGCCCGTCATTTGGCAAAAAGCCGGGTTCACATAGGTGATGCGACCTTGCAAATCGAGCGCACGCATGCCTGTGAGCATGGAGTTTTCCATCGCACGGCGAAAGCTGGTTTCCTGCACGAGCGCTGCTTGTGTGCGGATGCGCCGCCGCGTGTGCCGCCAAGCGCTCACCAGCAACCAAGCTGTCATGGCGGATAGAAACAACACCAGCCAAAACAGCGCACTGCCGATCACGCCCAGCGAGGTGCGATAGGCTTCTGCACGCAACACCAAGCTGTTGCCCACCGGCGAGACTGGCACTTCGTATTCGGTATCGTGTTGCACCCAAGGCAGCAAGCGCACCGCCGCGTTGCGCTTCGGAGACGTGTTGCCCGTGAGCAGGCGGTTTTTTTCATCCACCAAAGCAATCGCATATTTGGCAGCGATTTCTACCGGCACGCCGTAGCGCAGCAAGCCATCAACTTGATATTCCCCCATTACCACGCCAGCAAAGCGCACACCATCGGCCAGCGGCACCTGCACCTGCAGCACAGGCATGGTTTGCGTGCCAATGCCGCTCGGCACAGAAAATGGCACCGAATACATCGGCTGGCGCACATCGCGCACCAAGTTGTACACCGCTTCTGTTTCTGGGTAGCGCAATGCATCGCCGCCCAATCGCACATACAAGCCGGGCATGCTCGGCGAGGTGTAGCTCACACGAATGCGTTTCTTCGCATCAATCCACACCACAGATTGCAGCTCTGGATATTGCCGCACCAAGCCTTCCGCTTGGTTCACAAAATCCTCGGTATCAATTTGCTTGTTGCTGATGTCTGCAGCCAAACGCATGAGCTGCTCCTGCCGCTCCAGCAAGCGCAGGCGAAGGCGCTGCTGGGCATATTCCACATCGCGCTGCACAGCCTCTTGCTCGCGAGACATTTCTTCCAATCGCAAGTAGCCAAACGCAGCCACGATGGCCATGAGAAACACCGCCACAGCAGCCAAAGGCGCGATCAATGCGAAGCGGTCTTGTCGTGTTGGCGATTGCAAGCGCCACCAGCGTGAGAGCCAATTCACGGGCTTGGCTTTTGCAGGCTCGCTCTGCCCCTGCCGCGCATTGACGGCGGGCTGCTTGGAAGCCAAGGACTCTAGGGTCACGATATCGGTCATGCTGTCATTGTCGCCCAGCCTGCTTGCTTTGTGGTTGGCGAGCAGATTTCAAATAAATTTCATATTATGAAAACATGATGCACTATTTGAAAAAATGAAGAAATTTATGGAACAATAGAGTCACTGCACTAAATTCAAGGCAAGCTACAAGCCTGCTTCTTAAAGACGATCCTTCTGGAGACAAAACATGTCAGCATTACCCAAAGACATTGACCTCGACAACCAAGAAACCCGCGAGTGGATGGACGCGCTCAGCGCCGTCATCAGCTCAGAAGGCAAAGACAGAGCACATTTTTTGCTAGAAAAGCTCTTAGAGCATGCACGCCAGAGCAGCATCGACATGCCGTTTTCCGCGACCCCGGGCTCCGGGAACACCCGAGAAACCGACCAAGACGCGCGCACCCCCGGCATCGTCGAAATCGAACAGCGCGTGCGCGCCTACATGCGCTGGAATGCGATGGCGATGGTGGTGAAAGCCAATCGGCATAACCCGGCTGATGGCGGCGATTTGGGCGGGCATATTGGCTCATTTGCCTCGCTCGCTAATCTTTTCGGCGCGGGATTCAATCATTTCTGGCATGCCGAATCTGAGAATCACGGCGGCGATTGCATTTATATCCAAGGCCATGTTTCGCCCGGTGTGTATGCCCGCGCTTATTTGGAAGGCCGCTTGACGGAAGAGCAACTGCTCAACTTCCGCCAAGAGGTCGATGGCAAAGGCCTATCGAGCTATCCGCACCCAAAGCTCATGCCTGAG
>JANNED010000016.1:0-10274 GCA_031388245.1 Variovorax sp.
TTTTGCTCTTCGGTGCCGTGCTCATGCAAGGCGGCATGCGCGCCGTGCGTGAGGCCAGGGTACATCGTCCACGCTTGGTTGGCGCTGTTGAGCATTTCATAAAAGCACTGGTTCACCACCAATGGCAAGCCTTGGCCACCAAACGCTGGATCGCAGGATAGCGCGGGCCAGCCGCCTTCCACATACTTCGCATAGGCCTCTTTGAAGCCCTTTGGTGTGGTCACTTCATGTGTCTTGATGTCAAGCTTGCAACCCTCTTCATCGCCGCTGATGTTGAGCGGAAAGGCTACTTCGCTGGCAAATTTGCCGCCTTCTTCGAGCACAGCATTGATCGTGTCAATATCGGCATCGGCGTATTTAGGAATAGCCTTCAAATCTTCCGAAATATTGAGCACTTCGTTCATCACGAATTGCATGTCACGGATCGGTGGGGTATAGGTTGGCATGGTGGTTTCCCTTCAAATTAAACGGAATGGTTTTAAAACGGTACGAGCTAGTTGCTATTTATTTAATAGCGCTTAGCGTAGATTTCTTGCTGGCGATTGGCTGATTTGTCTTGTGAGCATCATGAGAACATCGCTCCAAGATACTGTTGAATCCTTTGACGGCTCGCTCGATCGAGCTGGGTGTTTTCAAGAAACGCGCTTCGTAATGCAAGGCCAAAATCAGGCCGTGAATTTCAAACAAAATTTGACTGGGATCGGCGTGCGCGTCGAGTTGACCCAGCTCCTGGGCTTGCCGCACGGCGCGATCCATCGCGGCCAACCAAGTGCGCACAGATGATGCAATCGCGTCGCGCACGGGGCCGGGCCGGTCATCAAATTCCACTGCGCCGCTGATGTAAATACAGCCCGAATCAATCTCAACCGAGGTGCGCTTCATCCAGTTGGCAAACAGGGCTTGCAAGCGAGGCAGGCCACGCTGAACTTCCAAAGCCGGAAAAAACACCTCAGCCTCAAAGCGTGTGTGATACTCACGCACCACCGAAATTTGCAACTCCTCACGGGAGCCGAAATGCGCAAACACGCCCGATTTGCTCATGCCCGTGACCTCAGCCAAGGCACCGATGGACAGACCTTCTAAGCCAATCTGCGTGGCCAAGCCCAAAGCGGCATCCACAATGATGGCTTTGGTTTTTTCCCCTTTGAGTTGCCCTTTCGACAGCGCAAATGAAAGTGCAGTTTCTGAGCTCTTGGCGTATGCGGTGTTGGCCATGGTGATGGTTTTAAAATAGAACGGTCGTGCTATTTTGCAGGAGTTTTGGAATTTCTGTATGTCTTCCGAATGAATTGGGGTTGTTTAGAGGGGATTGCCTAGGGTATTTACGGGTAAACCCTAAATATCGAACGCTATTGAATAAATAGCGCTCTACGCAGGCGGTATGCCGGGCAGGCGCTGGTTTTGCTTAAAAAATGCACCGCCTGTGCATCGGCATCAAACTTCCTGTGACGCGCTCTGGGCTGCCTTCCACAGACGCAGCGGCACATGTGTGGTGAGCCGTTGGATCACGAGATCCGCGATTTCTTGAGGGATCTCATGGCCAACAAAGGGGATCACGTCTGCCGTCACATCTGCACCCAGCTCCACCAAACGCTCGGCCGCCAGAACGGTGTGGGAATAAGGGATCACGGCATCGGTCTTGCCGTGGATCATGTGAAGTCTCCAAAAACAAAGCTGTCCATGGAGAGGATGCCATACGCCACTCCGCCATCGACCAGATGCGCTTGAGAACGACCTGACGCACCCAACGCCACCAGCAGCGGCAAATAATGCTCATCGCTCGGGTGCGCGCGCTTGGCATGTGGGGCGCGCTCGAAGGTATGAACGAGCGCATCCGCATCGCCGCGCAAAGCCGCATCGCGCACCCACTGGGCAAACTCCGTCACATAAGGCTGCACCGGCGCAGCCAGATCGCGGCGCACGCCTGCAAATTCGCTGAGGTTATGCGTCAAGCTGCCCGAGCCGATGACGAGCACACCCTCAGCGCGTAAGCCTTGCAGCGCTTGGCCATATTGCAAGGCTTGCGCCGTCGTCATGCCCGCAGGCAAAGAGATTTGAAACACCGGCACATCAGCTTTTGGATAGAGATAAATCAGTGGCACCCAAGCGCCATGATCCAGCCCCCACTGCTCGGTTGCCACTGGTGTGTAGCCAGCAGATGCTAGCAATTTCATAGCAAACTTTGCATGCTTTATGCCGGCTAATGCCGGATATTGCATCTGATCAAGGCGTGGATCAAAGCCGCCAAAGTCATGAATCGTCTCAGGTGGATTGGCCATGCACACGGCTGCGCCGCGCGTCATCCAATGCGGCGAGATCACGGCAATGGCTTGGGGCCGAGGCAATTGCTCACCCAAGGCCGTGAGCGCTGGGCCAGCAAGGCCTGGCTCCAAGGCAAACATCGGCGAGCCGTGGGAGATAAACAGAGTTGGCATTAACTTGGACATGATTTAGGATGGCTCCTTCTCAGAGACAAGCCATGAAATTTTCAATACAGAGATTGTGCGCCGGTGCTGCGGCGCTCACGTTCAGCGTTTTTGCACACAACGTTCAAGCGGCCGACTACAGCGGCCCGCTGTTTGACGCGCACCTGCATTACAACGAGGAGGCGCAAGTTGCGCATCCGCTGACCGATGTGCTCGCTCGCATGAAGAGGAGTGGTGTCAAAGCCATCATTGCCAATTCGCGCCCCAATGAGGGCACGAAGAATCTAGCTTCCGCCAAAGAGCAAACCGCGCAAGCCGGCGTGACCGTGATTCCCTTCATTCGCCTGTATCGCAACCGTGCTGATTACGACAACTGGTTTCGTGATGAGACTATTCTCACCATGGTGCTGGATGAATTGGCGCGTGGCACAGCCTCAGGAGCGTATCGCGGTATTGGCGAATTTCACCTCTACGACAGTCAAAACGCCAATGGCGCAGTGGCCGCCAAGCTGATGAAGCTGGCCGAGGAAAAGCAGCTTGCCATCCTCGCGCATGTGGACGATGCTGCCATAGATTTGCTCATGGCGAACACGCCCAGCAAAGGCCAAAACGTGAAGCTGATTTGGGCACACACCGGCATCGGCGGGGCAAGCACTGATCGCGTGCGCGCTTTGATGAAGAAATATCCCAAGCTCATGGGCGAGCTGTCGTATCGCCCCCATCTCACCGACGCAGACGGCAAGCTCAGCGCAGAGTGGCGCGCCCTGATCCTCGACAATCCCAGCCGCTTCATGATCGGCTCAGACACGTGGGTGAATCAGCGCTGGCAATACTACGAAGCGTTGATGAAAGGCTACCGCGTGTGGCTGGGCGATTTGCCTGTGGCTGTTGCGGCGCAAGTGGCTTGGGGCAATGGTGCGGCGCTGTTTGGGATCAAATAACTAAGCGTAGGCGCGCCGCGCCAGCGAGGCTGCCAGCACCTGCGCGGGGTCGATCAAGTTCAAATGCTGGGCCGCCGCCCAAGCTTGCAGCCCCAGCGGAATCTCGGTGCAGCCCATGATGATGGGCTGATCGGGCAGGGCCAGCGCCACTTCGCCAAAGCAATGCGCAGCCAACGCCATATTGCCCGCTTTCACGCCTTCAAAAATCCCCCGCGTGATGACTGTGCGCTGAGCCGCTGAGGGCAAATGGCAAGCAATGCCCAGCTGACTCAATGCAGTTTCATAAATACCGCTGCGATACGTGCCCTCGGTGGCCATCAGGCTGACTGACTGAATGCCTTGCATGCGAAGGTCCCGCGCCACTTCTTGCGCCATGTGCAGCAGCTCAATCTGCGGAAAGCGCGCTTGCAAATTTGCATGCCACGCATGGGCCGTGTTGCAAGCAATCGCCACGCTGCGCGCGCCCAGTGCCGCCAAGCGGCCCAGCGCTTGCAGCATGGGCTCAAGCGGCTGATGTGCGCCAGTGCGCTCATCTTGCAGCGCCTGCGTGCGATCCGGCACAGGCACTTGCGCCAGCCAGTGTTCTGGAAAGCTCTGGTCTTGCACCGGCAGGCCTGCGCCGCGCAGATGCTCGGCGCAGGCCTTCACAAAAAGCCGAACAAAATCTGCCCCGGCGGCTGGGCCCATGCCGCCCAAAATACCGACGGTGTGCATGGCTGCCTTACAGCGCAGGCTTATCCGACAAAGCTTTCAAGTTGTCGCGCAACTCTTTGTTCATCGGCAAGCCCACTGCTGCATTGCGTGGTGGGATGGGCTGCATGAACCATTTGGTGTAAAGCTTTTCAAACTCGCCAGACTTCATCAAACCGCCAATCGTGCCATTGACAATCTCAGCAAACTTCGGATCGTCTTTTCGCATCATGCAAGAGTAAGGCTCGACTTGGAGCGCATCGCCCACCACTTCCCACTCCGCGGGATTCTTCGCTGTGCCGATCAGACCGAAGAGCAAAATATCATCCATCGCAAAAGCCACGGCACGACCCGCTTCCACCATCAACATGGAGTCTGCATGGTCTTTGCCAAGCAAAACCTCGGCATCAATCTTGTTGTCAGACACGTATTTGCGCATCACGAGCGCATTGGTGGTGCCAGAAGTCGTGGCATACGTTTTCTTGGCCAAATCCGCATAGTTTTTGATGCCAGAGCCTTTTTTCACCATGAGGCGCGTACCGGTGTAAAAATGGTTGATCGCAAACTGAACTTCTTTGCCGCGTGTGCTGTTGTTGGTGGTGGAGCCGCATTCCAAATCGATCGTGCCATTGGCCACCAGCGGGATGCGATTGGCCGATGTCACGGATTGCCATTCCACTTTCAAATTGGGTAAGTTCAAACGCTTTTTCACCGCTTCCGTTACGGCCAAGCTCAAATCAACCGACAAGCCAATCGGCTGCGTGCTGCCCGCCAAATAGCTAAACGGCACAGAAGATTCGCGATAAGCCAGCGTGATCTTGCCGCTGTCTGCTACTTTTTTCAGAGTGTCAGTGGTTTGGGCGAGCGCGGCAACGGAGGCGCAAAGCAGGCAAGCGGCAGCAATGGTTTTGATGAGCATGATGATTCCTCATAGAGGGATGATTGAAAGGAAGAGCCAGTGTAGGCGGCGGGTTGTCGATTGAACAATGCCGACATACCCGAAGCCCATGCCGCTAGGTTATGGTTACTCCGTGCAAACCCTTGGAGGCTGCTGCCAGCGCAGCGCGGGTATGAGTTTGCGCTATAGGCTTGCAGCAGATTCGCATGGCTAGCGCATGGCAGCGAACCCTACAGTGCAGCCTATGACGATTTTTTTCAATGATGTACAAATTCACGCCGTACTGAACTACGAATCCGTGATCGACGCGCTGGATGCTGCTTACACCGATTTGGCATGCGGGCAAGCTGCGATTTTGCCGCGCCAGCGCTGCGCAGCTGGCGCTGTGAAATTCAGCAGCATGGGGGCGCTTTGGACGGCACGCCAAGTGGCGGCCACCAAGTCGTATCCGACGGTGCAGGGGCAGTTTAGCTTCCTGATCAATCTCTTTGATACGGCTGCAAACAGGCCCATCGCCGTGATGGAAGCTGGCGAGATCACTCGCTTTCGCACCGCAGCTCAAACGGCCATGGTGGCGGCGCGCATCAAGCCAACTCGCGTAAAAAAAGTGGCCTTGTTTGGCGCCGGGTTGCAGGGGCGGGCGCAGGTGGAGGCGCTGAGCCAGCGCACGGCATTTGATGAATTGGCCATTGTGGATCCGCATATGTCAGATTTACCCGAGCTTGCCTTGGCTTGCCGGCCACAGCTAGGCCTGCACAGCGCGCAAGAGGCCGTGCAAAACGCAGACATTGTGATCACGGCTACACGCTCGCAAAGCCCAGTCTTGCTTGGCGAGTGGCTCAAGCCGGATGCGCTGGTGGTGGCCATCGGCATCAGCTCAGCAGGCGGGCGCGAGCTCGATACGCGCAGTTTCGATCGTGCCAGCCGAGTGATCGTCGAGTGGAGGCCGCAAAGCATGCAAGAAGCGGGCGATGTGCTGTTTTGGCTGAAGGATTTACCCCACCAAAATTCAAAAATCATCGATCTGCCAGAGCTGTATGCCGCAGAGTGGCCGCAAGCCGAAGGCATTCAAATCTTTAAATCCGTGGGCACGGGTTTGGCTGACACGGCAGCGGCTTGGCTGGCTTGGCAGCGCCTGCAAAGCGCGGAGAAGCCATCATGCGCGTGATCGTGATTGGCGCGGGCATTGTGGGCTGCGCGACGGCTTATCAGCTGCGGCGCGATGGCCACGCGGTGACTTTGGTGGATGCGCAAAGCTCTGTGGGGAGCATGAGCAGCTTTGCCAATGGTGCGCAGTTGAGTTACAGCTATGTGGAGCCACTGGCCTCGCCCGCCACTCTGCTTGCCCTGCCCGGCCTGCTGGTGGCGCGTGATTCCGCGCTGCGTTTTGCGCCACGCTGGGATACACAGCAGTGGGTTTGGGGCATGCAATTTCTCGCATCGTGCACGCGCAGGCAGGTAGAGGCGGGCACGCGCGAGTTGCTGGAGCTGGCCGCGCTCAGTCGCCGCACACTAGAAACATGGATGAGCGAGGAGCAGTGGCCGATTGAATTTGCACGCAATGGCAAACTGGTGCTCTGCCGTGACAAAGCCACTTTGAAACGGCAGGCGAGCCAAGTGCTGCTACAGGCCAAGCTTGGCAGCGAGCAAGAAGTGCTCGATGCGCAGCAATGCATCGTGCGCGAGCCAGCGCTGGCGCACATCGCCACGCCATTTGCAGGCGGCATATGGACGCAGAGCGAATGCGTGGCCAACCCGTATTTGCTCTGCCAGCAATTGGCCCGCAGCTTGGTGCAGCGCGGTGGCGAGCTGGCCTTGGATCAGCGGGTGCTGTCGTTTGACTGCCAAGCAGGCCGCGTGCAAGCGGTGCGCACCGAACGTGGCCATCTGCCTTGTGATGCCGTGGTGATTGCTGCGGGCGTGGCCAGCCCGCGCTTGGCAAGCATGCTGCGCATCAAGCTGCCCATTTATCCCATCAAGGGCTACAGCATCACCGTGCCGGTGATTGCGCCTGAAAAATTAGCGCGATGCAGCATCACCGATCTCGGCTTGAAAACCGTCTTCGCACCGCTGGGCCATCATTTGCGCGTGGCCGCTGCGGCAGAGGTGGTGGGCGATGATCTGCGCATTGACCCTCAGCGCATCGCGCAAATGCTGCATGCGGTCAACCAATTGTTTCCCGGTGCTTGCGATTTGTCTGCACCGCAAACCTGGGCCGGCTTGCGGCCTGCCACACCGAATTCGCTGCCGATCATTGGCAAAGCAAATGCCGAGGCCAGCAATGTCTTCATCAACGCTGGCCAAGGCGCTTTAGGCCTCACCTTGGCTGCCGGAAGCGCAGCCAGATTAGCGGGCTTGTTGTGATGTCAAACCACAGCCTCGGTTTGCACCAAGGCTTGCTGCATGCAGCGCGTCATGGCGAGCGCCAGCAGCGAGCTGGGGCGATTGGCCGGGCGCAGCGCATGGATGGGCACGATCAGTTGCGGCTCAAGTGGCAGCACCAGCACCTTGCTGCGATCTGCCGATACTGCCGTGCAACTGTCTACCAAAGCAATGCCAATACCGTGATGCGCCAAGGCCAGCGCGGCGTGATACGTCTGCACGGTAACGACCGATTGCAAGCCCACGCCCGCCTCGCGGCAGGCATGGTTCAGATGCGTGCCCACCGGATCGCGCACATCCAAACTGATCACGGGCAGAGCGGCCATGTCTTGCAAACTCACGCTGCCTTTCTTGGCCATGCCGCTGCTGAGCATGCCTTTGGGCGCGATGCACATCATGCGACCCTGCGCCAGCGCTTGCTGCTCCAGCGCAGGATGCGCCACCGCACTGAACACAAAGCCTACATCGGCTTCTTGCAGCACCAAGGCAGAAATAATTTGCGGCGAATGCAGCGCCTCTACGTTGACGCGCACATCTGGATGCTGCCTGCGAAAAGCTTGCAGGGCACGCGGAATAATTTCATAGCTCAGCGCCAGCACGGTCAGCATATGCAGCGCATCATCGCGCTGCCCGCTCTTCAAGCTGTTGGCCAAGCGCTGCACTTCATCCAGCTGATGGAACAAACGCTCAATGTGCGGATACAGCGTTTGCGCCTCGCTGGTGGGCACAAGCCGGCCCTTGATGCGCTGAAACAAGGCAAAGCCCAGTTGCAGCTCAGCATGCGCAAGGATGCGGCTCACGGCAGGTTGCGTCACATTGATCAGGCGCGCAGCCGCGCTCACGCTGCCTGTGAGCATCACCGCGTTGAACACTTCAATATGCCGAAGCCGCATGTCCGTTTGCCTTATCAATTCATCAACAACAGGGAGTTGTTCTTCATTGGAGATTGTGCATGAAAGCCACCCACCGCCTGAGTTTTATCGTTCTTTTGCTGCTCTCGAGCTTGCCCACTCATGCGCAAAGCATGCTGGATAAAATCCGCAGCAGCCAAACCATCACGATTGCGCATCGTGATTCATCCATCCCCTTTTCTTACCTCGATGCGGAGCAAAAGCCTGTAGGCTATGCGATGGATTTATGCCTGAAAGTGGTCGATGCTTTGCGCCGTGAGCTGAAAATCCCCGAGCTGAAGATCAATTACCTGAGCGTGACGTCGGCCACACGCATTCCTAGCGTCGCGCAGGGCAAAGCTGCCATGGAATGCGGCTCCACAACCAACACCGCAGAGCGACGCAAGCAGGTGGATTACACGATTGCGCATTTCATCTCATCCGCGCGATTTTTGGTGCGTGTGGATTCAAACATTGAGCGCTTAGAGGATTTGGAGGGCAAGCAGGTGGTCTCCACACGCGGCTCGACCAATCTCAAAACCTTGGAGCGCATCAACGCCGAGCGTGGGCTGAAAATGAAGATTCTGGAGGCGGCTGATCACGCTGAGGCTTTCAACCAAGTGGCGCAGAAAAAAGCAGATGCTTTTGCGATGGATGATGTGCTGCTGTTTGGTTTGCGAGCGAACTCCAGCGAGCCGCAGGCCTTCAAAGTTATTGGCAAGCCGATGACGATTGAGCCTTATGCGATCATGCTGCCCAAGGGCGATACAGCCTTCAAGCGGGTGGTCGATACCGAGATTCGACGCATTATTTTGAGTGGCGAGATCAATGCAATCTACCGCAAATGGTTTGAGCAAGCGATTCCGCCCAAGGGCATCAATTTGAATTTGCCCATGCCCTTCATGCTCAAAGATTCTTTCAAATTTCCGAGCGACAAAGTGGCAGATTTGGTGAACTAGACCAGAAACTTTTCACGCTAGCCCGTTCGCCTTGAGCCTGTCGAAAGGCTGGCTCAGGCTTCGACCGGAAGGACTAATTGGAAGATCATGGGGATTGCGTCTTCAAACTCTCCTTATTTAACCAAGTTAATACCTGCGGCCAGAGCACTGAGATCACCGCTTTGCGAAAGTAGCCCATATGTCGGCAGTAATCACCTCTCACCCCTGCTGAAATATTCAGCAGGGTCAGTGATACGTCTTAGTCAATTTTGAATTGGTACTTGTGCGTTTAACGGGTCAAATTTGGGTAGGCGACAACATGTCCTTGCGTCTCTAGGGCTGGAACCATAACGTGTTCGATAAGCGGTAGAAAAATGTGCACAATCCGAGAATCCAGTCTCAAATGCAATTGCGGTCATAGGCATTGCGCTATTTTCCACAAGGAATCGTGCATAACGCAAACGGGTATCCAAAATATATCGCTTGGGAGTCATCCCGACGCTTTCGCAGAACAATCTTGAAAACTGCCGCAGCGATAACCCCACAGCATCCGCAGCCTGCTCTGTCGTCACACCATTTCCCTTTCGACTTTCAATCAGCACCACCGCCCGCTGGATACGCGGATCATCGACTTTGAGCACATCGTCTACACGGCTGCGATCAAATGCACTGGCGCCTCTGCGCGCTGCTAGAGAAAGTTGATGAGCCACTTTAGCCGCCCGATCAGAGCCGCAGTGGCGACGCACCAATTCAGTCATCAAGGCAAGAATCGAGACACCTCCGGGCACGGTGATGCGTTGCCCCTCATCGACAAAATCTTGGCGGCTCGACATCGCCACGCGAGGAAACATGGAACGAAAATCTTGTGCGTGATAGGGATGAATAGAAGCCTTGTGACCCGCCAGCAAACCTTCCTGCGCCAACACAAAAACCCCCGTGCAAACGCCAATAATGGGAACGCCAGCAGCGGCAGCGACACGCAGGTAATCACGATGGCGTTTGGGTGCTGCATCTATTTGCGGAAGGAGCCCTCCAATTACCGCAATGTAATCAAAATCATGGGGGTTGGTGTAAGGCGCATCAGGCTGAACGGTTAAGCCACAACTGGC
>JANNED010000034.1:0-14740 GCA_031388245.1 Variovorax sp.
AGCGCGCGTTGCCACCCGATGCACGCAACTGCAAACGCTGGTGCTGCGGAGGAATATCAGGGTCGAGTGCGATGATCGTGCCTTGTGCGGGGCTGGTGATCTGCGGAGCAGTTTTATCGGAGTTTTTCAAGCTTTTTGAGCCAATAGCCGGCATAGAATCTGCGCGGAGTGCTATTGAATTGATAATAATGGGGGTAATGGGTTCACTGCCTGCGATGAACCATTCGCGCCGCGCAGCCTCAAGCGGCGCACCTGTCGGCGAATTCAAGGCAATCTGAGCTGCCTTCAAACTCGCCGGCGGCGTGGGTGCAGTGCTTTTCTGGCTCTGATGCAAAAAGCTCATCACGCTCGCCCACACAGGCGCTGCGCCTGATACGCCGCTCACATCCCACATGCTCTCGCCGCTCGCGTTGCCCACCCACACGCCCACGGTGTAGCGCTGCGAATAGCCAATGGCCCAGTTATCCCGCATGTCTTTGCTCGTGCCAGTTTTAACAGCGCTCCAAAAGCGCGTGCTGAGCACGCTGTCGGTGCCGAAGGTGCGGGCTCTTGCATTGTTGTCGCTCAAGATATCGCTCACGATGAAGCTGCTCTCGGGGCTGAGCGCTTGCGTGAATTTAGGGGCTGGCGAGAGGCTGAAACTCGTCGATGAGAAGCGCCCGCCATTGGCCAGCGTGCGATAGGCATTGGTCAGGCTCACGAGCGACACATCGGCGCTGCCCAGCGCCAAGCTGTAGCCATAAAAATCACCATCGTTCTTCAGTGGCAAACCCACCGCACGCAACTGCTGCGCAAACGCTTCGGGCGAGACCATGACGAGCGCGCGCACGGCTGGCACATTGAGGGAAGCGCCGAGTGCCGCGCGCACGCTCACCCAACCTTTGAAGCTGCGGTCATAGTTTTGCGGGATGTACAGGCCGCTGGCAGTCGGTATTTGCGCAGATGAATCCTCCAGCAAAGAAGCGGCCGTGACGCGATTTTCAGCAATGGCTTGCGCATACAAAAAAGGCTTGAGCGTAGAGCCTGCTTGGCGCAGCGCTGCAGCAGCATCCACCTCTTGCGCATCGCCCAAATCACCCGATGAGCCCACATAAGCCAGCACTTGGCCAGAGGCATTGTCGAGCACCACCACCGCACCATCTTCCACATTGCGGCCCCGCAACTCGCGCAGATGCTGGCGCAGGGTTTGCAGGGCATGGCGCTGCAAGGGCGCATCAAGGCTGGATCGGGAATTTGCCGTGGGTGATTTCAGTATTTTTTGCGCGACATTCGGCGCAGTGCCATCGCTGGGCAGCCATGATTTGCGCGGCAACACCGCAGCCGTATAGGCAACTAAGGCATCGCACTCTTGCGTGCTCGTAGGCTGCATCGCACGGAGCACGCCGCAAGCGCGCTGGCCCACAGCGCTTGCTTTGGCATTCGGTGCGCGCACCAGCGCCGCGCTAACTGCCGCCTCCCGCGTATCCAGCCCATGCGCAGCTTTGCCAAACAAAGTGCGTGCGAGCGCATCAATGCCCTGCACCTCACCGCGAAAAGGCACGAGATTTAAATACGCTTCCAAAATTTCATCTTTGCGCCAACTACGCTCCAGCACGCTCGCAGAAACTGCTTGCCCTGCTTTGCTAAAAATGTTTTTACGCGAAGAATCCGTGCGTGGGCCATCTTCTACAAGACTCGCTAATTGCATCGACAAGGTAGAAGCCCCGCGCGTGCGCTGATTGAATAAATTCCCCCAAGCGGCGGCAGACACCGCCCGCCAATCCACCCCGCTGTGCTCATAAAACCGCTTGTCTTCACTGAGCACCATGGCTTGACGCAAGGTGGGCGACATGTCTTGCAAAGCAATCCACTCACCTCGGCGCACTTGCGCATCAGTGCGCAAGCGATGCAGCTTCTCGCCGTGGCGATCTAGCAGCCAAGTATCGGAGGCTTTGAAATCGGTTTTTATTTGATTGAATTGGGGGTTAGCCGGCGTGGAATGTGCGTAAGGCGCTATTAAATAGAGAGCGAATGCGGAATGCAAGAATACCGGACGCAGAAGACGCAAAGGTTTCGCAGAAGACGCAAAAGAAATCCAAAAAGAAATACCAAAAGGTTTTTCTCTTTTTTGCGTCTTCTGCGTAACTTTGGCTGTTTTTTCTGCGTCCGGTATTTGCATTTGCATTCCCTTCATCACTTCCCAGCTTCTACTCGAATGCGTGCATTCGGCATCACGCCATACATCTCCGGCGCATACATGGCTTCAGCGCGCGTGGGTGGCATGGCGAAATCGCCCACATTGTTCAAGCGAATCGTGTATTCGATTTTGAAGCTGCCCTTGGGCACGAATTCGTAATACGCGCGGAAGGACTCGAAGCTGCGCTCTTCAAAGGCCAGCCACGCGCTGCCCGACGAGCGCGCGCCACCGCTGGCAATTTCTGAATCGCGCCCCAAGCCGCCGCCCAGAATCGTTGCGCCGCCGGGGATCGGGTCAGTGAGAGCCACCCAAGTCATATCTGCACTTGCATTGACCTCCAAGCTGATCCGCAGCACATCACCGCGTGAGTATTTGCCGGGCATGGCTTGCTCCACCGCTGTAATGATTTTCTTGAGAGAATAACCTGCGTTGAACGCCTCTTTCGGCGGCACAGCAGCCAGTGATTGAA
The DNA here is from genome assembly GCA_031388245.1 of Variovorax sp. Classification (GTDB taxonomy): domain Bacteria; phylum Pseudomonadota; class Gammaproteobacteria; order Burkholderiales; family Burkholderiaceae_C; genus JANMDU01. The sequence goes on from JANNED010000034.1 coordinate 2,646, forward strand.
TGGTGATCCATGGCTTACCAGTACCTTGGTGCGTCACGCTCAAAGTTTCTTTTGCCTCTTTGCCAATATCTTTATTCCATGGCAAGAACATGCCATTGTTCTTTAAATTACCCGGCGATGCAGGTGCGCCAAACAGCGTGGCCTGATGCACTGCGCCTTGCGCATCAGTGGCTTTGATGCGCTCAACCTTGCTCCAATCCACCGCCGCCGAGCCTGTGCCCACTCCTGCACCAAGAACTGCGCGGGTACTGCCCGCCACTGGCGCGGCTTCAAATGCCGCAGAGAATTTCTCTAGCGCCAAGCCGCCCCATAAATTAGCAGTCGTCGTGAGCCACGCGCCGCGCTGCTGGCGGCCGATAAAGCCATTGGCCATGCGGGGCAGATCGTCTTTCCACGCAGCATCTTTCATCACGGCCAACATCAAACGAGCCGTGTTCACATCGCCGCTTTGCATCAGCCACCACCAGTAATCATCACGCTCTGTGCTGAAAATCAGCTTAGTGCCTTGATACGACAAGCGTGAGCGCAAAATGGTTTGCGCCTCTGCCAAGCGCTCGTCTCGTTTAGGCACATCTTGCACCCACTGCAAAATTTGCAGCCAGTCAATCACTGCATGTGTAGGCCATTGATTCGGTGCAATGGTGATGCTGCCCGTTAAGCTGCCGCTGGCTTTGCCATAACGCGAGAGCGCCTCTAAAGCTGCGAGCTTGCGTACATCCAAATCTTTGCGTGGGCTCCAAAAATCACGCTGAATTTTGCCCTCCACAAACGCGATCAAGCCTGCCTCCATCTTGCCGCGTGATTCATCAGGAATGCTAAAAGCTGCATTCACGCCCGAGGCTTCATGCGTGGCGGCCAGCAAATACGCGGTGAGCACATCGCTGCCGCGATTGGCCTCGCCTTGGCGCGGCGGGAAGTAATTGGCCAAGCCATCGCCATCTAAATAGGTAGGAATTTGCGCGGCCACGCTTTGCCAAAGCTTAGCATCGCGCAGGCCCACAGACTTGCTGGTTTTTTGCTCCAAGCAAATGAAAGGGTATTGCGCAAAATAATCGCGCACACCGGGCATGCCCTCGGCTAGTCTTGGCTGCAGCGCGAGCTTCAAGCCGCCGCGCCCTGCGATTGCATCAGAGGGCAGCGCAGCATCGAGCGAATATGTGCCATCGACTTGCACCAAGGTGGCTTGCTGCACTTCCACCGGCACAGCAGGCACGATGCGCTGGCGCGCTTTGAGCGCATCGCGTGCGCCTCCCAGCGTGTCGCGCGCCTCAATCTCCCACAAGATGCTTTCAAAGCGCGAGAGGGCAAGCTGCGCAGGTGCTGTGATATTCCAAGCCAGCTCACGTGCCTCACCTGCAGGAATATCAATGCTTTGCTTGGGCAATTCAAGCAAGGTGGCGCGGGGCGCAACTTCCACTTTCATCGCCGCCTTGGTGGTGTTGCGCAAAGTGAGCTGGGCGCGGAACTCATCGCCCTCGCGCACCAGAGGCGGCAAGCCGCTGATGATTTGCAAATCTTGTGTTGCGGCAATCGTGGTTTGCCCCGTGCCAAAGCGGCCCGTGCCGTGATCGGCCACGGCCACAATTTTGAATTTCGTGATCGCATCATTGAGCGGCACTTGCACCGTGGCTTGGCCATTGGCATCGAGCTGCACAGTGGGATTCCACAGCAGCAGCGTATCGAGCAACTCCCGCGTTTGCCCGCGCCCACCGCCGCCACCCGCAGGCACGGCTTTGCGGCCATAGTGCCGCCGGCCAATTATTTCCATTTGAGCAGTCGATGTTTCTACGCCCCAGCTGCGGGGTTTGAGCATGGCATCCAGCAAATTCCAACTGCCATTCGGCGAGAGTTCGAGTAGCGCTTGATCGACCGCAGCGATTGCTACTTCTGCAAAAGCAGCAGGCTTGCCATCGGGTAGCTTGGCTTCGATTTTCACGGTGGCGGTGCTGCGCACGGCGTAACTCTCTTTGTCAGCCGTGACCTTCACCGCAATCTCATGTGCTTTGCTGCCGACTGTGAGCTGCGCTACCCCTAAGCGAAACGCAGGTTTGCTCAAGTCAACCATGGCCGATGGTGCGGTGTATTCGCGGCCTTCATACCAAAAGGCTTGCCACCATTCGGTAGGCGCTGAATAGCCCCAACTGAAAAAACTGTACCAAGGCACTTCTCGCAAGCGCCCGCGCAGCACCAGCGCGCTCACGAAGACGTTGGGCGCCCAGCCTTCTTCAATCTTGAGTTCAATCGTCGGGTCTTGCCCATTGAGCTGCACGATGCGGTGGCTCAAAATGCCTTCGCGCTCCAATGTGACGAGCGCTGTGGCAAAGCGAAAAGGCATGCGCACTTGAAGCTTGGCGGTTTCGCCTGCGGTGTAGTTTTTCTTCTCGGGCAGCAGATCAATGCGGTCATGATCCTCGCCGCCAAACCACAGCTCGCCTTGCTTGGTGACCCATACGCTGCTGGCCGCTTGGATGCTGCGGCCTTGCGCGTCGGTAGCAGTCACGATGAGCTCAATCTCGCCTGCTTGGCCTAATTTTGTATCGCAGAGAAGTAACCCGCGCGAATCGCTGCTGCCTTCACACACTTTGCCAAGGTCTTTGATTTCGGTTTGGTTGTCATAACTGTAAAACCCGCCCACCATGCGCTTGCGGCTGGTGGTGGTGATGCGGGCCACAGCGCTCACTTGCAGCTTCACGCCCGCTTGCGGTTTACCAGTCAAATCCAAAGCGAGCGCTTGGAACTTGATTTTTTGACTGGCAGATGCCCAGCCCTCGGTGCGAATACCGGCCACCACGCTGGCGGGCCAGAGCGTTTGCGTACTGCGCAAAGTTTGAATCTCGCCATTCGGATCGGCATAGGTGGCTTCCAACACGATGTCTTGCGGCTGCTTGGCGGCGGGCAGCTTATCTATCAAGAGTTTGCCAGCGCCTGCTTTATCGAGGGTGAGCGGCAGTTTGTCAGCAATCAGTTTGCTGTCGCGGGCGCTCACGGATTCATCATCCTGCGCCTCTTTCTCGCCTGCTTTGCGCGGAGGGTTGAAGTTGTAGGCATCAAAATCAGGGTAATACAAATACTTGCCGCGCATCAAAGCCGACACGCGCACTGGTAAATTGCCCGCAGGCCCGCCTGAGACGTAGTTGATTTGCACCTGCGTGGGCAAACTCTTGAGCGCAATCAGTGAGCCTTTCTCCGCTGGCGTGATGCTGCCCTCCAGCACGGGCAGGCGGAATTCTTCCACGCGGAATTGCACGGTGTCGATGCTTCCTTCCTCGCGCGCGTTGCGCTGGCTGCTCAGGCTCACCTGATACACGCCCAGCTTGGCCGCTGGTGGAATCGCAAAGCGGCTCTCACTGGACAAGCCGCCGCTTTTGGTGTTGCGCCACACCAGCGGTTGCTTAAACACCGTGCCTGAGCCCACATGCGTGATGATCAACTCGCGCGGCGCTGCATCGGGCGCGGGCAATGCAAAGCCTTTGCCGGTTAGTGTGCGCAGCAGATGCTTCATGCCCACCGTCTCTCCTGCACGGAACAAGCTGCGATCCAAGATCGTGTGCAGGTTCTCATCGGGCTGCGGCTGGTTGCTCTGCGGCAAATTAAAGCGCCAAGGCTCAATGCCTTTTTGCCAATCGCTCCACGTAAACGCCATATCCGCCACGCCATCTGCGCCGGTGTGGCGCGCGCTCACGAAATAAGCATTGCTGCCCGCCTCGGCGTTCTTGTTGCCGTTGCACAGCGGTGCTTGCGGCGATATGCCATTGAGCTGCGCCACACCTTGCGCATCGGTGCTGCCGCTGGCAATGAGCTTGCCATTGCAATCGCTCACACGCACCTGCGCGCCAGCCACCACTTTGGCTTTATCGAGCGTCGTGACCCAAGCCAGAGAATTTTCACGGCCCAGCTTGAAATGCACGCCCAGATTGGTGACCAGCGCCGCCGTGCGCACATACATCGTGCGGCTCTTGCCCAGCTTCTCGTCGAGTAGCGCCGCACCCAGTTTTTGCGAGGCGAGTTCGACCACATGAAAGCCGGGAGAGAGCGGAATGCCCACGACTTCAAATGGTCTTCCTTTGCCTGCCTCAGTGGCCGGTGGCGCAGGCAATTCGAGTTTGCGGGTGGGCACTTGATTGCTGAGCAAAGGCCGCTCGCGGGTTTCGCGGTCGGAGCTGTTGGCGCGCTGCACGCGCAGATACCAAGCGATGATGTCTGCATCTTGCGTCAGAGCCATGTCGCTGATCTGCCCGGCTTGGCGGCGCTCGGTGAGAGCCTTCAATGGCAAGGCTTGCTCCACATTGCGCAGCGTGATCGGCAGCAAAGCAGGCGTAGGCGTTTTCTCTGAAGGGGCTTCAGCAAATCGCTCAATCACGCCAAAGCTGCCTGCGGAGAACTTAGCCAAAGGCGGCGAGCCTGCGGTGCGGGTTTTGAGCGGGAAGCTCTCTGCATTACGCAATGTGCGGCCCGCAGTGTCGACAAAGCCTAAGGGCAGCTCGATGCGGAAATCGGTATCTTCAGCAAATGGCGGCTTGAATTGAATGCTCTGAATGGCGCTGTCGCCTTCCCCCTCGTCAATTGCAAGCTTGATCGTGCCCGCGCTGCTTTTGAGCGTGATGGCCTGCGCCATCTTGTGCGTGATCGGCGCGTTGAAGCGCAGCTGCATCGGCATGATCGGCAGGCAAGCTGCGTTGGCATTTTCTCGCTCGCAAGAGAAGCTGGCACTAAACGGCTCACGCACTTGGTAGTTAAAGCGCTTCTCCACCGTGTTGGCCACCACCGTGCCACCCACTTGCGGCGTGGTGATGCCTTTGCCATACACGATGGAGACGCGCGCGGCGGACGAGAGCTTGCGCGCACATTGCAGCGTGAGAAAGCGCAGCGGCTGCTCTTGCTCAGCCTTGGTTTGCCCAATCGCTTTGAGCACCTGCACGCGCGCATCGCCCTCAATCTTTTTGGTGGGCACGCGCTCGCCCAAGCCTTCCACTGCGCACCACAAATTACTCGCCAGCGTCGCCGGATCAGCCGCGCCGCTTAGCTCCAGCACAAAGATTTGCTCTTCATCAATGCGCGATCCTTCATAGGGCGAGATGCGCCGCACAAAAGGGCCGCCGCTATTAAATGCATAGCTGCTCGCGCTTGTCAATGCTTGGCCCGAAGGTGATTTGAATCCAGCTTGCGGCGTGAGCGTGCAGCGCACACCCGGCGGCAAATCACGCTCTAATTCAAACGCCCATTCCCGCTCACTGATCCAGCGCCCATTGCCTTTACTGGCCTGCGCGTTGGAGCACGACAGGCTAAACGGGCTGGCAGCGCGCACATCGCCAAAGTTAATCGCCGCTTGGTCAAACTTGACCACCACCTGCCGAATCTGCGCCACTTCGCCTTGCGGCGAAACACTATTGATTTGCAGCGCTTGCACTCCAAAGCCAACTGTTGTAAGGTAAGCGAGAAGGAAGTTTTGCAGAACAGGGTTTGATTTGTGTTGCATGTAACCTCTCATACTGAGAGATTACATGATTAAACGTTGAACAAAAAATTTAATACATCGCCATCTTTGACAACATATTCTTTGCCTTCAGCCCGCATTTTTCCGGCTTCTTTAGCGCCTTGCTCGCCATTAAAGGCGATATAGTCATCAAAAGATATCGTTTGGGCACGGATAAAGCCGCGCTCAAAATCTGTGTGAATCACGCCAGCTGCCTGCGGTCCTGTTGCGCCAACGTGTACCGTCCAAGCGCGCACCTCTTTCTCTCCCGCGGTGAAATAGGTTTGCAAGCCCAGTAGCTTGAATCCCGCACGAATCAAACGGTTCAAGCCGGGTTCTGATTGGCCAATGTCTGCAAGAAAATCAGTTTTGTCTTGATCACTCATGTCGGCCAGCTCAGCTTCGATCTTGGCGCAAATCGCCACCACCGGCGCGTTTTGGCCCTTGGCGTAGTTTTCCAGTTTGGCCAAGAATGGGTTGTTGTCAAAACCATCTTCGGCCACATTGCCCACAAACATGGCGGGCTTGGCTGTGATCAAGCACAACGGCTTGAGTGTCACGAGCTCTTCTTTAGAGAAATCAATGCCGCGCACAGGCTTGCCTTGATCCAGCGCGACTTGACACTTCTCAAGCACGGCCACGAGTTTGACCGCTTCTTTGTCATTGCCAGTTTTAGCGACTTTGGTGTAGCGCTGCAAACTTTTCTCAACCGTGGCTAAATCGGCCAAGCATAGTTCAGTTTGGATCACCTCAATGTCTGAGATCGGATCGACTTTGCCAGCAACGTGAATCACGTTGGCATCTTCAAAGCAGCGCACCACATTCACGATGGCATCTGTCTCGCGAATGTGTGCAAGAAATTGGTTGCCCAGCCCCTCGCCTTTGGATGCACCAGCCACCAAACCCGCAATGTCCACAAACTCAACCACTGCAGGCACGATCTTCTCAGGCGTGACAATCTCTGCCAATTGTTTCAAACGTGGATCAGGCAGCTCGACGATGCCTACATTCGGTTCAATTGTGCAAAAAGGATAGTTTTCAGCGGCAATACCCGCTTTTGTCAAGGCGTTAAATAGTGTAGATTTACCGACATTGGGTAAACCTACAATTCCACATTTCATACTCATGGCACGGTTCCTAGGACAGCTCTCTGGCAAAGCCTTTAAGTGTATGCGATGGCCGCTGGTGCTGCTCTTGTGTTTTCTCCCGCAGATCATGCTGGCCAGCGATGGCTTTGATCACACATCAGCTTTGGTGATTTCAGAGGCAGATCAAAATCAAATCAGAGCGAGCTCTTCGTTTTGGCAGGATAAAACGGCCAAAATCACTGTGGATCAAGTGCATTCGGGTTCTTTGGGTCTGCGCTTTGAACCGCTGATGGAAGAAACAATGTTCCATCTCAAATCCAAGGAGCGACTTTGGATACGGCTGGACGTTGAGCGATTGCCAAACGGACGCAGCGAAGATTGGTCTGTGTGGATTCCTTTACCGCTGATTGATTCAGTCACGCTGTATCAACAAGATCCGACCAGCAAACGCTGGCTTGCGCAAAGTGCGGGCGATCGCATTGCAGTCAATTCTTGGCCAGAACCAGGCCGTTATCCACGCTTCCATTTGGAGCTGCCGACTGGAAAGTCCACGCTTTATTTGCAAATTCAAGGTAGTACGCCTGTTAGCGTGCCATTGCATTTGGGCACGGAGATACAGGCGCAGAAAATCGACCGCCAAGGATTTTGGAGCATGGGGCTTGTGGTGGGCGTTTTGCTCACCCTCGTCTTGGTTTGTTTGGTCACGGCATACACCTACCATGACCGACTCTACCTCATGTATTCCGCGTATGTCGCGATCATGATATTGGCGGTCTGTGCCTATACTGGAATGGCCGCTTATTTATTTTGGGACGACAGTCCACTGTGGGCAGATGCATCGCAGGGCAGCTTGGCCATTTTGACTGCAGGCGGAGCGATGTATTTCATCGAATCGCTGCTGGGTGGGCGGCATTCTGCTGGCTTAGCCTCTCGCATTTTGCCAGCGCTGGGCTTGGCAGCTTTGCCTGTAGCTCTGGCTTATGTTTTCATGCAGCGTGACAACGGGGTGATTTTGTTGGGCGCATACATGCTGCTTGCCTTGGCAGTTGGCATGTATGTGGCTGTGCATGCTTGGCAGCGAGGGGATCGCGTCGGTCTTTGGGTATTCCTGTCTTTTCTTCCCTTAGGTGCAGCAGTGTTGGTGGCAATTGCAAGAGCCTATGGTTGGGTCACGATTTCTTGGTGGGTGCAATACGGCGTGGTGGCATCACTGATCGTGGAAGTGCCCATGATGATGGTGGCTCTGAATATGCGATCACGCGAGCGCCACGAAATGCGAATGCGAGAGCAAACGCTCAGCACGCAAGATGCATTGACCGGGCTGCTTTCTGAGCCGATTTTTGACGATCGCTTGAAGCAAACCGCGCTGCGTTTTGCACGCCGACGCGAGGATGCCACCGTGATGCTCATTTCGCTGGTTAATTATGAGCAAATCGCCATGGCTTATGGTTCGCAGGTGGCGGAGCACAGTGTTCTGCGTGCCGTGATCAAGTTGAGAAAAGTATTGCTCGATGTTGATACTGTGGCACGTGTGCAATCGTCTTATTTCGGCGTGATTTTGGAAGGCAGCCATCACCGAAGTCTGATTACCGAACTCGGTGCACGCTTGATTGCACAGGGTTTGATGCCTTTGCCGGGGCTTATTCCGGAGGTGACGCTGCAATTTCATTTGGCCAGCCTGATCATGCGCGAGTCTGCATCCGTAGATCAAGACATCAAAGGTGATTTGATGGACTTGTTACAGGGCATGTCTGGTCGCACGCGACGTCCCATCCGTTTCTTGGAGCATGCTGCAACAGTATTGGCATCCTCGGAGCCAGCCTATGGTGCAGCAGCGCACACAACACCGAAGCCACCGCCCGTTAAGTCACCTGTACTGCATGCAGCAATTTTTGGTATTGACAAGGCATCAGAGCGCTCTGTTACGGGCATCAAGCCTACAAATTGGGCAGATTCAGATTCGGATGCCACGCATCCGCCGACAATTCAAGAAGCTAGGTCAAATGATTGATATGCGTTCAAAATTGCAATGAGCCTTGCGCAGACTGCCCTACGCGCAGCGCATGATCCAAGCCCGTTTGCATCACCGCGTTCATGCCAAAAGTAATTGCACCATCGACACGCGCGTCTTGTCTGTAGCCTGCGAGCACCGTACTGACCTGCGTGCCAGATCGCGCTGTCATTGGATCAATATCTGGAATCGGGCAACGCGGGCAAGGTTTGACGAGTTTGAGCACAACCACGCCTTCGTTGGTTTGTAGTTTGAGCTCAAGGGCTCGATCTTCATCGTGTGCATGCAAGCCTGAAAGCACGATATTTGGGCGAAAGCGCTCGATGCAGACCTCTGCGTTGCCCGCCGCTTGCAAACGCAGATTAAGCTCTTGTATGGATGCTTCGCTCAGAATCAGAAGCGGATATCCATCGGAGAATTGATTGAAAGCCTTTAAGCCCTTCGTCCATTTGGGGCTGGATGCTCGATTGTGCAGTGGATCAAAACGCACAAGACGCAGCTTCATGCTTGGCATTCCTGCGGGGCGCTCTTGCATTAAAAAATCAGTGAACCACTGCGCTGCTATGTGCCCCATGTCAAAAGCGGCGCATTCATCACCCCAAACGCGCACTTTACAAGCTTGCTCTACAGTGTCAAGGGCAATGTGGAGCGCGAGCATGCCAGGTGCACGCAGCACCATCTCAAACTGCTTGAGCTTCGGCTGGATCAGTGCCATGCGCGGCAGTTCGCGTTGGCTTAGAAATTCGCCTTGTTCATCCACCACCATCCACGCACGGTCAAATTCAAGTCCCGTCTCTGTTAGCAAAGATTCTCTCAACTCGACACCTGCACAAGATTTGATGGGATAGACGAACAGGCGGCTGATGGTGGCATTCAGGTCAAAGTCGTTCATGGTCAAGCGGTGGGGTAAGTAAATGCAGAAGCAATTTTCAATCGGGCACGCATGATTGTGCAGCCTTCTACAATGGCATGGTGAAAAACACTATTTCTATTCGCGGTGCAGGCATTGTTGGCCAAGTGCTGGCTTTGTTGCTTGCTCGTTCGCGTATCAGCGTGAGCTTAGCCCATGCCCCACCAGACAAGCAGCCAGATTTACGCAGTTTCGCGCTCAACGCGGCCTCTAGGCAGATTTTGATGGATTTGCGCGTTTGGCCAGAACAAGATGCCAAGCTTGCGCCCGTGCAACGAATGCAAGTGTATGGCGATACATTTGGTGAGTTAGGCTTTGATGCCATCCAAGAGCCATTGGCATGGATTGTCGACGCAGGCAGTTTGCGAGAGCGCTTGGCCTCGGCCATCAGCTTTGCACCCGAAATCACCCTGATCAGCGAGCTGGCTGAGCCGATGCAAGCACAGCTTACGGTCATTTGTGAGGGCCGTGTGAGCCAAACGCGGGATGCAACGGGGGTGATATTCGAGCAATTTGCGTACGAGCAAAGTGCAATTGCCGCACACATTGTTTGCGAAAAGCCGCATTTGTACACGGCACGCCAATGGATGCATTCCGGGCAAATCTGCGCTGTTCTGCCACGTGGCCAAAGCACCGCCGGGAACTCTATGGCTCTGGTGTGGTCTGTTCTACATGACAAAGCCCAGCATTTGCTGGAATTGTCAGACGGTGCCTTTTCGCAAGAGCTGATGGATGCTTCGCGAGGCCAAATGGGGTCTATGCAGGCAAGCGGTGTCAAGACGAGATGGCCGCTGATGCTTGCACAAGCGCAGCGCTGGTTCGGGCGTGCGAGTTGGGGTGCTTGGGTGTTAGCCGGCGACGCGGCACATTCGGTGCATCCCTTGGCTGGGCAAGGCTTAAATCTAGGTTTGGGAGATGCGGTGGCGCTCGCAAAAGGAATGATAGAGAAATCGTATTTCCGCAGCTACAGTGATGAAAAATTGCTGCGTACATATGAACGAGCGCGCAAAGCAGACGCTGCTCTCTTGCGTTTGACCACTGACGGCTTGCAACAGATTTTTAGCTCGGGTGATCCCCGATTACAGCACCTGCGTAATTTGGGAATGCAGAGCCTTCAAGCCTCTCAACCCTTGAAGGCATGGCTGATGCGCCAAGCCTCTGGAGCACGTTAAAGTGGCTTTTGGATATATTTCATCATACAGAAGGAAAGACGAGCATGGCACACAAAAAATTCTTATACGCTATTAAATTAGTAGCATTTAGTGCATTATTTACGACGGCTGCAAGTGCTTTTTCTCAATCAAATCCAACTGCGCTGTCTGCAACGCAAGTTGCCGCGCTGCGCAAAACTCTGGCCGAGCGCTTGCCAAATTTGCCCAAGATCGACGAGATCAATCGCTCTGCGATGCCTGGTGTGCTTGAGGTGCGCATCAATGGCGCCGATATTGTGTACACGGATACGGAGGGCAACTTCCTCATTCAGGGCAATCTGATTGATACTAAAGCGCGGCGCAACCTAACAGAAGAGCGCATCGAGAAACTTACGGCACTCGATTTCGACAGCCTGCCTTTCAAGGATGCTTTCACCATCGTGCGCGGCACCGGCAAACGTAAAGTCGCCGTGTTTGAAGACCCCAACTGCGGATATTGCAAGCGCTTTGAGCGCGATTTGCAGAAGGTGGACAACGTTACCGTTTACCTCTTCCTCTATCCCATTCTCGGAGCAGACTCGGTCACCAAATCTCAAAACATTTGGTGCAGCAAAGACAGATCCAAAGCCTTCCTCGATTGGATGGTGAAAGATGCCGCCCCCGGCACCGCTGCTTGCGATGCCGCAGCCCTTCAGCGCAATGTCGAATTCGGCAAGAAGTACCGTATTACTGGCACACCTACGTTGATATTTGCCGACGGCAATCGTGTACCGGGGGCGATTCCTTCTGCACAAGTAGAGAAATTCTTGGCTGAAGCCAAGTAATTCAAAAAACATCAAAAATCTTGCCAAGACGAGTAATTCCGCTGTATACTAGCTGGCTCTGCTGATGAATTGATCTGAGGGTTAACCCGAAATCAAGTGGCCTGCAAAATAGGTCGCAACATCAAAAGAAGCCTCAAAATAATTGACGGACATCAAAAATCCGGTATATAATTTGAGGCTCTGCTTAAAACGCAGCGCAAAGCCAAACGATGTAAATCTCAAGCGAAGTGCAGTGAATAATAAGTAGAAAAAATAGACGCAGTTTGACAAACAGTTCAAAAATGTGTCATAATTCAAGGCTTCGCTGATCGCAGCGAAACAAATAAAAAAGCCAATGTTTTTTTATAAGTCTTTAAAAAATTACAGCCGATAAGCGTGGGTGTTTGAAGGCAATTGCCGAAAACGTCAGAGTCAAAAGACCGAGACACAAACACTCATGAGAAATTGAATGAAGATATATCTTCTTCAATTCCGATTGAGTAACAAGATCAAACTATAGAGTTTGATCCTGGCTCAGATTGAACGCTGGCGGCATGCTTTACACATGCAAGTCGAACGGCAGCGCGGGAGCAATCCTGGCGGCGAGTGGCGAACGGGTGAGTAATGTATCGGAACGTATCCTGTAATGGGGGATAACC
>JANNED010000071.1:0-13863 GCA_031388245.1 Variovorax sp.
CACACGCTGTTGCACAGCGAGATATTCAAGAATGCGATCTTTTACACGATCTAAGCCAAAGTGATCTGCATTCAGCACGCTTTCAGCGTTGCCCAGATCGTGCTTGATCTTGGTTTTCTTGCTCCAAGGCAGACCAATCAGCACATCAATATAGTTGCGCACCACAGTGGCTTCAGCAGACATCGGCGACATCAACTTCAATTTTTTGAGCTCTGAATCTGCTTTCTTCTTCGCCTCTTGCGGCATCTTGGCCGCTTTGATCTTCTTCTCGATCTCTTCAATGTCTGCGCCTTCTTCGCCATCGCCCAGCTCTTTTTGAATCGCTTTGACTTGCTCATTCAAATAAAAATCGCGCTGATTTTTCTCCATCTGGCGCTTCACGCGACTGCGGATTTTTTTATCGACATTGAGGATTTCTAATTCACGATCAAGCTGCTCAAAGACGTTTTCTAACCGTGCTTTGACATCAAGCAATTCAAGCACAGCTTGCTTGTTGTCGAGCTTGAGCGGTGTGTGCGCAGCAATCGTGTCGGCCAAGCGGCCAGCATCATCAATGCTTGAGATGGAGGTCAAAATCTCTGGGGGAATTTTTTTATTGAGCTTGACATATTGGTCAAACTGGCCAATCACAGCGCGACGCACCGCTTCGATCTCGTTGGTGCCTTGCTCGCTCAGAGGCTGCGCGGTGTGTGGCGTGATGTTGGCATGGAAGTGCACTGGGCCTTCGGTAATCTGATTCACCGTCGCGCGCTGTTGGCCTTCAACCAAAACTTTCACCGTGCCATCAGGTAATTTGAGCATTTGCAAAATAGTGGAGATGCAGCCCACGCTAAACATATCTTCCACCACTGGCTCATCTTTGGCAGCTGCTTTTTGCGCAACCAGCATGATGCGGCGATCCGATTCCATCGCGGTTTCTAGCGCTTTGATGCTCTTGCTGCGACCCACAAAAAGTGGGATCACCATATGCGGGAAGACGACCACATCGCGCAGTGGCAGAAGCGGTAAATCCATCGGATCAGAGGGCAAGGGGGTAGCACCAGACATGGCTCAACTCTCAAAAAAATCTATACATCTGTGCCTCACCCAAATAGGCAAGGCAGCAGGCCATTCGTATCAAACGCGATCAAGCTTTTTTAGCTTCTTCTCTATACACGAGCAAGGGTGGTTTGCCTTCATCAATGGTGGATTCGTCCACCACCACTTTGGCGACATTGCTCGCATCAGGCAATTCAAACATGGTGTCGATCAGCGCGGCTTCCAAAATGGAGCGCAGACCTCGCGCACCCGTCTTGCGCACTTGCGCTTTGCGGGCAATGGCACGCAAAGCATTGGGGCGCACCTCCAGCTCGGCGCCTTCCATGGCGAGCAATTTGGCATATTGCTTGATCACAGCGTTTTTGGGCTCGGTGAGGATTTGCATCAGCGCATCTTCGCTCAGCTCATCGAGCGTGGCGATCACGGGCAGGCGGCCAATCAGCTCAGGAATCAAGCCGAATTTGATCAAGTCTTCAGGCTCAATCTCTTTGAACGTATCGGAGAGGCTTCGCTGCTTCTTGCTTTTGACGCTTGCGCCAAAGCCAATGCCGCCGGCTTCTTGCCGCGCTTCGACGACTTTCTCTAAGCCTTGAAATGCACCGCCACAAATGAACAGAATATTTGTGGTGTCAACCTGCAAAAAATCTTGATTCGGATGTTTGCGCCCGCCCTGCGGCGGCACGCCAGCCATCGTGCCCTCCACCAGCTTGAGCAGCGCTTGCTGCACGCCTTCGCCACTCACATCACGGGTGATGGAGGGGTTGTCAGATTTGCGGGAGATTTTGTCGATCTCATCGATGTACACAATACCGCGCTGCGCTTTTTCGACATCGTAATTGCAGGCTTGCAAAAGCTTGGAGATGATGTTTTCGACGTCTTCGCCCACGTAGCCGGCTTCGGTCAGCGTGGTGGCATCTGCCATGACGAAGGGCACATCGAGCATGCGAGCCAGCGTTTGCGCGAGATAGGTTTTGCCAGAGCCAGTGGGGCCGATCAGCAAGATATTGGTCTTGGTGAGCTCAACATCGTCTTTCTTGGCTTTTTCTTTGTGCTTGAGGCGCTTGTAGTGGTTGTACACAGCAACCGCTAAAGCCCGCTTGGCAGTGAGCTGGCCGATCACATAGCCATCTAAATGCTGCTTGATCTCCAGCGGCGTGGGCAAATCATTTTTGGTGGCTTTGTCGAGCTCGGGCGTGACTTCATCTCGGATGATGTCATTGCACAAATCGATGCATTCATCGCAGATGAAAACCGATGGGCCAGCAATGAGTTTTTTGACTTCATGCTGGCTTTTGCCGCAAAAAGAGCAGTAAAGCGTTTTTTCGCTTGCGGAGTTGCCTTTACGGTCTGCCATGAAAAAATCCCGATTGTTGCCAAAATAGGTTAAGCACAATGATACCGCTTGCAATACCTGTTTCCAGCACAGTTACCATTTTGATAGCAAGGATACGGGCAAAGCTCTAAGTGGGGCGCTTGGCAACCACTTGGTCGATCAAACCGTATTCTTTGGCTTCATCGGCAGAGAGCCAGAAATCTCGCTCGACATCGCGGGCGATTTTTTCAATCGGCTGGCCGGTTTGGCCTGCATAAATTTTATTCAGCTGCTCGCGTGTCTTCAAAATCTCTCGGGCAGAAATCTCAATATCGCTGGCCATGCCGCGTGCGCCACCGGAGGGCTGGTGCATCATGATGCTGGCGTTCGGCAGGGCAATGCGCTTACCTTTGGCACCAGCCATCAGCAGAAATGAGCCCATGCTGGCAGCCATGCCGGTACACAGGGTGGACACATCGGGCTTGATGAAATTCATGGTGTCGTAGATTCCCAAGCCAGCGCTGACTGAGCCGCCGGGAGAATTGATGTAGAGAAACACATCTTTGTCTGGATTTTCGCTCTCCAAAAAGAGCAGCTGCGCCACAACCAAATTGGCCATGTAATCTTCTACAGGGCCAACCAAGAAAATGATGCGCTCTTTGAGCAAGCGAGAGTAAATATCGTAAGCGCGCTCGCCACGGCCAGATTGCTCGATCACCATCGGCACCATGCCCAAGGCTTGGGCGGGCTCAAAGGTGGATTCTGCGAAACGATCCAGGCGGCGTTGTGAAGATGCGCTGATCGGGTCTTGTGCGGAGAGGGGATTGAAAAAGCGATTCATGAGCGAGACTCCTTGCTATGCTTACTGTAGCGCAAAATGGCGCAGCTTCGTCGGTAGGATCTAAAAAGACACTTAAAAATGCAAATGGGGCTTGCACCATCAGATGCAAGCCCCATGAAGACGGCGGCGCCGAAGATTATTGTTGACCCATCAACTCATCGAATTCAACCGCTTTGGGAGTGACTTTGGCTTTGGACAGCACAAAATCCGTCACGTTGTTTTCAATGATCACAGCTTCCACCTCTGCGAGACGCTGGCGATCACTCTGATACCAGCGGATCACATCTGCAGGCTTCTCATACGATGCGGCCATTTCTTCAACGTGGGCTTTGATCTGATCTGGCTTTGCGCCCAAATTATTGGCTTTCACCAGCTCAGCCACCACGAGACCTAGACGCACGCGGCGCTCAGCTTGAGGGCGGAAAATGTCTTCTGGGATTGGCGCTTTGTCCGCATCCTTGATGCCGCGTGATTTCAAATCAGCGCGTGCGCTCTCGCTCATGCGATCCAGCTCCGATTGCACGATGCTTTGCGGCAAATCCAGCTCAGCATTGGCAATCAGCGCATCCATCACAGCGCCTTTGTTTTTAGCAATCAGGCGGAATTTCACCTCGCGCTCCAGATTTTTCTTGATGTCTGCACGCAAGCCATCGGTGGAGCTGTCGGCGATGCCAAGTGATTTAGCGAATGCTTCATTGACTTCAGGCAAATGCTGTGCTTCGAGCTTCTTCACGGTGACGAGAAAATCAGCTGTCTTGCCAGCAACATCGGCGCCGTGGTAATCCGCCGGAAAGGCGAGCGGGAAAGTTTTGCTTTCACCCAGCTTCATGCCGCGCACGGCTTCGTCAAATTCCTTGAGCATCTGGCCTTCGCCAATCATGAAAGCGAAATCATCGGCTTTGCCGCCTTCAAACGGTTCGCCATCAATTTTGCCAACGAAATCAACAGTGATGCGATCGCCTTCGGCTGCGCCATCGGTGGCCGAGCGCTGCGCAAATGTGCGGCGCTGTTTGCGCAAGATCTCAACTGTGCGATCAATGGCAGCCTCGCTGACTTCGGCTGTGGTTTTTTCGACCTCTGCCGTAGAAAGATCGCCAATTTTGACTTCTGGATAGACCTCAAACACGGCATCAAAATTCATCTGACCTTCATCGCCTTTGGCTTCTGATTCAGAGATTTTTGGCATGCCCGCCACGCGCAGTTTGGCATCGTTGGCGGCAGCTTGAAAGGCTTCGCCCACTTTGTCGTTGATCACTTCGTAATGCACGCTGTAACCATAGCGCTGGCTCACGATGCTCATGGGCACTTTGCCAGGGCGAAAACCATCAATCTTGACTTGGCGCGAGAGCTTGCGCAGGCGTGTCTCGACTTCCGTTTGAATGGTGGCCATGGGCAGCGACAAAGTGATTTTGCGCTCTAATTTTTCTAGGGTTTCAACGGCGACGGCCATGATCAATCCAATCTCTTTAAATACTCAAAAAACAAATGTCTGGTGCGCGGGGGGGGACTCGAACCCCCACAGTGTTGCCACCGTCAGGACCTAAACCTGGTGCGTCTACCAATTTCGCCACCCGCGCGGTTTAATTCATTCGCGCTCCTGAGTGAAGCAGCTGCGCGATCAATTGGTCACTTAGCATTTTAACCTGCGTTCGCAGGCTGTTCGTGCATGGTTTGCCGAGCGGGCATCAGAAAAAGCCTCAGAATGAAGGCTTATGCATATGCCCACTAGCCTTCGCGCAATTTGCCGCCTTACCCCCAAGCCAATTGCTCTACTTTTGATAGCAGTCTGCACAGTATCCATGCCGGCAATCAGCCAAAATACGGTTCAAAAAGTGGTTTTGACTGGCGTGATGGGCAGCAAAGCCTTGCTGGTGATTGATGGCGCTGATCCAAAGCTGCTTGGCTCGGGCGAGACGCATGCTGGCATCAGACTCATCAGTGTATCGGGCGACCTGGCTGTGCTGGAGATGGGTGGCAAGCGCACGAATTTGCGCGTAGGCGAAGCGCCTGTGAGCTTGGGCGCGAGCGCCAGAGCAGGCGGTGGCAGCAAAATCATCTTGCCCATGGCCTCGGGTGGGCATTTCATGGCCAATGGCACGATCAATGGCCGCGTGATTCAAATGATGGTGGACACGGGGGCGACGACCATTGCCATTGGCGCGAGCGATGCGATGCGCATGGGCATCGATTACAAAAAAGGCACACCCGTGCGCATGAACACCGCCAACGGCGTGACGCAAGGCTGGCGTGTTGTGCTCAATTCTGTGCGCGTGGGCGATGTGGAGATTTATGATGTGGAGGCTGTGGTGGGGCCCAACATGCCATTTGCGCTGTTGGGCAATTCATTCCTCAGCCGCTTCACAATGAACCGCAGCAGCGACGTGATGGTGCTAGAGCGGCGCTTTTGAGAGCAGCCAGCTTGCTACTCAATCCATAGCAAGCTTTGCACGTTCTATGCCGGCATGATGCCTGAAGTTATTTTTTCAGCCCAAGCTTGGGCTCTTTGCCTTCGAGCAGGCGGTTGATATTGTCTTGATGGCGAATCGCCAAAATCAGCGCCATCACGAAGATGGCGAGCATCACTGCTTTGGAGCTGTACCATGGGCCGCGATCACCGAGCAGGTAGAAAAAGGGCGCAAACGCAGCAGCAACGATCGAGGCAAATGAGACCCAGCGGAAGAAAAACAAGATGATGGCAAACGAGGCCAGCACACCCAAGCCAAGCAGCCAATCGATGCCAAAGATCACGCCCGCCGCTGTGGCCACGCCTTTGCCGCCTTTGAATTTGAAGAAGATCGGCCACACATGTCCGAGAAAGGCGGCCAGCGCCACCATGGCCAGCGTGCCATCGCCTAAGCCGAAATCTTTGCCGAAAATTTGCACCAAGATCACCGGCACATAGCCTTTGAGCGCATCGAGGATGAGGGTCAGAACAGCCGCTGGCTTGGAGCCCGAGCGCAGCACATTGGTGGCACCAGGATTTTTGCTGCCGAAGGTGCGCGGATCAGCCAAGCCGAAGAGCTTGCTCACGATCACAGCAAAGCTCAGCGAGCCAATCAGATAGGCCAAAAGGATGGCGATGATGGGGTAGAGCAAATCCACGGGTGTCTCCAAAATAGTTGGTTGATCAGTTTTTTAATCGTTTTGAGCGGATTGCCGGCGTATTTACAGCGCAGTTTGCTCACTTTTTGATAGTGTAGCAGGTGGCTTTGTGGTGGAGGCTGGCGCAGCAGCGGGCACGGCTTCTGGTGCTGGCCGTGGTGGCTTGGGGCGCGGCGCTTTCGCGGTGTGGACGATCTGGGTGGCTTTTTCCATGTCGCCAGAGAGCAAAGAGGGCAGCGCTTTCAAACCGCGCACAATCGTCTCATCGATCAGGCTGCGCTGCTCGGCCATCGGTTTTTTCAGCACCCAAGAGAGCACTTCCGATTTCACGCCAGGATGGCCAATGCCGATGCGCAGCCGCCAATAATTTGACCCCATTTGCGCGGTGATGTCTCGCAGGCCATTGTGTGTCGAGCTGCCGCCAAGCTTGAGTTTGGCCTCGCCGGGCACGATATCCAGCTCGTCATAAATCACCAAAATCTCCTCAGGCAAGATTTTGTAAAACCGCGCCAGCGCCGCCACAGATTTGCCCGATAGATTCATAAACGTCTGTGGCTGAAGCAGCCAGACATGGCCGCTGCTCTGGGCTCCCACGGGTTGTACACGTGCCACCAAGCCGTGATAAGCCTTCTCCATAGTGAGATTGGCCTTCCAAAGCCGCGCCAGCGCGTCCACAAACCAAAACCCTGCGTTATGCCGCGTCGCCTCATATTCCGAGCCGGGATTGCCCAGGCCAACAAACAGTTTGATCATGGGGGAGGATTATCTCTGCTTTCGCAGGCTCACCAAGCCAATGCCGGCTGCGTCAAAGCCGCCATCTACTGCGAGGCATTGGCCATTGATGTAGGAGGCTTGTGGGCTGCAGAGCCAGAGCACGGCGCTTGCGATCTCTGCTTCGCTGCCATAGCGGGCAAGGGGGATGGTGTCGTGATAATCGCGGCGTATGGCTGGGCTGTGGACAGCTTGGGCCATCGCCGTCTCGACCGGGCCGGGGGCAACGGCGTTGCAGCGGATGCCCAGGTTGCCTAGCTCGACGGCAAATTGTTTGGTGAGGTGGATCAGGGCGGCTTTGCTCGTGCCGTAGGCCACGCGCAGGCTGCTGGCACGCAGGCCGGAGATGGAGGCGATGTTGACCACACTTCCTAATTCTTGGCTTCTTTGATGTGGCACAGCTGGCGTGGCTGCACGTTTGGCGGCATCGTTGTTGCGCAGCATATGCGGCGCGCAGGCTTGCGTGCAGAGGAAGGGGCCGGTGAGGTTGACATCGAGCACCCGCTGCCACTCTTGCGTGGTGTGCTCAAGCAAGGGCTTGAAGACAGCCACGCCAGCGTTGTTGACCAGATGATCAATGCGGCCAAACTGCTGCACGGCCTGCGCAACGACAGCATGCACTTGGGATTCAACAGCCACATCGCAGGGCAGGGCGAGTGCTTGGGCTTGGCTCCACCCCTGTGCTTGCACGGCTTGGTGCAGCAGATCAGCTTCAACATCGAGCAGCGCCACGCGCGTGCCCTGCGCTACAAATTGACGGGCGATCTCTAGGCCAATGCCACGCGCTGCCCCGGTGATGACGGCGACGGGAGTTGAGGAAATGCTCATGATGGGACTTTCAATGTTTTTCGCTGTGGCAAGAGCAATTGGCGGTGCTCTGCCGTGATCAGAGGGGGGGAATTGTTGGGTGCGATCTCCTGCGCAAGGATGTCTGCGCACAATGCCGCAAAGCTCAAGCCGCGCGAGCCCATGGCGGCGCAAGCATACAGGCCGTTTTCTAGCTCACCGACGACAGGCAAGCGATCTGATGTGGTGCAACGCATGCCTTGCCAGCTTTGCACTTGGCCTGCTGCGAATTGCGCTTTGATGGGCATGAGCAATTCTGGCGGCAAGAGCTGCGTCAGACGATCTTGATTGGCTTGCAGGCTGGCGGCATCAAGTGCTTCAGGCGATTCATGGATTTCACGCTCGTAAGTTGCACCGCTCACCCAGATGCGGTCTGCGCCATGCGCGACGTTGCCTACAAAAGAGCCGTTTCCATTGACGATACGCTGGTTGCTCATGGCATCCCAGCCAGCTTGCCAAGCGCCGATAGCCACTGAGCCGCTCACGTTGTCCATCAAATGCGGATGGCCAGCTTGTGCGAGCACACGGCCAGATTGCGCACCAGCAGCGACAATGACGCTGGCGGCAGCGGCCAAGATGTTACCTTGCGCATCGAGCGCTTGCCATTGATGACGAGCATGCTTCAACGCTGCCACACTGGCCTCCAAAACATGGATTCCCGGCTGCGCGAGCCAAGCGCTCAGCAGAGCTTGCGGCTTGATCCAGGCAGCCTTTTTGTGCAACACAACGCCATCGGCTGCTGCATACCCATCGGGCAGCATGGTGGCGGCGCGGCTGAGGCGCTCGTTTTTTTCAGAATGAAACAACAGGCGCTGTTCGAGAAGGCTGGGCTGCCAATCGATGCCTTGGCAAAGCAGGCGCTCTGCATGCGCGAGCGTGAGCGACACGCCGATGCGTGAGAGCTGCGAGAGCGCAATGTCTTGCGCTGAAAGATGCGCAGCGAGCAAACCCACAGGCAGCATCGAAGCGCCACCGCCTTGGCTCAACACCGTGACCGCGCAGCCGCGCTTGGCAAGAGCATGCGCACATGCAGCACCCGCCAAGCCCGCGCCAATCACTATTGTATTCATAGCACGCAATGCAGTATCTATGCCGGCTACTGGCTTAAAAAGCTTGGAAAATCAGCATGGGTGTGCTGCGTTGTGGCAAGCTCAACGCGAATGGATCGGCGCAAAAGCAGGCACCGATCCTGCACATTCAAGGCGCCGGCGGCACATAGCCAGCAGCGGCATCCGCGCCGCCGCCAAAGAAATGGTTTTCCATTTGCCGCGCCAGATATTGCCGCGCACGCGCATCGGCCAAATTCAGGCGGTTTTCGTTCACGAGCATGGTTTGGTGTTTGAGCCAATCCGCCCAAGCTTGCTTGCTCACCTGCTCATAAATGCGTTTGCCCAACTCGCCGGGATACGTTGGCATAGCGAGACCTTCCGCTTCGATGCCGAGTTTGATGCAGTGAACCATACGTGTCATGACAAATCCTTCAAATTCAATCACTATAAAAATAATAGCACTCTGCACATATTCTATGCTGGCAAAGTGCCCAAAACGCCTAAAAATCAGGCCAGCTTCTTCACCAGCACTTGGCTCTTGCGATCCCAGTTGTATTTGCGTTTGCGCGCCTCAGGCAGCCAATCGGGCTCGACCTGCACGAAGCCGCGTTTGATGAACCAATGCATGGTACGTGTGGTGAGCACAAAGATGCTGTCCACACCTTGGGCTTTGGCGCGCTGCTCAACACGCTTGAGTAATTTATCGCCATCGCCTTGGCCTTGCACCTGCGGGCTGACGGTGAGCGCAGCCATCTCGGCCGTGTTTTTCTCGGCATACGGATACAGTGCCGCGCAGCCGAAGATCACACCGTCGTGCTCGATGATGCTGTAGTTGCCCACATCGCGCTCTATCTCGGTGCGGTCGCGCTTCACAAGCGTGCCATCGCGCTCAAAAGGCTCAATCAGTTGCAAAATGCCGCCGACATCGTCGCTGGTCGCTTCGCGCAAGTTTTCGAGCTTTTCATCAATCACCATCGTGCCGATGCCATCGTGCACATAAACTTCCAGCAGCAGTGCGCCATCGATTGCAAACGGCAAGATATGGCTGCGCTCCACGCCGCTCTTGCAGGCACGAACGCAATGCTGCAAATAAAACGCTGTGTCGGAGGGCTCGGCGGCGCTGGGCAAATCAGCCAGAAGCTTCTCGGCAGCGGCCAGCGGCAGCTCGGTATCGATCGGATTGTCTTCGCCCACGGGCAGTGCAGGATCAGTCGCGATGCCAGCGATCTCGGTGAGGAAAATCAGTTTGTCTGCTTGAAGCGCGGTGGCTACCGACGTGGCCACTTCTTCCATTGTGAGATTGAAAGCCTCGCCCGTGGGCGAATAGCCAAAAGGCGAGAGCAGCACCATCGCGCCCATGCTGAGTGCTTTTTGGATGCCCTGCGTATCGACTTTGCGCACCAAACCGCTGTGCTGAAAATCCACGCCATCAATGATGCCCACGGGCCGCGCCGTGATGAAATTACCCGAAATCACACGCACTGTGGAGCCCGCCATCGGCGTGTTGGGCAAGCCTTGGCTGAAAGCGGCCTCAATCTCAAAGCGCAGTTGCCCGGCAGCCTCTTGCGCACAATCGAGCGCGATGCCATCGGTGATGCGCATGCCGTGGGAATATTGGGGCTGATGCCCTTTGGCGGCCAACTGCTCATTGACCTGTGGGCGAAAACCATGCACCAGCACAATCTTCACGCCCATGCTCTGAATGAGCGCTAAATCTTGCGCGATCAGGCTGAGTTTGCCCGCAGCAATCGCCTCCCCACACACGCCAACCACAAAGGTCTTGCCCCGATGCGTGTGGATATAAGGTGCCACTGAGCGAAACCAGGGCACAAAGGTGAAATTAAAAACGGCAGACATGCCAAGAGTTTAGCGGGAAGTTTTGCCTGCTCGCTCGGATCGGGCGCTGGCGGGTCTTTCACTCGTCAGCTGGTTTCAGCATAGCCATCTTTTCAGCTCGGCGCAGTGCGCCTTGGGATTTTTGATGTTTGGCGGTGCCCATCTTGAGTTGGCCTGAAGCCGCCGCTTGCAGCACGGTGTTGCGCGGCTTGGCTGGCGTGATGGTGAGCGTGATGTGGCGTGTGGGGCGTTTGCGTTTCGACATGGCGCCATTATCTGGATGATCTGGATTATCTGGCAGCAGGCTCAGTGATAAAACCGATTTTTTTCACGCCGGCTTGTTGCGCAGCAGCCATGGCTTGGGCGACGCGCTCATAGCGCACCGCTTTGTCACCACGGATATGCAGCTCGGGCTGCGGGGATTGCAGCGCTGCGGTTTTGAGTTGTTGTTGCACAGCTTCGTCGGAGCTGGGGATCTCATTCCAGAAGTATTGGCCCGTGCCATCGACGCTCAGGCGGATGGTTTGCGGCTTGGCATCTTGCGGCTGGTTGGTGGCGCGCGGTAGATCGATGTTGACGGCATGCTTCATCACCGGCACGGTGATGATGAAAATAATCAACAAAACGAGCATCACATCGACCAGCGGGGTCATGTTGATCTCGTTCATCACTTCATCTGTGTCGTCTTGTGTTCCGAAGGCCATGATTTATGCCTTTTTCAATGGGGTGACATTGGCCATGGCGCTCGTGCCAACGCGCGCACCCGTCACGTAATACGCATGCAGATCATGCGCGAAGCGGTTGAGCTTGGCGCTCACGCCTTTGTTGCCGCGCACCAATGCGTTGTAGCCCAGCACGGCGGGAATGGCCACCGCAAGGCCGAGCGCCGTCATGATCAGCGCCTCGCCGATGGGACCGGCCACTTTATCAATGCTGGCTTGGCCAGCCATGCCGATCGCAAGCAGCGCATGGTAGATGCCCCAGACCGTGCCAAAGAGGCCGACGAAGGGG
Source organism: Variovorax sp. (assembly GCA_031388245.1). Lineage (GTDB taxonomy): Bacteria > Pseudomonadota > Gammaproteobacteria > Burkholderiales > Burkholderiaceae_C > JANMDU01. Next base: position 11,807 of record JANNED010000071.1, read on the forward strand.
GAGGTGGAGCCCACGGAGGCAAGGATCGCGAGGCCCGATTGCAGCTTGGCGGTGGAGTCATCGATGCTGTTGCGCAGGCAGCGGGTGATCCAGTCGGAGATGTCCATTGTGTCGTGCAATTGTGGCTTCGCACTGCTCGTTTGCTGGCGATGATGCGCCGCAGCTTCGCGGCCCTCGATGGCGAGCTGGCGAAAAGGGTTGTCTGCATCGCTGCCGAGTTTGTTCAGGCCATCGGCCAGATCTGAGCCATGCCAAAACGATTCAACGGCCTTGGCCTGGGAAGCGGCGCGGCGAAGAGCCAATGCTTTGGTGATGATCACCATCCAACTGGCGAGTGACATCACCAGCAAAAGCAGCGCAACAAAGCGCGTGACCCAGTCGCCTTGCAACCAGAGTTGGGATAAACCGAAAGCTTGATTCATAAAAACGATCCTAAAAGGTTGATCTGTGAACTATCTGCTCAGCACAAAAGGTATGGGCTGTGAAACCCACATGGCCTCGGCCACACCGCCGCGCGTGCCCGGCTTGAAGCGCCATTTCATCACTGCCGCCACTGCTGCTGCATCGAGCCTTTCGTAGCCACTGCTGGTGCGCAATTCGGCTTTCTGCGGCAAGCCATCAGCGCCCACATAGATGCGCACCACAGCCGTGCCCTCTTCACCCAAGCGCTTGCTTAGGGGTGGATAGGGCGGCACGGGATTGCTCAAATGGTCGGCATCGCTGCGCGGCATTTCCACTTTGGGTGCGGGAGGCGCTGGCGGGGCAGCGGGCGGTGTGGCCGGTGCAAGCGAAGGTGCAGCTGCCACGGGCGATGCGATCGGCGGCAAGGGCGCCGGCGGCGTGGGTGTGGCGGTTGGCGCGTTAGGCGCGGGCGTGGGGTCGGCAATGGCGAGCGGCTGCGGCGCAGGCGGCAGCACAACGGCTTTGTTTTGCCGCACAGGCTCGGGCTGCGGTGGGGGGGGAGCAGGCGGGGGCGGCAGCACAGGCTTGGGCGGCTCGATGATTTGGCTGATCATCTCTGCGGGCACGACAAGCTCGTACGCGCGCACCAGCAAGCCGCTTTGCAGCGCTGCCAGCCCGCCCACATGCAGCAGCGCGACGGCGCTGGCAATGGCCACAGGGCTTTTGCCGAGGCGTTTGTGAAGGGGAGCAGATTCAGACATCGGTCAAACTAGGGGCTTGCCCACATGCGCAATAAATTGTGATACGTACCCGTAAGCCGCACAGATTCAGTGGACTCTGGGCCACCAGCTTGCAGCTCGCGGGTGCGCTGCGCCATGATCGTCATATCCAGCTCATAGAGCAGCTCGCGCTGTTCTATGGAGCGCACCATGCTCTCGATCCAGAAAAAGCTGGAGATGCGCTCACCGCGTGTGACGGGGTTGACGCGATGCACGCTGGTAGCGGGATAGAGCAGCAAGCTGCCGGCGGCTAATTTGTAAGCTTGCTCGCCGCCTGCGGCTTGAATCACCAGCTCGCCGCCTTCATAGCTGGCCGGATCGCTCAAAAACAAAGTACACGACAAATCGGTGCGCAAAAAGCCGGGCGAGCCGGGCAAGGTGCGCAGCGCATTGTCAATATGTGATCCGAAGGTATTGGCGCTACCGCTGTAGCGGTTGAAGTTGGGGGGATACAGACGGCGCGGCAGTGCAGCCGTCATGAAGCTCGGATGGCGGCTGATGCCAGAGACCACGATTTCTCTGGCCTGCTGCGTGATGTTGCCAAGCTCAGGCATTTGCTGGTTGTTTTTCACTTGTGCAGATTGCTTGCCTGAGGTGATCGCACCATCTACCCAGCCTTCGCCGGCAGGTGCATTGCGCAGCAGGTTGAGAATGTTGGCTGTATCGGTGGCAGATAAAACAGAAGAAATAGCGAGTTGCATGGCGGTGGCTTTGCAAAGTGACGGGCTAGGGTAAAACGGGCTTTAGAAACGAGCCGTCATGTTAACTTGCAACACACGGCCCTGGCCCGGCGTGTAGTGGCCTCGGTAAAGCGTGTCGGCATAGTATTTGTTGGCCACGTTGTTCAGGTTGGCTTTCACGGTCATCTTGTCATTG
>JANNED010000083.1:0-2903 GCA_031388245.1 Variovorax sp.
CACGCACAAGAATTTAATTTATCCCTAGGAGACAATTAGCATGAGCACATCCATCGAATCCGTGTTGGTTGAAAACCGCGTGTTTAAACCCAGCCCCGCGTTTGCTAAGAAAGCCCGCATCGAAAGCATGACGCGCTTCAACGCAATGAATGCTGCTTTTGAAAATGATTTTGAAGGCACATGGGCGCGCTTGGCTCGCGAGAATTTGCAGTGGAGCAAATCATTCACCAAAGTGCTCAATCAGAAAAACAAGCCCTTCTACAAATGGTTTGAAGATGGCCAGCTCAATGCGTCTGCCAACTGCCTGGATAAACACATGGGCACGCCGACGGAAAACAAAACTGCGATTATTTTTGAAGGCGACGATGGCACGTCAACCAAGATCACTTACAAAGAACTGCTTGTGAAGGTGAGCCGTTTTGCGAATGCTTTGAGAAGCCAAGGCATTAAAAAAGGCGATCGCGTCATCATCTATATGCCCATGACGGTGGAAGGCGTGGTGGCGATGCAAGCCTGTGCTCGCATCGGCGCAACGCATAGCGTGGTGTTTGGCGGCTTCTCGGCCAAGAGCTTGAACGAGCGGATCATCGATGCTGGCGCAACCGCTGTGATCACTGCGAATTTCCAAATGCGCGGCGGCAAAGAGCTGCCACTCAAATCGATTGTGGACGATGGCATTGCGATGGGCGGCTGCAAAACGCTTAAAAAAGTGCTCGTGTGGAGCCGCACGGCCACGCCTTGCAATATGGTTAAAGGCCGCGATATCGGATTTGAAGAAGCCATGAAAAACCAGCGCGATGTCTGCCAACCAGAGGCCGTGGGCGCTGAGCATCCGCTCTTCATTCTCTACACCTCCGGCTCCACCGGCAAACCCAAAGGCGTACAACACAGCACGGGCGGCTATTTGCTTTGGGCGAAGCTCACGATGGATTGGACGTTTGATATTCAACCAAAAGATGTGTTCTGGTGCACGGCCGATATCGGCTGGATCACCGGCCACACCTATGTAGCCTACGGGCCGCTCGCTGCCGGTGCCACGCAAGTGATCTTCGAGGGCATTCCCACGTATCCGAACGCGGGCCGCTTCTGGCAGATGATTGAGAAGCACAAGGTCAGTATTTTCTACACCGCGCCCACCGCGATTCGCTCGCTCATCAAAGCCTCCGAAGGCGATGCCGCCGTGCACCCCGCGCGCAGCAACTTAAGCAGCTTGCGCATCTTGGGCAGTGTGGGCGAGCCCATCAATCCAGAAGCATGGATGTGGTACCACAAAAACGTGGGCGGCGAGCGCTGCCCCATCGTCGATACCTTCTGGCAGACCGAAACCGGCGGCCACATGATCACGCCGCTACCCGGCGCCACGCCGCTCGTGCCCGGCAGCTGCACCCTGCCCTTGCCCGGCATCGCCGCGGCCATCGTGGATGAAATGGGCAACGATGTCGAGCATGGCGCAGGCGGCATCTTGGTCGTGAAAAAGCCTTGGCCCAGCATGATCCGCACGATTTGGGGTGATCCTGAGCGCTTCAAGAAAAGCTACTTCCCTGAAGAACTCAAAGGCTACTATTTGGCGGGCGACGGCGCTGTGCGCAGTTCAGGGAACGCCGCTAAGGGCGACGTGGACCGCGGCTATTTCCGCATCACCGGCCGCATCGACGATGTGCTCAACGTATCCGGCCACCGCTTGGGCACGATGGAGATTGAATCGGCCTTGGTATCGTGCTCGCACCTCGTGGCCGAAGCCGCCGTAGTCGGCCGGCCAGATGAGATGACAGGCGAGGCCATCAGCGCTTTCGTCGTCTTAAAACGCAGCCGCCCCACAGGCGAAGAAGCCCTCAAAATCGCGCAAGAGCTGCGCAACTGGGTCGCCAAAGAAATCGGCCCGATTGCCAAACCCAAAGACATCCGCTTTGGCGACAACCTCCCCAAAACCCGCAGCGGCAAAATCATGCGCCGCTTGTTGCGCTCATTGGCCAAGGGCGAGGCGATCACGCAAGATATTTCTACTTTAGAGAATCCTGCGATACTGGAGCAACTTGCACAGAAATTATGATTGCGTAGCTAACACAATGGCAAATAAGATGACAACTCAACCAGACCGCAGCATGCTGCGGGGCCTTTCAACAAGTGCTGTTGTCATCTTCTGCCTAGGGCTCATCGCATGCTCTGGCGGCAGCTCCGGCGGCGCGCCGGGCAACGGCACGCCCAGCGCTCAGCCGCCTGCACAGCCCATTGCCATAAAAACTTATCCAGGCCCAGATGGTTGCGCAGAAAACAATTTCACTTCAGATATTTTTGCACTCGGCTCGATTGACAATCAAAACCAGTGGTATTCAGACCCCAACTTAAACGCTGATCAAAGCATCGAAAAACTTGGGGCAGCAGCAAAACGTGGAAAGGGTGTGTGGAGAATTTCTAACAAGGTGTATAGAGGTGATTTTGACTTTCAGCCGCAATCTCCAAAACTCTCGCTGACCGCTGGCGAATCAACCGTGCGCAGCCCTGGCGGTGGCGATACGATTTGCACCAGTTTTTTCATCCGCACAGTCTCCAACGTAGCCGATGAATCGGCTGTCACTTTTAGCCATTCACCTGCAGGCCCTTCCGATCGACACGAGTACGTCCGTTTTGTGAACGACGATGATTCGCGCAAAGGCTTTCGCGTTTGGGGCTCTGACACGAAAAACTCAACTGCAAGCTTCACGTTCAGAGATTTCGATTTCCAAACAAGCATCCCACGCGCCGAATGGAAGCATGTTGTCGTCATCACCACCAGCCCTGATGGGCCGGGCAACGATACGGTGAATGTGTATGTCGATGGCGCGCTCAAAGGCACCATGTCGACATGGGAAGATTGGCGTTATGCAAATGCTATTCTGCCCGGTAACGTGCCGCCAGCATTTGCA
>JANNED010000085.1:0-3750 GCA_031388245.1 Variovorax sp.
ATCACTCGCTTGATGATGGCGTAGCGCTGTGCCTCTGTCGTGCTCATTAATTTGCTCTCCTGCGCCATGACATGCCCTTCGTTTATTCAAAGGTGACATTTGTAAATGGGGCAGAGGTGACATTACTACTTTGGGGTCACAGGGGCACATCCAGTGTGCCGCCATTGGTATAATCCATGTAACAGCAACGCAAGCGCGACAGCAGCACCTCCGTAGGCATCATGCCTCACACGCAAGGACTGCACACCAAATGTTCGCCCAACCCTCTTGCGCTGCCTCCCTTTGAAATCGCTCGCCTTGGCTCACGCATCGTCTTGGCTTGTGTACCTGCTTTTGAATTCTCTCTATAGGTGTCTGCATGCCCACTAAAACTCCTGTCAAGCCCGCTGCAAAAGTGGCCACAAAAGCCGCTCCCGTCGTCGTAAAAGCAGCTGCAGCCAAGCCAGCTGCCAAAACAGTGCCAGACAAACCCAAAGGCGCAAAGCGCGGCCCCAAGCCAAAGGGCAGCATTAACACGGAAGACGATATAGAAATTGAAGCCATCATTGAAGAAGTGCATGAGCCTGTTGTCGTAGCTTTGGATGAAAACGGCGAAAAAATCAAGCCGCTGCGCATGAAAATCTCCAAGGCGAAAGAGCGCGCCTTGATGAAAGAATTTGGCCTTGACGAGACGGTGCTCTCTGAAGAGGATTTGGCCAAACGCCGCGTGCGCCTCAAAGCGCTGATCAAGCTGGGCAAAACGCGCGGCTTCCTCACGCATTCTGAGATCAACGATCACTTGCCCGATAAGCTGGTTGATGCTGAAACGCTGGAAGTGGTGTACTCACTGCTCAACGACATGGGTATTGCCGTCTATGAGCAAACACCCGATGCCGAAACACTGTTGCTCAACAACGTCACCCCCACGGCTGCCAGCGAAGAGGAGGCCGAGGAGGAGGCTGAGGCGGCTTTGTCCACCGTCGATTCAGAGTTTGGCCGCACCACCGATCCTGTGCGCATGTATATGCGCGAGATGGGCACGGTGGAGCTGCTCACGCGCGAGGGTGAGATTGAGATTGCCAAGCGCATTGAAGGTGGCTTGAATGCGATGATGGAGGCCATTTCGCACAGCCCAGCCACGATCCAAGAAATCTTCAACATGATGGCTGAGGTGCAAGAGAAAAAAGTCTTGATCTCGGCAGTTGTCGATGGCTTTTACAACCCCAATGCGGCTGATGATTTTGTGGCCGAAGAGGACTTTGACGAATACGACGACAGCGAAGGCGACGAAGAAGCCAAGGCCAACAAAGCCATGACCAAGCGCTTGGAAGAGCTCCAGGTTGAGGCATATGCGCGCTTTGATGTGATTCGCGCTCACTTTGAGAAGCTGCACAAAAACTACGACAAAGAAGGCTACGGTACACCGGCGTATTTCAAAGCGCAAAAAGCCGTGACCGATGAGCTCATGCTGATCCGCTTTACCGCCAAGACGATTGAGCGCTTGTGCGAGATGGTGCGCGGCCAAGTGGCGGATGTACGCAAGGTTGAGCGTGAGCTGCGCAAAATCATTGTGGAAAAGTGTGGCTACCCGCAAGACAAATTTGTCGAGGAGTTCTCTGGCCGCGACAAAATGGGCAAGAAGACGAGCAGCCATTTGCTCGATTTGAAATGGATTGAAATGCAATCCAAAGCGGGCAAAAATTGGTCTGCCACCATGGGTCGCTACATTCCGCCGGTGCAAGAGCTGCAGACTAAGCTGATCAATTTGCAATCGCGCGTGGTGGTGCCGCTGGACGATCTTAAAGATATCAACAAGCGCATGAACGATGGCGAGCGCAACTCGCGCCATGCCAAGAAAGAAATGATCGAGGCCAACTTGCGTCTCGTGATCTCGATTGCCAAGAAATACACCAATCGTGGCCTGCAATTCTTGGATCTGATCCAAGAGGGCAATATCGGCCTGATGAAGGCGGTGGACAAATTCGAATACCGCCGTGGCTACAAATTCTCCACGTATGCCACATGGTGGATTCGCCAAGCGATCACGCGAAGCATTGCCGATCAAGCGCGCACCATCCGCATTCCGGTGCACATGATTGAGACGATCAACAAGATGAACCGCATCAGCCGCCAGCACTTGCAAGAGTTTGGCTTCGAGCCCGATGCAGCGCTCTTGGCTGAGAAGATGGAAATTGCGGTAGACAAAATCCGCAAAATCATGAAAATCGCCAAAGAGCCGATCAGCATGGAAACACCGATTGGCGATGATGACGACAGCCACTTGGGTGATTTCATCGAAGACAGCGCCAACACCGCGCCGCTAGAAGCAGCCATGCAAGCCGGCCTGCGCGATGTGGTCAAAGACATCTTGGACAGCCTCACGCCTCGCGAAGCCAAAGTGCTGCGCATGCGCTTTGGTATTGAGATGAGCACGGATCACACCTTGGAAGAGGTGGGCAAACAGTTCGATGTCACTCGAGAGCGCATCCGCCAGATCGAAGCCAAAGCGTTGCGCAAGCTCAAGCACCCAAGCCGCTCGGACAAGTTGCGCAGTTTTGTGGACAATGCCTAAATAAATGACTCAAATCAGCTCATTGCCAGCGTTCTTATTGCATAGTATGCTATTAAATTCGTAGCGTTTGAGCCGATGTATTGCTCTGCTTATGTTGCAGTAGAGGATGATCATGCATTTTTTGCATGAATTTCTTCTTGCAAATATCGGGTTTACCCTTATCCTACGTTCATTGAATTATCAAGAGCGTTGACCCGTATCGTTCGACACGGCAGCGCCCGATGAGAGAGCCCCCATGAACGCATTCAAATCATTTTTTACCGCCTTGTTTAACCGGCGCAATAACGCGGGAGCAGCCCGTCAACTTCTAGAACGTGCCGATATGGCTCGTGGCCTGTCGCAAGGCGATGCTGCTGAGCTGCGAGGCAATGCCATGGCCGTTCTGCGCGTGGTGCGCTAATTAAAGCGGTTGAACACTGCTTTGCCAGCTATTGCGGCCACTGCACTGACACAAGTACCCCAAGCCATATCGATCACCGCCAATTGCAGCGGGTAATTTTTCAATATGGCCAAATTTGTCAAATCATAGGTGGCAAAGGTGAAAAAACCAAATGCAGCGCCCCACAGCGCGACTTTTAAAAAACCCTCAGTTGCAGCCTGCGGAATCACTGCGAACAGCATTAAACCCACTGGGAACATGGTGTAAAAAACGGCCACCGCCGCCCAATTTGGCGCGGGCGACATCAAATGTCCAATGCCTGCCTGATACCAAGGTTTTGCGATATAGCCAAGCCAGATCATGTCAATCGCAAGCATCACTACCGCAGTAGCGCCATAGCTGGTGAGCCAGCCCATAAGATGTGTCTTCATAGCCAATATTCCCACAATCGCGCAAAAGCTTCTTTGAGTCGTAAATCCAAGGCGCGGCGCTGCCACTGATCGAGAGTGATTTCGTCGGCATCAGCCAAATCTTTGTCAAACATGGCTTGCAACTGGTTGCCAAACTCTTTCCCCAACACGATAGCATCTAGTTCTTGATTGTGCAAAAAACTGCGCCAATCCAAATTGGTCGAGCCCACCGATGCCCACACACCGTCTATCAAGGCAGTTTTTGAATGCAGTATGGCGGTACGGAGCTGAAAAATGCGTACACCTGCTTTCAGCAACTTGCTGTAGTAAGCTCGGCCCGCGTGAAAGACCAACCATGAATCTGTACGGCTAGGCAAGAGCAGCCGTACATCCACGCCGCGGCGTTTGGC
>JANNED010000098.1:0-5966 GCA_031388245.1 Variovorax sp.
GTGAATGAGCACGACGACAGCATCCTGTGCTGGCTTGCCATCGCGATCCACTACGCTCACTTGCACGGTGCCAGCGAAAGCACTGCATGCAATCCAAGCTGAGAAAATCAAGCCAAGTAAGCACTTAGCCGGCACAGAATATGCATTCAACGCTATTAATTTCATAGTACCCAATTCCATTTTTTTCATCATTTAACGTTGATGATATCCCGATGCATCGGCGCAAGCAAGGCAAGCATACGATTTTGTGCAGTGAAGGGAATGTCACGCGTGCTCATGCTTTTTTGCAAGACTTCCACCAGCGCATTGAAATTGGCTTTGCTGATATCCATTTCTTTGTGCGCGAGCTTCATATCAGGCCCTTTGTATTGGCATGGGCCACCCGAGACCTGGCACATCTGATTGGCCAAGCTGGCTTTGAACGCTGCGGCATTGGTTTTTTCAAAAAATGGCTGCATGCGTTTGTCAGCAAGCAAATCCTTCAAAAATTCATCCATCAAAGCCGCCATGCCAGCTTGCTCACCGAAGGCTTTATAGAGGCTGTCGTCTGCCTTCGCAGGCAAGGCCACAAAACTGAGGGCAGCGATCACAGCGCAGAGAAAGTTTTTCATACAAATTCCTTAAAAAGCCACTTGGGCAGAGAGATAGGTGCCAGTTTGGCGGCGCTTGGCGGTGGTGGCAGGCACAATTTGGCCTAAATCCACGTATGCCACTGTGAGTGAAAGATGTTTGCTGGGCTGCCAAGCCACGAAAATGTCTTTCCAATCGCTCGATTTGAGGCCATCGCCAAGGCCAGCAGCATTACCGGCTTTCTCTAAGCGATTTGACATTTTTCGGTACTCTGCGCCAATGGCCACATCTTTGCGCAGAAGATATGCCACCGAAATTTCGGGCAAGAATTCATAGCTGTTGCGTGCGCCGCCCAGTGTTGCGCCAAAGCCAAGCAAACCGTTTTGATTGGCCTTGGTAGCTCGCAAGGTGCCGTTGACCAAAATACCTTGTGCGAGAAAGAGCTTGGTTGCGCTCACATAAAAGTCTGTTCCGCTGCGCTTTGCACCCAGCACACTCAAGGTGGGATCAAGTGCTGTGGAGCCGAGGCTTTTGCTCTGCACACCCACGGCAATCGCAGGCATCAGGGAATCACTGTCGAGCACGGCATCGCCAGCCACGCGCAGCTTCAGCCCCAAGATATCTTGCTTCAGGCGCAGGCCGGGTGCGCCGAGCAACACGCCCGTGATGCCTGTATCGAAGTCTTGGTGCGCCACAGAGAGCTCCAATCGCTCATTCCAGCCCACTGCCGCGCCATAAGTCGTCAAACCATAATCGCGTGTGTTGACACGGGTGGCATGCGCTGTGAATCCAAGCTCACCCTGCGTGGCCAAGCTGCCGATCACGGCCCAAGGCGTGAGCCCGCCGCCAGCAGCGCCATCGACTGTACTCACGCCGCCCGTGAGCAGCAGCTTTCCATTCTCAGCCAAGGCTGTAGCCGGCACGAATACAGCACCAGATGCTACAGATAACATAGCAATCAAGCTGCGCAATACAAATTTCTTGTGATGCATAAAAATCCTTTTTTAAAAAGCTGACCACTTTGATACGACACAACACTGGCAATGGATTCAAACAATTTTAAAAAATATTTGAATCTTTTGCTCTGCTTCGCTCGTATTGATCAGGTCTGGACAACATTTTTCTTCCCTTCTCTTTATTTTTGGAGTTTTTTATGAATATCTCTTCTTCTCGCCGTGGTTTCATGGGCAATACGGGCAAGCTCTCTGCTCTTGGCCTTGCGATGTTGGGCGGCAATTTGGCCATGGCACAAGGCATGGCAGGCGATGCTGCCAAAGATGCTGGCATCTTGAATGTGGCGCTCGGCCTAGAGCATGAAGCCATCAATGCTTACCAGCTGGGGGCTTTGAGTGGCCTGTTGCAAAAGCCTGTGCTCGATATTGCCGTGAGCTTTCAATCGCACCACAAAGCACACCGCGACGCTTTGATCGCCACCATTGAAAAGCTGGGCGGCAAGGCCGTGGCTGAGAAAAAAATCGATGACTACGCCAAAGCTTTGAAAGCCGACACACTCAAAAGCCAAGCTGATGTGCTCGATTTAGCGGCTCGCTTAGAGCTGGGCGCGACCAATGCTTATTTGGGTGTGATCCCTGCGTTCATGAGCAAAGATTTGGCCAAAGTGGCGGCTCGCTTGGCAGCTGACGAGACCATGCATTTCACGATTTTGACCAACGCGCTAGGCCGCCCGCTGCCAGCAGGCGCTTTGAGCTTCGGAGCCTGAACGTGCGCACACGGATGGTGCAGTGCCTGCCTCACAAGGTGGGCTTGGTGCTGAGCTTGACACTTCAAGTGATCGGGCTCAGCGCCTTTTTTACCCACGCTCAGGCTCAGAGCAGTGCGCCTGAGGCTGTGGCACGCGGTTTGGCCATCTACACCGCCAAATGCAGCGCTTGCCACAGTGTGGAAGACAATCGCGTTGGCCCCGCACATGCAGGCGTGTTTGGCCGGCGTGTTGGTTTGGCCAAAGACTACGAATACTCTGATGCTTTGAACAAAAGCAAGATCATCTGGAATCGCGCTAATTTAGAGCGATGGCTGAGCGATCCAGAAAAAGTCATTCGGGGTCAACGCATGGGCTATCGTTTGGGGCTCGCGCAAGAGCGCTCCGATGTGGTAGCCTATTTGGCTAGTTTGTCAGCGCCAAAAAACAACGCACTGCCACCGAAAAAAGCACCATGAAACCAGCCACCTCCGACGATCAACTTATCGCGTATTTGAAGCAAATCGCAGCGCAAGACAGTGCAGCCCTGCGCCAGCTCTATGATGCGACCAGCAGCAAGCTCTATGCTATTGCCATGCGCGTGGTGGGCAATGTGGAGCATGCGGAAGATGTGTTGCAAGAGGCTTACCTGACCATCTGGCGCATTGCTGGCGATTACAAAGCACCGCTCAGCCCCCCGATGGTGTGGTTGGGCGTGATCGTGCGCAGCCGAGGCCTCGATTTTTTGCGCAGACGCAAAGCAGAGCGCGCTTTGGCAGGCCAGCCAATTGATGACATGCTGGCCGATACACTGGCTTCCGATCAGGAAACGCCGATGGACACTCAAGAGGCCAGCGAGCAAGCTTGGGCTTTACACGAATGCTTGCGCAAAATCGAGGCCAAGCAACGCCAGGTGGTCACGCTGGCGTACTTCCGAGATCTCAGCCACAGCGAGCTGGCTATGCAGCTCAAGCTTCCTCTAGGCACCGTGAAAACATGGATGAGGCGCGGCTTGGATCAACTGCGCACTTGTATGAACCGTTTTGCCTGAGCTACCACCATGAACATTGCTCAATATCCCGATCTTCTTGATCAACTCGCAGCCCGCAACGCTGTAGGCGCTTTGCGAGGCGGCGCACGCCGGCGTTTGGAGGCGCACTCGCGCCAAAGCGCTCTCGTGCGTGCTCGAATTTTGCTTTGGCAAGAAAGGATGGCCTCTATGATGGAACTGCCCTTATCCACCACATCTTCAGCCACACCCTCCCCCAATGTCTGGAAACGCATCGAAAACAGCTTACAAAGCTTGCCCACGCGGGTGATGCAATCCTCGCCGCTGCTCTTGCAGCTGCAAAACAGCATGGATCGCCTCACCAAGCATTTGGCTTGGTGGCGTGCCGGCGCTGCATTGGCTGGAATCACTGCTGTCGTTGGTGGCTTGGTTTCGCTACAAAGCACACAAAGCAACGAGCTGCGCGGCCAGCAAATCGCGCAGCTTGAAAAGCAGCTCCAGCAACAAACTGCGCAGCAGCAAGTGCAATATGTGGCGGTGCTGGCGGATGAAAAATCCAATGCCTCTGTGCTGGTGACCTTTGATCCGGGCAAGAATCGCTTGGTGTTGCAGCGTGTCGGCGGCTACACCGAAGCCGCTGATAAATCGCTACAGTTGTGGGCCTTGCCGCCGGGTCAAGCACCGCAATCACTGGGCGTGATGGGCGGCGACAAGGTGCTCAAACTCACGGCGGCTGAGGCTCAAATCCGCAATGCGCCTACCTTAGCGATCAGCTTAGAGCCTAAGGGCGGCGTGCCCAGCAGCACTGGGCCTACTGGGCCCGTGCTCTTCAAAGGCGCTTTGCTGCAAACTGTGTTGTAGTGAGCAGGCAGGTCTTTCAGCAGTTCTACGATGCAGGCACAGGCAATGCTGGCCGTGGCAAAGGTTTTGCAGGGGGTTTCTTACGGCTGCTTTCCCGCTCTTGCGCCTTTTTCTGACGCCGAGCCGCTTCTGTTTCTCGTGCTAAAGCTTGCTCGCGGTGTCTGGCCAGCTTGGCCGCATCAATCGCTTTGGATTTGTCTGGTTTCTGCGCTCTGGGCTTGCCTTGCTGTGAAGACGAGACGCTGGCTGAACTGATCACACTGGCCTGTGAATCCTGAGGCAGTACCGGGGCAACACGGCTCGCACCTTCTGTTATCTTCACGCTGCGGTCGGTTTCGCGGGCAATGCGAGAGGCCTCGCGGCGCTCTGAAGCCGCGATGGCCTTGCCTCTGCGCTCAGCGAGATTTTGCTGTGCTTGCGGTGAATTTCTCTCATCCATCGCACGCTGCCGATCTGCCGCTGCACGCTTGCGCTGCACATCGTTGAGCGCCACCTCTTGACGCTTGAGATCACGCATTTTTTCATTGTGTTCGTCACGTGCCTCATTCAAGCAAGGTGTGACAGCAAGCTTCTGATAACAGGCTTGGCGCTGTAGCTCCAAGCGCTGCTTGAGCTGCGAACGCTCGCGCCCGATGCGCAGGCGCTCAGCTTGTTCCGAGGCAACATCATCAGAATTTTGAACGCTATTTTGAGCTATCGCCGGCATCGAAATTGAATACATTGCTATCAATAGAAGAGCAGCGTAAAAAAGCTGAGCGGAGGATATGAATCGCTGAATCATGGCATCAATGTATCAGATGACCGAATCAGGTGAGCTTGGTATCCACCAACCGCCGCTCCAGCGCCAGAAACTCAGCGCTTTGCATTTCATTCAAGCGCGAAGCGGTGCGCGGGAACTCATGCGAGAGTGGGCCTTCTGTGTAGAGCAATTCAGGTGCCACTGCCGCGCTCATGATGAGTTTGCAGCGCCTGTCGTACAGCACATCCACCAGCCATGTGAAGCGCCTGGCTTCAGAGGCATTTTTTACGAACATTTGCGGCACGTCTGACAGCATCACGGTATGAAACTGCGTGGCCAGCTCCAAATAATCATTCTGGCTGCGCGGCCCGCCGCAGAGCGTTTTGAAATCAAACCACACCACGCCACCCGCTTTGCGCCGCGCTTTGATCTCTCGCGCTTCAATGGTGAGCACCGGGTTTTCGTCTTTGGCTTCTGCCAGTTCACTAAAGGCTTGGTTCATCGCGCTATCAGCCGCTTCGCCCAGAGGTGTGTGATACATCGTCACTTTCTCAAAGGTTCGGCGGCGGTAATCCGTGCCGTTGTCAACGCTGATCACTTGCATCTGCGCTTTGAGCAATTCAATCGCAGGCAAGATGCGGTCGCGGTGCAAGCCGTTCGGGTACAGGCCATCGGGCTGAAAATTACTCGTCGTCACCATGCCCACGCCGTTTTTAAACAGCGCATCCAGCAAGCGATGCAAGATCATCGCATCGGTGATGTCGGCTACATGAAATTCATCAAAGCAAATCAGTTTGTATCGGTTAGAGATGCGTTTACCTAGCTCATCTAGCGGGTTGACTGTGCCTTGCAAGTCAGCCAACTCGCGATGCACCTCGCGCATAAATTCGTGAAAATGCAGGCGCGTTTTGCGCTGCAATGGCACAGCATTGAAAAAGCAATCCATCAGAAAACTCTTGCCCCGCCCTACGCCACCAACCATGTACACACCCTTTGGTATGTCTGGGTGATGAATCAGCTTTTTAAAAGCGTTCGAGCGCTTTTCTTTGAATTCAGTCCATTCGTCAGCACATCGCTGCAAAGCCTCT
>JANNED010000139.1:0-1880 GCA_031388245.1 Variovorax sp.
CCGGGTTTGCGGGCCTCCGTCTGAACGCCCGCTGTGGGTCGTTTGCAGGCCCACCCTCTTGGCTGGCGAGCGACATCCAAGATTCCTGGCTGTCGCAGTGGTTCCAACCGACACCGGTCGTTCGCTGGGGAGATGGCAACGACTCCAGGAGACTGGAGTCCTGACATTCGGCTTTGCGATCTGCCTCCTCCACAGCAGTCGTTGAAGGTGCAGGTTGGCGGTCGGTTGTGGAGCTATCAATTCGCCGGCTGGAGCACCCACACCCGCCCACGAGTTGTCGCTGGCAACATCACGGTGAATGCCGAGCCTCAGGCTGCCGATGTGTCACCGTGGACGGTCCAGGTGATCGTGACTCAGGGGAGCGCGGCGGTCAAGGCATCTGGTTCGAGGGCCAACAAGCACGCAAGGATGCCGGAGGCCGATCTAGGACCGTGCAGGGGGCGTTTGAGATTGATATGCGCGGCGCCAACTGTGCCGCGAGGCGAGCTGCACGACAGGACGGGCATGCGGTTTCACTGATCCCTAGCCGGTGCATTGCACGCCCCGGTACGGAGGCCTACAATGGCGCCGCCCGGCGGATCGCGGGGCGTTCTCGCGGCCCGTTTCGTGCCTTCACGAGGAGGTCCCATGCGAATCACCCCGATCGCGGCCACGGTCGCTCTGTCCCTTGTTCTCGTCGGCCCGTCGCTCGGCCACGAAGTCGCGGAAGGCCAAGGCCGTCTTGGCAAAGTGGCTTTCGCCAACAGCTGCGACGCCAAGGTGCAACAGGAATTGCAACGCGCGGTCGCCATGCTGCACTCGTTCTGGTTTTCAGCCGGGGAACAGGCCTTTCGCCATGTGCTCGACGACGATCCGTCCTGCGGCATCGCCACCTTCGGAATCGCCGCAATCCTGATGAACAACCCGCTGGCTGGACAAGGCGCATTGCCGAAGGCTGCCGAAGCGGCAGCGGCGGCGATCGAACAGGGGCGGCGCGTCGGCGCCAAGACGCAGCGCGAACGCGATTACATCGAGGCCGTGGCAAGCTACTACGCCGACTTCGCCAACAAGCCCGAGCGCGCGCGCCAGCTGGCACGGGCGCAGGCCTTCGAGGCCCTGGCCGCGAAATACCCGGACGACGACGAGGCGCAGATCTTTGCCTCGCTGTACGTCGCTGGTACGCAGTCGCAGGCCGACCAGACCTATGCGGCCTACCTCAAGGCCGCCGGCGTGCTCGAAAAGCAGTTCACCAAGTACCCGGACCATCCGGGTGTGGCTCATTACCTGATCCACAGCTACGACGCCCCGCCGATCGCGGCCAAGGGGCTGGATGCCGCGCGCCGCTACTCGAAGATCGCGCCGGACGCACCACATGCGCTGCACATGCCTTCCCACATCTTCACGCGCGTGGGCGCTTGGGAGGACTCGGTGGTGCTGAATCGCCGCTCGGCCGACGTCGCCGTCAAGGACGCCGATGGCGTCAGCGCCTTCCATGCTGCTGATTACATGGTGTATGCCCAGCTCCAGCTCGGACGCGACCGGGCCGCACGCCGCGTGATGGACGAGTTCAAGAGTCCGGACGGCGCCAAGCTGGCGCAGTTCGCCGGCCCATACGCCGCGGTTGCGATGCCGGCGCGAATGGCGCTGGAACGCGGAGACTGGGCGGCTGCGTCGCAGCTTGTTGTGCAGGGCACGGCCTTCGCCCATTGCGAGGCCATCACCACCTTTTCGCGCGCGCTAGGCGCGGCAAGGTTGGGCAACATCGCCGCGGCCGAGCAAGAGGCGCTGCGACTGGAAGCACAGCACAAGGCACTGACCGATGCCAAGAACAACTACTGGGCCACCGAGGTTGAGGTGCAGCGTGTCGCCGCGGCCGCCTGGATCGCCAAGGCCAAGGGCCA
>JANNED010000213.1:0-10911 GCA_031388245.1 Variovorax sp.
GCGCCCACAGCGCCAAAAGATTGGGTGCCTCGCGTGCCACCGCAAAGCGGCGGCGATGGCGGCTCGGGCAGTGCGCCCGTGGTGACGCAGCCTGCGCCTACTGCGGCTTGATCTCTCTTAAATTAAAGAAAGACAAAACCGCCGAACGCGAAAGACGCAAAAGTTACGCGAAAATCGCGAGAAAAATAAAATAAAAGCCATTTCGAGCAAGAACTTGAAATGGCTTTTTAGTTTATTTTGTATTTTCTTTTTTGCGATTTTCGCGTAACTTTTGCGTCTTTCGCGTTCGGATGTTTGCATTTGAATTTGATCACCTCAATCATGTGGCGCACCACCCGCTTCAAAATTGATCTCACGCAGCCCAAAATCATGGGCATTGTGAATCTCACACCAGATTCGTTTTCTGATGGCGGGCGGCTGACAAATACAAGCCAAGTGCTAGGGCATTGCGAGCAACTGATCAAAGATGGCGCGGATATTTTGGATTTGGGCGCAGAATCATCGCGCCCCGGCGCACCGCCTGTCTCGCTTGATGATGAGCTAGCACGCCTCATGCCGGTGCTCGTTGAAGCCGTCAAGCTCGGTGTGCCGGTCAGTGTGGATACTTATAAGCCGCAAGTCATGCAAGCCGCATTGGATGCGGGCGCTGACATCATTAACGACATTTGGGGCTTTCGGCGTGCGGATGCTGGTTTGAAATCCGCGCAAGTGGTGATGAATCATGGTCGCTGTGGCCTGGTGATGATGCACATGCACCGCGATCCGCAAACGATGCAGCTCGATCCACTGCCTGAAATGCAAGATGTGGTGCAGCGCGTGAAAGCTGATTTGCTATCATTTTATGAGCACCTCGCGCAGATTCCATGCCGGCAAACCCACGAATTTGATCTTAAAACCCGCCTTGTCATCGATCCCGGCATTGGTTTTGGTAAAACAGTCGCGCAGAATTTCGCTTTGCTCGCAAGGCAAGCTCAATTGCTTGATCTGGGCTTCCCGCTGCTCGCAGGTTGGTCGCGCAAATCATCGCTGGGCGCAGTCACTGGTTTGGCAGATGCGAAAGATCGCCTGATACCCAGTATCGCCGCTGCGCTGCTTTCGCTCGAGCGTGGCGCGAGTGTGCTGCGCGTGCATGATGTGCGCGAAACGGCGCAAGCAATCAAAGTTTGGCAAGCCGCTCGGCCATCAAGCCCATAGATGCTGCATGGCGTTTGAGAAATCGCGAGCCAAAGCTTCGCAACCTTGCAAACACCCGCTTTCAACGATCTGTTTGCCCGCCACGAAAACATCGCTCAAACGCGCATCAGGGCTAGAAAAGATGAAAGCATCCAACAAGTGGCTGCTGGGAATGCCAAGCAGCGCTGCTGACGACATATCCATCACAGAAAAATCAGCACGTTCGCCGACCGCTATGCCCTTCATGCGCCTTCCACAAGCCGCGCTGCCGCCGTCAATCGCGGCGTTGAACAAAGCGGCCGCCGTGCTTGATTCAATTGCATGAGCGGCGGTGGCATTGCCCAGCACGTTGCGTTGCCTGAGAGTAAATCGCTGTGAATATTCCAGCAAGCGCAGCTCCTCTTGCCAGCTCCGCGTGATGTGGCTGTCTGAGCCAATCGACCACTTGCCACCCGCTTTTGCATAGCTTGGCAGATCAAACACGCCATCGCCTAAATTGGCTTCAGTCGTTGGGCACAACACAATCGATGCGCCGCTCTTTTGAACCGCTTGCAGTTCTTCGGGCGTGGTGTGTGTAGCGTGAACCAAATTCCATGTCGCATCGAGCCCTGCATGCTCAAGCAGCCATTGCACAGGCCGCAGGCCGGCGTGCTGGATGCAATCAGCCACCTCGCTGGTTTGCTCCGCCACGTGGATGTGAATCGGCATCTGGCGGACTTTTGCAAACTGAGCAGCCTCTCGCAGCGCATCTGGCGCAACAGCACGCAGAGAGTGCAGGGCCAAGCCGGTGTTCACCAGCGCGTCGCCGAAATTCTTCTGAATACCTTCCACCAATGTGGCGATGCGATCAGGCGTGGATGCAAATCGCCGCTGATCATCTCGCAAATTGTTTGCAGCAAAACCCGAGCGCATATACAGCGTGGGCAGCAAGGTGATGCCGATGCCTACTTTGCGCGCGGCTCGCGCCAATGCGGCAGACATTTCTAGCGGATCGACATAAGCTTTGCCATGCGGATCATTGTGCAAATAATGAAACTCGCAGACTTGGGTGTAGCCGCTGCATACAAGCTCCGAATACAGCTGCGCAGCAATGGCCTCGATCTGCGCGGGGCTGATGCGTAGCGCTGCGCTGTACATGCGGTCTCGCCAGCTCCAAAAATTATCTTGGCCACCAGTCTGAATACTGGTTTGCGCGGCTTCCGTGCGCTCTGTCATACCGGCGATGGCGCGTTGAAAAGCATGGCTGTGTGCGTTGACCATGCCGGGGATCACCGGGCCTTTCAACGCGGTAGCATTGCGGCGCTGCTCCGCGCTCGTATTCACCTCAATGCTTTGCCAGAGGCCCTCGCTGCCGACGCTGAGCAAAACATCTCTAGCCCAAGCGCCATGGACCCAAGCCAGCGGTGCAAAAAAAGACTGCCCTACTTCACGCATACAGAGCTCTCAAGGCTTGCAAACTGCTTTGCATCATGCGCTGCAATGTGGGCTGTATCTGAAATGCAAGTGATGGATCGTAGGCGAAAGGCGGTGTTTCTTGCATGTAAAGGCTTTGGCATTTTTCGAGCTGAATCGCGTGGATATGCTGCGCGGGCTGACCGTAATGCCGGGTGATGTAGCCACCCTTGAAGCGGCCATTGATGACGTGTGTGAAGCCACTGATTTGGCCAGCCGCCGCGTCCGAAATGCTGGTGTGCGCCGCTGCACCGCTGGCCGTGCCGATGTTTAAATCCGGCAGTTTGCCTTTAAACAACCATGGGATTCTTGATCGAATGCTGTGCGCATCCCAAAGCAGGGCAAAGCCGTGGATGGCTTTGATCCGCGCCAATTCAGTCGCAAGCGCGGCGTGATAGGGCTGCCAATACGTGATTTTTCTTCGTTGAATTTCTTCTGCTGTCGGTGCGCAACCAGGCTTGTAGAGCGCATCGCCGCTAAAGAAATGCGTGGGGCACAGCTCGGTGTTCGCTGCGCCGGGATACATCGGCGCATCATCAGGTGGGCGATTCAGATCGATCACATAGCGCGAAATTTTCGGCTGCAACACACTCGCACCCATACCCATATCCATACTCGGCAAAAAATCATAGAGCTGCGCCAAATGCCAATCCGTGTCTTCCACGCCAAGAGCGCGAGGCACATAGCTGCTCTGCAACTCTTGCGGAATATCGGTGCCGATATGCGGCATGCTGACCAACACAGGTGCGGTGCCGGTTTGCAAAGTAAATGTCATACGGGTACTCCGTCAAACACCGTTTGCAGACGAGGATTGCTGCCAAAGCAATAGCTCAGTTCGGCGGGCGAGCGCACATCCCACAGCACAAAATCTGCCCGCATACCACGTGCAAGAACGCCGCGATCACGCAAGCCTAGGGCGCGTGCCGAATTGCGCGTTACGCCTGCCAAGGCTTCTTGTGGCGTGAGCCGAAATAATGTGCAAGCCATGTTCATCATCAAGAGCAGCGATGTGCAAGGCGAGCTGCCGGGATTGCAATCCGTGGATATTGCCATTGGCACGCCAGCAGCGCGTAGCTGCGCAACTGGTGGTAATTTGGTTTCTCGCAAAAAATAAAATGCACCGGGCAGAAGCACAGCCGTTGTGCCTGCACTTTTCATCGCCCGCACACCTTCATCGCTGAGCCACTCCAAGTGATCACAGCTGATTGCTTTATAGCGGGCAGCAAGCAGCGCTCCGCCGCTATTCGATAGCTGCTCCGCATGCAATTTGACGGGCAAGCCCAACGTTTGAGCCGCTTGAAAAACCCGCTCGGTTTGCGCCACGCTGAAACCAATGCCCTCGCAAAACGCATCCACTGCATCTACCAAGCCCCCCGTATGCAGCGCGCTCAGCATACGCAGCACTTCGTCAACATACGCATCGCTGCGCCCAGCAAATTCTGGCGGCACAGCGTGAGCGCCCAAAAAAGTCGTTTGCACTGACACCGGATATTCAGCAGCCAACTGACGCGCGACACGCAAAGTCTTGCGCTCATGCTCTAGAGCCAAGCCGTAGCCCGATTTGATCTCCACCGTGGTCACGCCCTCAGAAAGCAAGGCTTTCAGGCGTGGTTTGCTTTGCGCAAGTAGCTCTGCTTCGCTGGCTGCGCGCGTTGCTTTCACCGTGGATGCAATGCCGCCCCCTGCCTTGGCAATCTCTTCATAACTCACGCCATTCAAGCGCTGCTCAAACTCGTCAGCACGATGGCCGCCATAGACCAAATGCGTGTGGCAGTCGATCAGCCCTGGCGTGATCAAAGCGCCTCTGGCATCATGGATGTGCGCAGCGCTGGCGAACAAATCTGGCGATAAATCGCCGCGAACGCCAAGCCAATGCACTCGCCCCGCCTGCACCACCAAAGCCGCGTCTTCAATCAAACCATAAGGCTGCGCCGTATCGCTTTGCAGGCTGGCGATATTGCAATTGAGCCAAATCGAAGCAAGCGGATTCATAGATTGATTTCCATGAACAGAGCATCACTTGCTTGCACATGCAATTCCGTTGTCGACTCAACTGCCATACAGCCGAATGAGTGGGGCTCAAGCGCATACTTTTGAGTACCAAATCGCAAGGTGGCCGGCGTATTGATTGCGTAAAGTGCTACTATTTTAGGAGTATTTACCATGAACACCGAATGACCATTGACGCGTTGCAGATGAGCCGATGCACTTCCTTGCACCATCAAATTAAAGTCTTGCGTTGCGCAGCCGAGCAGTTCGCAGCACGTCTGGGCCGCACCATCAAAACATAAGGGTGGATCCATATTGTGCAGCTCGTGCATCTGCCCATCCACCGCCAAACGAACACCGTCGCCCGAGAGCACCGCAAACCAGCGCTGCACGCCGGGAAAGCTTGAGAATGCGCCCGTCTTGCTGATTTCTGCCACCGAAGCGCGCCACTGCCAATCCTGCGCCTGCGGCCAAGCCAGCAGCTCGCGTGTTGTGCCACCCCCGTTGCGCCACGGCGTAGGTTTCACATCGCATAAGCGAATTATTTGCCAATTCATGTCGGAAATCATGCCTGAAATTGTCCGGTAAAGCTGTAGCGCGTGCCGGGATACACAAGCCGCGCCACGCTGGCCACATGTGCGCCGCTCACGGTACGGCGCGTCATGACCAAACAAGCCTGCGATCTTTTGATTTTGAGCAGCTGAGCCACTTCCGCGCTGGGCAGGCAGGCTTCAATTTGGTAGCTGGCATCTGTGAGTGGCGCATGCTCGAGCAAATGATGCGTGGGCGTGAAGCGGGTGAAATCGGTTTGCAGAAAATCTGGCGCAGCCAATGGGTTCACATAGCGGTCTTCGTGTTGAATCGGGATGCTGTTTTCTAAATGCACCAGCACCACATGAAATACTCTTGCGCCGGTGCGCAGACCCAGCGATGCAGCCAAGGGAGCAGTTGCTTTTTCTGTCGCAATCAATACTACGCGGCTACTGTGCTCGTGGCCACGCTCTAACACTTCATCGTGAATATCCCGGATCGTCAAGCGCGATGAAATACGGTGCAGCTCGGCCACTCGCGTGCCTGAGCCTTGGATGCGGGTGACCATCCCCTCCGAGACGAGCTCGCGCAAGGCTCGATTGGCCGTCATGCGGCTGATGTCAAATTGCGCCATCAATGCGGCCTCGCTGGGCACGGCGTGGCCCGGCTTCCAGGCGCCCGATGTGATGCGGGTTTTGATGAATGCTTTGACTCGCTCGTAAGCGTGTAACTGGGTAACTGCCATATCCATAGAGTACACCATAGAATACCCCAGTTGACACAAGTTGTATAGACAACTATATTGCACTCATGTCTGATTTATCTCAAACCCAATTCATGAAAAGCAAAGCCCGCCCCGTTCGCGCTCCGCGAGGCAGCGCCATCAGCTGTGCCAACTGGCAAATCGAAGCCGCGCTACGAATGCTGCATAACAACCTAGACCCGGAAGTTGCAGAAAATCCCGATGAGCTCGTCGTCTATGGCGGCATTGGCAAAGCAGCGCGCAGTTGGCCAGCATTTGATGCGATTGTCGATAGCCTGCGCAAACTCAAAGCCGATGAAACATTGCTCGTGCAATCGGGCAAACCTGTAGGCGTTTTTCGCACCCATCTGGGCGCACCGCGCGTGTTGATCGCCAACTCCAATCTTGTGCCCAAATGGGCGACATGGGAGCATTTCAACGAATTGGATCGTGCAGGCTTGATGATGTATGGCCAGATGACGGCGGGCAGCTGGATTTATATTGGCACGCAAGGCATCGTGCAAGGCACATATGAGACTTTCGTCGAAGCGGGCAGGCAGCACTATGGCGGCGACTTGAGTGGCCGCTGGGTGCTCACAGCGGGCTTGGGCGGCATGGGCGGTGCGCAGCCGCTGGCAGCCACATTTGCGGGCGCTTGCTCGCTCAATATTGAATGCGATCAAAGCCACATTGATTTCAGGTTGCGCACACGCTATGTGGACAAGCAAGCCGCCACGCTGGATGAAGCGCTGGAGATGATCAAGCATCACACCGCGCATAAAGAAGCGATTTCGATTGCGCTGTGTGCGAACGCAGCAGATGTGTTTCCCGAGCTGGTGCGTCGTGCGCAAAATGGCAGCATTCGGCCCGATATCGTGACCGATCAAACCTCTGCACACGACATCATCAATGGCTACCTGCCTGCTGGTTGGAGCAACGAGCAATGGTGGGCTGCCCGCAAAGATCCTGCGCAGCACGCCGCGCTCACACAAGCTGCTGGCGAATCTTGCGCCACCCAAGTCAAAGCCATGCTGGCCTTTCATGCTATGGGCATTCCTACGGTGGATTACGGCAACAACTTGCGCCAAGTCGCCAAAGACTACGGCGTTGCTAATGCGTTTGACTATCCCGGCTTTGTGCCAGCTTACATTCGCCCGTTGTTTTGCAGCGGCACCGGGCCTTTCCGCTGGGTGGCATTGAGCGGTGATCCGCAAGACATTGCCAAGACCGATGCGAAGATGAAAGAGCTCTTCCCTGCGAATAAACATTTGCATCGCTGGCTAGATATGGCTGGCGAGCGCATCGCATTCCAAGGCTTGCCGGCGCGCATTTGCTGGATCGGCTTGGGCGAGCGACACATTGCAGGCCTCGCGTTCAATGAGATGGTCAAAAATGGCGAGCTGAAAGCGCCAATCGTCATTGGCCGTGATCATCTGGACAGCGGCTCGGTGGCCTCCCCAAATCGCGAAACCGAAGCGATGAAAGATGGCAGCGATGCGGTCAGCGATTGGCCATTGCTCAACGCCTTGCTCAATACCGCCAGTGGCGCGACTTGGGTGAGCCTGCATCATGGTGGCGGCGTGGGCATGGGTTACTCGCAGCATTCAGGCGTGGTCATCGTGGCCGATGGCACTGCTGAGGCGGCAGACAAATTAGGCCGCGTGTTGTTCAACGACCCAGCCACCGGCGTGATGCGCCATGCCGATGCGGGCTACGACATCGCCAAGGCCAGCGCCAAAGCGAATGGCTTGAATTTGCCGATGTTGAGCTGAGCACCCATGCCAAGCATGACACCAGAGCTGATGATTCCCGGCCAATTGGGCTTGGCGCAACTGCGCATGCTTTGCTCCCCGGGCGTTGTGGGTGTGACGGCCGTGCAGCTCGATGCCGCTTGCAGAGTGGGCATTCGTGCAAGTGCGGATCTCGTGCAACGCGCTGCTGACGGCGGCGATGCGGTGTATGGCGTAAACACAGGCTTTGGCAAGCTTGCGAGCACGCGGATTGCCAAGCCAGATCTTGCGATTTTGCAGCTCAAGCTGCTGCGCTCGCACGCCGTGGGCGTGGGAGCGCCGCTGGCAGAAAATATTGTGCGCCTGATCTTGCTGCTCAAAGCGTGCAGCTTGGCGCGGGGCTATTCGGGCGTACGCGAAGAAGTCATCGATGCACTTTTAAATCTGTTCAATCACGGCATCAGCCCCGTCATTCCTTGCCAAGGCTCAGTGGGCGCATCCGGTGATTTAGCGCCGCTGGCGCATCTGTGCCTGCCTCTGGTTGGCGAAGGCGAAGTGTTTTATCAAGGAAAACGTCTGCCAGCAGGGGATGCACTCAAGCAAACCGGCCTTCAAGCGATTGCATTGTCGGCAAAAGAAGGCCTAGCATTGATCAATGGCACGCAGGTCTCTACTGCGATGGCGCTTGATGCGCTTTTTGCCACCGAGCGCGTGTTTGAAGCCGCTGTGATCGCAGGCGCGCTCACGCTGGATGCTGCGCGCGGCAGCGATGGCCCGTTTGATGCACGCATCCATGCCGTGCGTGGCCAGCCGGGGCAGATCGATTGCGCTGCGGCATACCGAGCGCTCACGAAAGGCAGCGCCATTCGCAAATCGCATTTGGAAGGCGATGATCGCGTGCAAGACCCGTATTGCCTGCGCTGCCAGCCCCAAGTCATGGGCGCTTGTTTGGATCAAATGCGTTACGCTGCAAAAGTGTTGGCGATTGAAGCCAATGCCGTGACTGACAATCCACTCGTGTTTGCTGCCGATGACGCGCTGGTCTCTGGAGGTAATTTTCATGCTGAGCCAGTCGCGCTTGCGGCCGATGCGCTTGCTGTCGTGATCGCTGAAATCGGTGCCATTTCAGAGCGGCGCATTGCCATGTTGGTGGATACCAACGTATCGCGGCTGCCGCCCTTCCTCACACCTGATGCGGGTCTCAATTCAGGCTTCATGATTGTGCATGTGACGGCTGCGGCGCTGGCATCAGAGAACAAATCACTCGCGCACCCGGCCAGCGTCGATAGCTTGCCAACTTCGGCCAACCAAGAAGACCATGTGAGCATGGCCACCTTTGCCGCGCGCCGCTTGACTCCCATGCTTCAAAATACGGCGCACATTGTGGCCATCGAGCTACTCGCTGCCGCGCAAGGCATTGAGTTTCTGCGTCCTCTCCAAAGCTCTGCACCACTGGAAAGCCTGCACACGCTCATTCGCAGTGCATCGCCTTCGATGATGCAAGATCGAAGCTTGGCATCTGATATGAGTGCCTTGCAAATACGGGTAATCAACGGTGACATCACCGCTGCGCTTGACGCACAATTACCCGAGCTGCACGCCTTGCAACTGGCATGAACAGTGCATACGATGATTCACCCCACCCAAGCCCTTGTCACCTTCAACCCCTAGGAGAACAACCATGAAGAAATTACTCGTTTTATCGACGCTCGCTCTAGCCTGCGCCGCGACGCAAGCGCAAGACACCAAACTTACCTTTGCGATGTCTGGTTGGACGGGCTTTGCGCCGATTACGCTGGCTAAAGAGGCCGGTATTTTCAAGAAGAATGGCTTGGATGTTGAGGTTAAAAAGATTCCGCAAAAAGACCGCCATTTGGCGATTGCCTCCGGTGACGTGCAATGCGCTGCCACCACCGTGGAGACATGGATCGCATGGAATGCCAACGGCGTGCCCACCACGCAGATTTTTCAGCTCGATAAAAGCTTCGGCGCAGACGGCATCGTCGTCAAGCCCGGCATCACCAAAATCAGCGATTTGAAAGGCAAAACCGTTGCTGTGAGCGCCCCCGGTACTGCCCCTTATTTCACACTGGCTTGGATGCTCAAGAAAAACGGCATGAGCATGAAAGATGTGAAGCTGGTAAGCCTGGAGCCACAAGCCGCCGCGAATGCCATGATTGCTGGCACAGCAGGCATTGATGCAGCGATGACGTATGAGCCTTTCTTGAGCGCAGTTCGTGCCAAGCCAGAAGCCGGCACGATTTTGGCCACCACTTTGGACTACCCCATGGTGATGGACACCGTAGGCTGCACACCAAAATTCTTGAGCGACAACCCGAAGGCTGCCAAGGCATTGGCAGACAGCTATTTCGAAGCGTTGGAGATGATTCAAAAAGATCCAAAGAAGAGCTTCGGGATCATGGGCGCAGACGTGAAGCAAACAGGCGAAGCGTTTGAAGGCAGTCAGAAATTCTTGCGTTGGCAAGATCGCGCAGCCAACCAAAAATTCTTTGCAGGGGAGCATGCTGCGTTCAGCAAAGAAGCTGCTGAATTGCTCCTCGAAGCAGGCATCATCAAGAGCCTGCCTGATATGAGCAAGCTGGCCGACACGCGCTTCCTCAAGTGAAACCGTTGCAGCCTGTCGCCCCCGGTTTGCGCATTGCGCTGGGGGTGAGTTTCTTTATCTTGTTTTTTGCGCTTTGGGCGGCTGTCACCTTTAGCGGCTTCGTCTCCAAAACTTTCTTGGCCGATCCGATCACGATGGTGCGCTCGGGCTACGATTTGCTGGTTAACCAAGGCTTCATCAAAGACATAGGCATGACGGTGTGGCGCGTCGTGGGCGGCTTTGCGCTGGCTGCTCTGCTCGCTGTGCCGCTGGGCGTGCTGATGGGCGCTTACAAACCGATTGAAGCATTTTTTGAGCCTTTCGTGAGCTTTGCGCGCTACTTGCCAGCCTCTGCATTCATACCGCTTTTGATTTTGTGGGCGGGCATTGGCGAGGCGCAAAAACTCTCCGTGATTTTTATCGGCTCGTTTTTCCAGCTTGTGCTGATGATGGCTGTCAGCGTGGGCAACACGCGGCGCGATTTGGTGGAAGCCGCTTACACGCTTGGTGCCACCGACCAAGGCATTGTCATGCGCGTGCTTGTGCCCAGCAGTGCGCCAGAGATTTTTGAAACATTGCGCATGGTGCTTGGCTGGGCCTGGACGTATGTGATCGTGGCTGAGTTGATTGGTGCATCGAGCGGCATTGGCCACATGATCACCGACAGCCAAGCACTGCTCGCCACCGAT
>JANNED010000258.1:0-2180 GCA_031388245.1 Variovorax sp.
CGATCATTTCGGACCGCTATTTCTCTTGCGCCGCACAAGTGCGGCGACCGTCGGCGCCGTTACGGCGTCGAGCTCGGGAGGCGACACGTTAAATGTGTAGAACTCATGCAGCTTGGCAGCCAACATCTGCTTGTCTGGCAGTTGGGTCTGGTACTGCGCTACCAATGCTGGCGAGAGGGAGCGGCTGAGGGCGTACTCGACCACCTCGCTGTCCTTGGACGCGCACAGGAGAACGCCAATCGCCGGGTTTTCGTGTGGCTTGCGCACGTCGCGGTCCAGCGCTTCAAGGTAAAAATCCAGCTTGCCCAGGTGCTCGGGCTCGAACCGATCCACCTTCAACTCGATCGCCACGAGGCAATTCAGGCCCCGATGGAAGAACAGTAGGTCAAGCGCGAAGTCTCGGCCACCCACTTGCACCGGGAACTCCGAGCCGACGAAGCAGAAGTCGCGCCCCAGCTCGATGAGAAAAGTGCGAAGTTGACCCAGCAAGCCGCTGTGCAAGTCGGCTTCGGTGTGACCCGCCTGCAGGTCGAGGAACTCAACCGAGTAGGCGTCCTTGAAGGCGCTCCCGGCGTCAGCGCCATGCATTTGTGTCAGCGCTGCCGACACTTTTGCTGGACTGAGCACGGCGCGCTCGAATGTGCCCAGGCTGAATTGGCGCTCCAGCTCGCGGCTCGTCCACTTTTCCTGCACCGCCAGGCGCAGGTAGAACTCCCGCTCCTCGGGGCGCTTTGACTGGGTCAGGATGATCAGGTTGTGGGTCCACGGCAGTTGTGTCAGCAGCGCTGTCACTTTCTTGTCGGCCGTGCTGTACGCCTCGAAGAACTGCCTCATCCGAAACAGGTTTCGACGCGTGAAGCCGCGCTGCCCTGGCATCGTGCGTGCGAGGTGCTGGGCCAGGCTATCCACCACGCCCTCACCCCAGACGGCCGCCGCCAGCTTGGCGCTGATGTACTCGCCGATGCGCCAATAGAGGCCGACGAGTTCGCTGTTGACTGCTTGATAGGCTCGCTGGCGGGCCTGCTCAATGAGGCCGACGACCTCGGCAAAAGAAGTTTCAACCAGGTCGATAGGTTCGGCCTTGGCGACAGCCCGGGTCGCCACTGCCTTGCGCTTCATGACAGGTTTGCGGTCGTTCATAGTGTGCTCGCGTGGCGGCGGCTATGGTTCACGCAGAGCCAGATCGACCGTGGCCAGCATCAGGCAAAGGGTCATTGGCTTCACGGGTGACTCAATGAAGCCTCGGGATCTGTAGAACCGCCGTGCCTGCTCGGAGATGGCATGCACCAGAAGCGCGGTGACGCCCGCGATCTCGGCGGCCTGAATCGCACGCCGGATTGCATCGTTCAGTAGCGCGGTGCCGATGCCCTTCAGATGGTGATCCTTGTGGATCGCCAAACGGCCGAGAACGAGCACAGGTATCGGGTCCGGCCGGTTTCGAGTCATCGGGGACGGAGCGTCCGAGTGCCCTATTGCGCCGGCCGCGAGGCAGTAGTAGCCGATCACGGCCTCGCCGTCGCAAACAACGTACGTGCGCGACGAGCCATTGGCTTGGTTCTTCGCCGCTCTCCGCTTGAGCCAGTCGTCCAGTGACGGCTCACCACAGTCGAAGTCGACTACTTGATGTGCTTCGCTCAGCGGCTGCGGTGCCGAGATCATCGCTTTCCGCTGCGACTCGCTGTCTTCGCTGCCGTTGCCGCAGCCGCCCAGGGCGCTTGGGCCTTGAGGGTGCGGCGCAGGCGGTCAGTGGGCGCGGGAGGGTTGTCGAGCATGTCCTGGAACGCAGCAAAGCCTTTCGCATCCAGAGCGAAGTAGGTCTGATCGAGCAGCACGTCCTCGGCCTGCCTACAGGCGGCTTCGAGCATGAAGTCCGAGCGGCTGCGGCCTAGGCGGTCGGCGGCCTGGTCGATTAGGTCGCGCTGCCCTGCTTTGGCGCGGATGCTGATCGTGACGGGCTCTTGGGCTTGGGACATACACACCTCCATGTATGTCAATCATAGTACATTCATGTAGGGCTATCGGCAAGACAATCGAAGTGGCAAAAGCGGGCGATCTGGGTGTTCTACGGTAGAACGGACATCGCGGAGCGCAACCCGGCTGGGCGGGAACTCGCAAGTTTTGGTGGGCGTTCTACGGTAGAACAGCCAAAAACAAAGGGGGCCGACGGCCCCCTTGAATCT
>JANNED010000284.1:0-7060 GCA_031388245.1 Variovorax sp.
AATGGATCAACACTGCCGAGCTGCGCACAGAAAGGCACGCCTGCTTCGCGTGCAAGCGGCACATTCGAATCTGCTGCGTTGGAGTCTTCGCAAGATGAGGTTTGGTTATTGGTGGCCATGTTACGTGATCAATTCATTGAATTTTGCAGCAATAATCTTTGCATGACCACTCCAGCCCCGCAAGCCTCCAAGATGAGCGAAGAAATCATCCTCCAGCAAACCCGCCTCTGGCTTGAAAAAGCCGTGATTGGCCTGAATCTTTGCCCGTTTGCCAAGGCGGTTTATGTGAAGAACCAAGTGCGTTTGGTGGTGAGCAAAGCGCGGCATGCGGATGACTTGCTCGACGACCTAGACCGCGAGCTTGATTTGCTCATCGCCACGCCTGCAACGGAGATTGACACGACCCTGCTGATCCACCCTACGCTTTTTGAAGATTTTCTAGATTTCAACGATTTCCTGGAAATTGCCGAAAACGTGATTGATGAGCATGAGCTCGATGGCGTGGTGCAACTGGCCAGCTTTCATCCGAGGTTTCAGTTTGAAGGGACTGAACCCGATGACATCAGCAACTACACCAACCGTGCGCCGTTTGCGATGTTGCATTTGCTGCGTGAAGAGAGTGTGGAGCGCGCTGTGGAGGCGTTCCCGCAGGCAGAGGCGATCTTTGAGGCCAATATTGTGACGCTTGAAAAGCTGGGTTTGGCAGGCTGGAAAAGATTGGGGCTTTAAGCTGCTTTAGCGCCACAGCATCATGCACCGATGCAATCGAGGTGCATCCAACACACCTGGGGAAACGCTTGATCTTTAGCTTGCGATGCGTCCTGCCTCAATCACCACGCGCTGGTTACATTGCGCAGCAATTGCGCGATCGTGCGTGACCATCACCAGCGTCGTGCCGCGCTCGGCGTTGAGCTCAAACATGAGCTGGATGACGCGTTCGCCGGTGGCGAAATCCAAGCTGCCGGTGGGCTCATCGGCGAGCAAAACGGCGGGCTCAACAACGAAAGCGCGGGCGAGTGCCACGCGCTGCTGCTCGCCGCCGCTCATGACTTTGGGGTAATGGTTGAGACGCTCAGAGAGGCCGACGCGCTTGAGCATGTCAGTAGCTTGCGCTCTGGC
This sequence comes from Variovorax sp., assembly GCA_031388245.1. GTDB lineage: Bacteria > Pseudomonadota > Gammaproteobacteria > Burkholderiales > Burkholderiaceae_C > JANMDU01. Next base: position 1,120 of record JANNED010000284.1, read on the forward strand.
ATCTTTGCGGCCTGCGAGCTCTAAGGGAAGCATCACGTTTTCTAGTGCAGTGAGGTTGCCTAAAAGCTGGAAGCTTTGGAAAACGAAGCCGATCTTTTGCGCACGCCAAGCGGCGCGATCATCCTCGCCAAAAGCAAACAAATCTTGCCCCGCGAGCTTGACAGTGCCTTGACTGGGCACATCTAAGCCTGCAATGATGGACAAAAGCGTGCTTTTGCCTGAACCAGATGCGCCGACTATTGACACGCTTTCCCGAGCAGGGACAGAGAAATCAATATCGCGCAAAATATCCAGTGTGCCGGTGGAGTCCGTCACGCTTTTGAAAACGTGCTCCACGGAGATGATGGGATCAGACATGAATGAATTGTTAGATGACTTGAACAGACGTGACTTTAGCCGTTTGCTGCTGGCTTTCGCTGGCATGGGGCTATTTTCTGGCCACGCTCGGGCGCAAAGTAAAGTCAAGACGATCGTGGTGGTGGGCGATTCGCTCAGCGCTGAATATGGCCTGCGCCGTGGCACAGGCTGGGTGGCACTGCTGGAGAAACGCCTTGCTGAGCAGAAAATCAACGCCAAAATCTTCAATGCAAGCATCAGCGGCGACACGACTTCTGGCGGTCGCTCGCGCTTGACCGCTCTGCTCGCACAACACAAGCCCACGCATGTGATCATTGAGTTGGGCGGCAACGACGCACTGCGCGGCCTGCCCCTGAAAATGACACAAGACAATTTGAATGCCATGGCAGATGCTGCTCAAAAAGCGGGGGCGCAGGTGCTGCTGTTGGGTATGCAAGTGCCGCCGAACTATGGTGCAAATTATTCGGCTCAATTCGCCGGCGCATTTGAAGCCGTGGCAAAAGCCAGAAAAGCGCCATTGGTGCCCTTCTTCCTTCAAGGTGTAGCTGATGGCACGGATGCGCTCAAAATGTTTCAAGCCGACCGCATTCACCCCAAGGAAGAAGCGCACCCGATCATGCTGGATAACGTCTGGCCCACCTTGAAGAAAATGCTCTGATGAGTTTAAAAAAAATCAGTGCAGACGCTGCGCTTAGCGATCTGCAAAATTTCAGCACCATCATCGATGCTCGCAGCGAGTCTGAGTATGCGCTAGACCGCTTGCCCGGCGCTGTGAACTGGCCAACCTTGAATGACGCGCAGCGCCACGACATCGGCACGCTTTATGTGCAGACGAGTGCGTTTGAAGCGAAAAAGCGCGGTGCGGCTGTTGCCGCCAAAAACATTGGCGCGCATATCGAACGCGAAGTGCTCAATTTGCCCAAAAGCTGGAAACCACTGGTGTACTGCTGGCGCGGCGGCAAAAGAAGCGGCTCACTGGCTCTCATCCTCTCAGAGATAGGCTTTGAAGTCACGCTGATAGAAGGCGGCTACAAAGCTTTTCGTGCAGCGGTTGTGGCTGACATTGCGCGCTTGGCCACGCAGTTCAACTACCGCATCATCTGCGGGCCCACCGGAAGCGGCAAAACACGACTCTTGCAAGGGCTGGCCAGCGCCGGTGCGCAGATTCTCGATTTAGAAGCACTCGCCGAGCACCGCAGCTCCGTGCTCGGCCTCATTCCCGGGCAGCCGCAGCCGAGCCAAAAGCAGTTTGACATGCGCATTTGGCATGCCCTGACGCGGCTTGATCCCAGCCGCACGGTTTGGGCAGAAAGTGAGAGCAAAAAAGTGGGCAACGTCAGCATTCCTGACGCGCTGATGACCTCTTTGCGAGCCAGCCCCTGCGCCAGAGTGGAGCTGCCCGCGCAAGAGCGCGTGAAGCTGCTGCTGGAAGACTACGATTTCTTTGTGAAAGATCCGGCGTTTTTCTGCGAGCGCTTAGAGGTGTTGCGCGATCTGCGCGGGCATCAGGTGATCAACCGCTGGCAAGCGCAGATCAAAACTGGCCATGCAAACGATCTGGCTCAAGTGGTGCAAGAGCTGCTAGAGCTGCATTACGACCCGGGATATTTGAGCTCCACACGACGTAATTTTCAGCAATTCGACGCTTCTTATTTGATAGCACTCTATGCAGGAAATATGCCGGCGATTGATGGTTTTTATTCAAAATTAAGGCAAGATTGTGAAGTTTGAACACGGCCTTGCCAATCGCACTGCCGCTCTCCATGGCAGGCTTGCAAATGGATCAGCGGCTAATTGAGCGTCTCGATGGTGTGATGCATATTGGTGTAAATGCACAACTCACCCGCAATTTCCAAAGATTTTTTCACAATCTCTGGTGCGCTCAAGATCGTGTTGTCGAGCAATGCTTTGGCGCTGGCTTGGGCATAGGCGCCCCCCGAGCCAATCGCAATAATGCCGTGCTCTGGCTCCAGCACATCTCCATTGCCTGTGATGATCAGGGATGCATCGAGATTGGCCACTGCCAACATGGCCTCTAAGCGGCGCAGCACGCGATCTGTGCGCCAATCTTTGGTGAGCTCAATGGCCGCCCGCACCAGATGGCCTTGGTGTTTTTCTAATTTGCCTTCAAAGCGCTCAAAAAGTGTGAAGGCATCCGCTGTAGCGCCAGCAAAACCTGCAATCACACGATCGTGATAGAGCTTGCGTACTTTGCGTGCAGTGCCTTTCACAACGATGTTGCCCAATGTGACTTGGCCATCTCCGCCGATGGCTACCTGCCAACCTTGCTCCGTTTTGCGGCGCACACTAACGATCGTGGTGCCGTGAAATTGTTCCATGCTTTGAAATCCGGTTGAGTGCGACGCAGCGCCAGCGTCACTTCGCAAAAATAAAAATCAATCGACTCGCGTCGTGACTTTGGCGTGTTCGCTGATGCCGATGACGTGAAAGAAAGCCGCGACCAAGCGATGCACGTCTGTGAACTGCACGATGCGACCCTCAGCCTGCCGCGCTGTCACCCAGTTGAGCAAGCTACCCGCAGCCGAAAAATCAACCCGAATCAACTTAGCGCAAGAGATGATCATCACATCAGCGCCGGTCAAGCGCGCTTCTAATTTATCCAACACAGGCTTAGGCTCGCCCATGATTTGCCCAGAGAGCTCGACCGAGGTGAGTTGTGCCGTCATGTAAGACGATGCACCGCCGATGTCTGTTTGCATTTCTGAAACAATGGAGTCATGCACAGCATCACCAATGATGGTCTGTCCCATGCCAGTATTGCCATCAGCATCTAGCAATTTAAATTCACAACGCGAGCTTTCCCATGAGGGCGGTGAGACCTCGTAAGTGACACAAAAGTCAAGCGCGGCAAGCTCGAATTCATCAGGCCGATGCGCCATACGCAAATAAGCCATGAGTAAATTCCAGCGGTCTTGGTGCACGGTTCGTACACCGGATGGTGTGCCTTGTCGCAACACATCCTCAAATTTCTGTGCATGCGCAACGCGAAGCTGCACGGGCTGAGCCGTCCAAGTCGCAAACTGTTTGGTCAACGCTGCGACGACATTGTCGTCAATGGATTGAATAGATGCCCAGTCTAATGTCCAGGGCATCGGCGCTTTGCTCATGGCTGCGTTCATGGCGGCCAATGTCTGAATCCCAAAAACCGCCGGACTCTTCCAATCTGCCTTGCGGTTGGCAACGGGCTGCTGCTCAGGCTCAGCGCCAGCGATCTTGCTGACCATCTCAGGAATCGAGAACCACATGGGCGAAGAGCGACCAAACTTACTGGCAAAATCGATGGCCAAGCTTTCAAAGCGATCATATTGGCTGGTCGCACGATAGAGGTCAAACAGCGTCATCCATGTCTCTTCGTGCTGATGGCGCGAGCCGCGCGCACCCACGGCTTCGAGCAGGCCTGCTTCTGCGCCCGCATCATCGCCATTGGCAAAACGGATCGAAGCCTCTTCCAGCTCTGGATCATGCTGAACATCATCAACTTCCAACGCAAACATTTTCGATGCAGAAAAACCACTGGCCGCTCCAGATGCATCGTAGGATGCAGCCAAGCCGCCCAGCATCACAGGGTTTTTTGCTGATGAAATTGGGGGCGGTTTTGGCGCGGATGCAGATGCAGGTGAAATGGCTTGTGGCGGCGTGCGCTGTGCGCTGGCGGGGCTTGCTGCGATGGGTGTTGATGCAGGGCTGACCCTCGGCGATGCTTGAGCACTCTCGCTTGCTTTGGAAGCTGCAAACGGCGACGGCTTGATCAGAGGCTTGCTGGCAGATGTCAATTCAGCCGTGAAATCCAGCGACAAATCATCTTTCTCATTGGCCGGATTGCTTTGCTTTTCTGTCGCTGGCACGTAGGCAAGGGGAGGCAGCGCCTGCGCAGCAGGCATCTCGCCTACTGGGGCCGAAGATCCAGCACGCTTCAAGGTTGGAATGTCTGGAAATTTGATCGGGCTTGCTGCCCCTGATACAGGCGGAGAAGCCGGTATGCCGGAGGACGGCGCAGGGCTTGCTGAAACGACTGGCTTTTTAGCTGCAGCCGCTGTAGCAGGTGATGCGCGCGAGCCAGAGAGCATCTCCACATCGGTGCTGAATTTGGCAGCACTTTGCGCCAGTCCGTTTTGCAAATCATCTGGTGCTGTTCGCGCATAGGCTAAGCTATTGGCAACAGCAGCTGATTTTGCTGCAACGCTGGGCGCTGGCGGCCGTGAAGGCATGTCGGAAGCAGTGAAGTCAGAGCTCGGGCCAACAGAGGACGCTCCACCAGCGGTGCCATGCTTTGTTTTCCACCACTGCATCGACATTTGCGCTTCAATTTCGTCGATTTTCTTGAGCGTCATGGCGCGATCATCTGGACGCGATGGCATGGAGCTTTGGAAGAAGGAAGGGCGTGCACCTCCATCCGTGGATGCCGCACCCGTGGCTTCGCGCCGACGAAGCTTGCGCAACATATCAAATTCGCGCTTTCGCACAAAATCATTGCGCCGTTTGCGCTCAATCATTTCTTTGAGCGCTTGCTTACTTAGGCTGCCATCTTTGGCTGAAGTTGGGTCATCCAGATCATTCCACTGCGTGCCTGGACTGCGCACGAACTTCACCATCTTGGAGAACAAGCCGCCGGGTGAGGTATCGTCTTTTGCCATGAAGGAATGATTGCAGTGGCTGAAGTCTAGCTGTATTCAGATCGCTTGCAAAGTCAATCGCTTTAATCGCCAAACATTTTCTGCTTGAGTTCGCGCCGCTGTTGCGCTTCTAGCGACAATGTGGCCGTGGGCCGAGCAATCAAGCGAGCCACGCCAATCGGCTCACCTGTCTCGTCGCAATAACCATACTCTTCTGCATCAATGCTCACAATCGACTGCTCGATTTTCTTGAGCAGTTTGCGCTCTCGGTCTCGCGTGCGCAGCTCAAGAGCGTGCTCTTCTTCAATGGTGGCGCGATCAGCAGGATCAGGCACCACGGAGGTGTCTTCGCGCAGGTGTTCGGTGGTCTCGCCTGCGTTGGAGAGAATGCCATTTTTCAAAGCGACGAGTTTCAGGCGAAAGAAGGCCAATTGCTTGGCATTCATGTATTCGCTGTCAGGCATCGCAATGACTTCTTGGTCAGACAGCTGGTCAGCGGTTTTGGCTTTCCAATTGCCGGCGAGCTTAGGATCTTTTTTAACAACGAGTTGAGGTGGCGGTGCGAGTACGGGTGCGGACATGGTGAAGCTGGCCTTGGCTGCGGTATTGCCACCGTGGGGAGACATATTGGCAGCCGAAGGCGAATAAGAGGGAACAACGCGAGACCCAGCTTTGGTGGGCTTGGGTGTTGATGGTGGGGATACGATTGGCTTGGCTGCAGCAGCCGATACAGGGAGCGCTTTGGCTGGGGCAGCCTGTTTGCCAGCCGTTTTTAAAGCGGTTGGCGATGCGGGCTTGGAGGCGGGTATTGCTATCGGTTTGGCCACATTCTTGGCTGGCGTTTGCACTTTCACAGGCGATTGATTTGACGACTTTGATGCTGCCTTTTGGGGTGCTTTTGCCGGAGCTTTTGCTGTTGCTTTGGCGGGTGTCTTCGGTGGGGTTTTGGT
>JANNED010000323.1:0-18756 GCA_031388245.1 Variovorax sp.
CTGGCAACAGCGGCTTTGATCGAGGGCGCGATTGCTGCAATGGATCCGCAGCGCGCTCCATCTCAATACACATAAAAATCACTGCTTGCCGCGCCGCTGGATTTGTATTGCGCGATGGTTTTTGCTAAATCTTGGTATTCAGGGCATGTGCGATTGCCACAGGCTTTCTCTAGCAAAGCCAAATGCTTGTCAGCTTCAGCTGGCTTTTTATCCATCAAATAAGCCACGCCAATGTAGTGATGCGTGCCTTTGTGCATCGGATCAAGCTTCAAAGCAATGTTGTAGTGCTCAAAAGATTTGGGCAAATCGGGCTTGGCCTGCTTGCGATAGCTGTAGCCCAACAAATTATGAGCGTCTGCATTCTTGGGCTCATCGCGAACAGCAAGGCGCAGCTCGGCAATGGCTTGGCTCCATTGGTTGGCCTTGATCGCGTCACGGGCCGTGCTCATGCGATCGCTCGCCGTAGGCTGCGTTGTGGCTGGGCCGGTGTCAGCCGCCTGAGCGTGCTCAAAAGCCAAAGCGCTAACCGCCAGTAAAGTGGCCACAACGCTAGCTTGAAAACTTGATTTCATAGGTTTCTCCAAATTAGATGAAAAATAAGAGTGATATAACGTCAACTGGTTCACATCGGACGCATTGAAAACGCATCCTTTTAGGTCACAGGTGTCAATTTAGCCACTGAAAGTGCCAACCATTTCACGCCATGCCGGCCAAACTGCACTTGCGCCCTCGCATCAACACCCGCGCCTTCAACAGCCAGCACCTTGCCTTCGCCGAATTTGTTGTGAAACACTTTCAGTCCCGCCGTGATAGCCAAACCACTGGCAGACGGCACTGCATCTTCCTTTTTGGATACAAATGCACGTTCTCCCGGCATAAAACCTAGGTTGCTTGCTATAGATTGCGTAGCATGGTTCGCACCACTGCGCCAAGCATTGCTGCCGCCGTAGCCGCCGGCAAAGCCAGGGTTGAAGCCACTGCCGAAGCCTGCGTTCTTGGGGCTCAGCCATTTGAGTGCATCTTCGGGCAGCTCATCAAAAAAGCGGCTCTTGATGTTGTAATTCGTGCGGCCATGGAGCATGCGAGTCTGCGCAAAACTGAGGTAAAGCCGCGCTCGCGCCCTGGTGATCGCCACATACATGAGGCGGCGCTCTTCTTCCAAGCCTTCGTGGCTAGCCAGTGAATTTTCGTGGGGGAACAAGCCCTCTTCTAAGCCCGTGATAAACACCGCATCAAATTCCAAGCCCTTGGCTGAATGCACCGTCATCATCTGAACGGCATCTTTACCGGCCTGTGCTTGGTTGTCGCCAGATTCCAGCGCGGCGTGTGTCAGAAAGGCCACCAGAGGAGAAAGCGTTTCGCCCGTTTCGGCATCAGGCGCTATGAATTCAGGAGCATACTGCATAGATTCTGTGCCGGAAAAACTGCTTTTTTCTTCAAAAACCATGCCTTGACTGGCTGGGGATTGCGTCAATGCCGCCGAAGGTGATGCCTCGACAGAAGTGGCCAGTTCATCCACTGGCAGCGCCACTGCATCGCGGCCAAATCCCTCTTGTGTCACGAAGCTCTCCGCCGCGCTCACCAGCTCTTCCAAATTTTCGATGCGGTCTGCGCCTTCTTTGTCGGTTTTGTAATGCGCCATCAAGCCGCTGTGCTGCAACACCAGCTCGATGATGTCGCGCAATGTCGCGCCAGTAGTCTGCTCACGCAGCACATCCATCTTGGCCACAAATGCTCCAAGAGACGTGCCTGCCTTGCCAGTCACGACGCTGACCGCATCATGCAACGAGCAGCCAGAAGCCCGCGCGGCATCTTGCAATTGCTCGATGCTTCTCGCGCCAATGCCGCGAGGCGGGAAGTTGCACACGCGCATGAAACTGGTGTCGTCATGCGGATTCTCCAAAAGCCGCAAATACGCCAGCGCATGCTTGATCTCGGCTCGCTCAAAAAAGCGCAATCCACCATACACACGGTATGGAATGCCTGCGTTGAACAACGTGGTCTCGATCACGCGACTTTGCGCATTGCTGCGATACAAAATGGCGATCTCTGAATGCTTCAATGCTGCTTGCGTGCCGTGATCACGCAGCAAATGCTTGATCTCTTCAATCAGCCATTGCGCCTCATAAAAATCACTGCCGTTTTCTTGCACACGCACCGGCTCACCCACACCTTGGCTGGTGCGCAGATTTTTGCCCAAGCGCTTGGTGTTGTGGCCAATCAAATGATTTGCGCTGTTCAAAATATGCGCGTAGCTGCGGTAGTTTTCTTCCAGCTTGATCTGTTTTTGCACAGCGAATTCGCGCACGAAATCGGCCATATTGCCCACCCGTGCACCGCGAAAAGCATAGATGCTCTGATCGTCATCGCCCACCGCAAACACACTGCCCACATGCTGGCTGCCGCCTTCGATTGCATAGCTGCCCACCAATGGATGCTCTGGGCTCCAACCCGAAAACATCTTGAGCCATGCGTATTGCAGCTTGTTCGTATCCTGAAACTCATCCACCAAAATATGCGAGAAGCGCCGCGCATAATGCTCCCGAATGGCACTCTGATCGCGCAGCAGCTCATACGAGCGCAGCATCAATTCACCAAAATCCACCACGCCTTCGCGCTGGCATTGCTCCTCGTACAGCGCATAAAACTCTGCTTTCTTTTTCGTTTCATCGTCGCGAATCACCACATCGCCCGGGCGCTGGCCCTCTTCTTTGCAGCCGCCGATGAAATACTGCAGTTGCTTCGGGGGAAAGCGCTCTTCATCCACATTGAACTGTTTCATGAGCCGCTTGATCGCGGAAAGCTGATCCTGCGTGTCTAAAATTTGAAAGCTCTGTGGCAAGTTAGCTAATTTGTAATGCGCTCGCAAAAACCGATTGCACAAACCGTGAAACGTGCCGATCCACATGCCGCGCACATTCACCGGCAGCATGCTAGACAGGCGTGTGAGCATTTCTTTAGCGGCTTTGTTGGTAAACGTCACCGCCATCACGCCACCCGGCGAGATTTGCCCGGTTTGCATGAGCCAAGCAATCCGCGTGGTGAGCACACGGGTTTTGCCCGAACCTGCGCCAGCGAGGATCAGCGCATGCTCGGCAGGCAGCGTGACGGCAGCCAGCTGCTCTGGGTTGAGGTTGCTCAGCAGGGGCAGCGAGGTGGCCGTGCCGGATTGCACTTCATCGGGAGATTCAAATAACATCTCCCGATTGTCCCTTTTTTAGGGGCTTCAGCGCAGCTTAGACAGCCTATCTTTCGCAGCGACTGCCGCCTCGGACTGCGGATAGACCTTGATCAAATCTTCGAGCGTTTTACGCGCTGCGGGGATGGTCTTGAGCTCAATTTGGCTGTTGGCCAAGCCCAAAGCAGCTTCGGGCGCTTTGGGGTGATCAGGTGCGGCAGCGATGAGGCTTCGGAAATACACCACAGCTTCACGATAATCCTTGGTGGCGTATTCAGCATTGCCCAGCCAAAATAGCGCAGTAGGGCTGTAGCCGCTTTGCGGGTAGCGCTTGATGAAATCTGCAAACGCAGTGACTGAGGCGGGGTAATCGGGCTTGCGAAACAGGGCAAAGGCATTGTCATAATCGCGCTTTTCAGCGGGCTCAGCCATGAATTCACGGCCATCGATCTGCACTTTCACCGGCTCAAACCGGCGCACCCGCTCATCCACGCCTTGCGCCAAATCTTTTTGCCGGCGCTGCATCTCAGCCACTTCCCGCGCAAGCTGCTCATCTTGGCCGCGCAAGCGAGCCAGCTCAGTGCGCAATGCTTCGATTTGATTTTGCAAATCCAGCAGGCTGCGCCGCAAAGCAGCGTTGGTCTCGGCGGCCTCTTGGAAGGCTTTGTCTTGATTGCGTTTGATGTCTGAGGTTTGCGCCTCTGCGGCTCGGGCGTTTTGATCGACACGTGTGCGAAGCTCAAGAATGGCTTTGCGTGCCTCCTCATCGTCAAACAATCCTGCCTGAACAGGATTCAATATAAAAAATAGACACAAAGCGGCCGTAAGCCGGCATAAATACTGCATAGAGTGCTTCGAAATAGATAGCATGGCAACTTCTTCCGTGTGGCTCTGGCGATTATTTATAGTTCAACTCGGCGCGTCGATTCTTCGCATAGGCTTGCTCGGTGCTGGCCGCATCAACAGGTTTTTCTTCTCCAAAACTCACTGCTTCGATCTGCGCATCGGCCACCCCGAGAAGCCCGAGCGCTCGGCGCACAGCTTCAGCACGTTTTTGCCCCAAAGCCAAGTTGTATTCTCTTCCGCCCGTCTCATCCGTATGGCCTTCGATGGCCATTTTTCGATTTTTGTTGACCGTTAAAAATCGAGCATGCGAATCGATCGTGCTTTGGTATTCGGGCTTGATCACAAAGCTGTCGTAATCAAACAGGATGATTTTCGCTGCGCCAGCGGGCCCTGCGCTGTCGTTTGCATTGGCTGCAACACTCACGCCCTGCACGCCTCGCTCCGTCACGCCGGTTGGCGTGCTTTGGGGCAGTGTGCCCGCCATCGTCACGGGCGGCGAGATCTGCGTGCCTGCGGCATCCCTCACATTCACCTCATCGAGTTTCACACTGGATCCGCAAGCGGCCAGCGCCAATGCCGCTCCCAGCGCCAGCAATACAGCCCTGGTGCGATGTCGAATAGTCATGCTTTTCTCCTTGAGTGATTGAGGGTGAGGCTTATTTGCCCCATTGCGGCTCGCGAATATCGCCGCCTTGCGCGGCCAAGCGCGCCTTGATGCGGCCATCGACTGTGGATGTCATGAGGGCTTCTTTGCCGCCCTGTCGCGTGGCATACAAAATGAGTTTGCTGTTCGGTGCGAAGCTGGGGCGCTCATCTGCGCTGGTCTCCGTCAAGGCTGTTTGGCTTTGCCCCCCGAGATCCATCACATGCAAGCGGAAATCGCCGGATACCCGTGAGATGAATGCCATGCGTTTGCCATCGGGACTGATCGCAGGAGAGATGTTGTAGTTGCCGCTAAAAGTGATGCGCTCAGCACGGCCTGCCGTCTCACCGCCCGAGGGCATGCGGTAAATTTGTGGCGCACCGCCACGGTCGCTTACAAAATAAATCGATTTGCCGTCGGGCGAATACACGGGCTCCGTATCGATCCCACCCGATTGCGATAAGCGGCGAGGCTCGCCGCTTCCACTGCTCTCCATCACATACACCTGTGAATTGCCATCGCGGCTCAGCGTCACCGCGATATGCCGGCCATCGGGCGACCAAGCGGGCGCACTGTTAGAACCTCTGAAATTGGCGAGCAAGCGCCGCCTACCATTGGCAACTTCATGCACATAGACCACCGGCTTGCGTGACTCAAACGACACATACGCCAGCTGCGCCCCATTGGGCGACCAACTCGCAGAGATGATCGGCTCAGGCGAAGCCAAGGCACTTTGCGCCCCCTCGCCATCCGAATCAGCAATCCATAAGTTGTTACGCAGTGAATTGCCTTGACCGGATTTCGTGACGTAGGCGATTCGGGTAGAAAACACGCCTTTCTCGCCAGTGAGTTTTTCATACACCCAATCCGCGATGCGATGCGCTGCCAAGCGCAAATCACCCGCAGGCACCGCATAGCTTTGCGCCCCCAAATCTTGAGAGCGCACCACATCCCAAAGCCGAAAGCGCACATCGAAGCGGCCATCGGCCAATTTCGTGATGCTGCCCACCACCAAATGATCGGCGCCTTTTTGGCGAAACGCACCCATCTCTGGCCGGCTGCTCTCATCAAAATTGGCTGCACCGGGATCAATGGATTTGAACTGGCCACTGCGCTCCAAATCCGCCTGCACAATCGCGCCGATCTTTTGCGGCGCTGCATCATCACCCCGAAAACCCATCACAGCAATGGGCCACTGCGTCACACCCACGCCAGATATCTCCACACGAAACTGCGCGAATGCGGCCAAGGGCAAAATTGCGGTTGCCTGCAGGGTGGCTTTCAAGCCAGTGCGTCGTGTGATCGATGGAAGGCTGTGGGGTTGAAGCATAGGCAAGGTCTGTTGTAAACACAGACGATAATCCTAACGCATAGGTTCCGCAAATTGGCAGTTTTATCCTGTGAGTCTGCAACAAAAATAGTTTCTGAACACTGAAAACATCCCTGCTTTGCTATATTTTTATGAGTGACCGCCCACGTTCTGAATCCTCTGCTGGCACGGCATCTGCACACACCACGCCAGCAGATTCAGCGTCTGCGGCCCAAGGCAGCCGCTTGCTGGCCATGCTGCGGCGTTTGCGCCCGTATGCACAAGGATCAGGGTCTTATCTGGCTTTGGTTGTCTTGGCTGTGATCGTCACAGCCATCACCGAGCCTTTGGTGCCCGCGCTCATGAAGCCGCTCCTGGATCGCGGCTTTGGCGACAATCGGCTCGCGCTGTGGATCGTGCCTGCCTCGCTGATCAGCCTGTTTGCTGTGCGCGGCATGTCCACCTTTGTGGCGAAATACGGCACAAGCGCGGTAGCGTATGGCATTGTGGAGCAGCTGGCGGCAGCGCAGTTTGCGGTGCTGCACCGAGCCCATCCAAGCTTGTACACGCACCACACCGCCAGCAGCTTGGTCAACACGATGGTCTACGAAGTGCAAACGGGTGCAACCTATGTGGTGAATGCTTTGCTCACTTTGGCAAAAAATACTTTGTCCGTGATGGCGTTGTTGGCGTATTTGTTTTACTTGAATTGGCAGCTCACGCTGATTGTGTTTTCTGTCGGCCCCGCCATCGCATGGACGATCCAAGCCCTCTCCAAACGCCTGCACCGGCTGACCAAGCAAAGTCAAAGCGCCACCGATGAATTGGCTTACGTGGTGGAAGAAAATGTGCTGGCATGGCGCACTGTGCGCCTGCATCATGCTCAGCAGGCGCAGCAGCAGCGCTTTGCTACGCTGGCACAAAGCTTGCGCCGCTTGGCGGTGAAATCCACCATCGCATCGGCGGCGGTGATGCCGATCACGCAAATTCTTGCTGCAGTCGCACTGTCGGCTGTGATCACCGCAGCACTGTGGCAAACAGCATCAACCGGCACAAGTGTGGGCGGATTTGTTGCTTTCGTCACCGCCATGCTGCTTCTGATCACACCGCTGCGTGCCTTGTCTGAGATGGCTGGCAGCCTCACACGTGGGCTCACGGCGCTGGAGCGCGGCCTCGATCTGCTGGAGCATACACCCCAAGAAAGCAGCGGCGCGTATCAGCCATCGCCTGATGCCAGCGCAGCGCTCGCCTTGCAATTTGAAGCTGTGCACTTGACTTATGCTAACGCCGAGCAAAGCGCCCTGGCAGGCATTGACCTAGAGATTGCGCCTGGCCGCACGGTTGCCCTGGTGGGTGGCTCTGGCTCTGGCAAAACCACACTGGTTAACTTGCTGCCTCGTTTCGTGGATCCTTCTGAAGGCCGTGTGCTGCTCGGAGGCATCGAATTGCGTGAATGGCACATTGACGCACTGCGTGCCCAATTTTCTTTTGTCAGCCAAGATGTGGTGATGTTCAGTGAATCCGTCGCGGCCAACGTGGCGCTTGGCGAGCAGCCTGATCCGGCCAGGGTGTTGGCAGCTCTGCATGCTGCGCATCTGGAAGAATGGGTCCATGCTTTGCCGCAAGGCATTCATACACAAGTCGGCCACAACGCCAGCACATTGAGCGGCGGCCAGCGCCAGCGTTTGGCGATTGCTCGCGCGCTCTACAAAAACGCACCGATTGTGATTTTGGACGAAGCCACTTCCGCGCTAGACACCGAATCCGAGCAAGCCGTGAAAGCGGCTCTGGCCAAGCTCACCGCTGGCCGCACCACCCTCATCATCGCGCACCGCCTCTCCACGATTGAGCATGCCGATGAAATCGTCGTGATGCACCAAGGCCGCATCGTCGAGCGCGGTACGCATGCGCAATTGATCGCCACTTCTGGCCATTACGCACGCCTGCACAGCCTAGGAAGCGCCACAGGCTCTGTGTAGCAGACGCTATCAAAAGAATAGCGCCTTGCGCAGACTCTATGCCGGCGACCAGTCGTTTTTCTCTTAAAAACCCAATAAAAATCAGGTTTTGGCGATATTCAAAGCCACCGCTTCGGCCACCTTCAGCCCATCAATCGCCGCGCTCATGATACCGCCCGCGTAGCCTGCGCCCTCGCCTGCGGGATACAGGCCGCGCGTGTTGATCGATTGGTAGCGTAGCGGGTGCTCATCATGCTTGCTGCCATCAGGCCGGCGGCCACCTTCCAATCGCGGCTCGTGGCGCTTGATGCGAATCGGCGCTGAAGTGCGCGTCTCCACGCCGGTGAGCATCGCATCGTACAAATCAAAATCGGCAATCTGTTTGGCAAACGCGGGAATGGATTCGCGGATCGCTTCAATCGCATAGAGGGGCAACGCAGGCGCACTCGCATCGCCCAAGTTCGTGAGATGCACGCCGGGCTTGTAGCTGGGAATCACATCGCCTAGCTCTTTGCTCGCGATGTTGCGCAAGAAGTCGCCCACGCGTTGGCCAGGGGCGTTGTAGTTTTCGCCGCCGAGCAAGTAAGCGCCGCTTTCTAGTGCTCTTTGAAAGCGCATGCCAGCGAGCACTTGGCCGCGTTCTTTATCGCACACCAAAGGCTTGCCGCTCGCATCAAAATCAAAATCACGCGGCTCAATGCCCACCACGATGCCCGCATTCGCATTGCGCTCATTGCGTGAATACTGGCTCATGCCGTTCGTCACCACACGCCCTGCTTCGCTGCTCGCCGCCACCACCGTGCCGCCGGGGCACATGCAAAAGCTGTACACACTGCGGCCATTGCTGGCGTGATGCACCAGCTTGTAATCCGCAGCGCCGAGCTGCGCATGGCCAGCATTTGGCCCAAAGCGCGCGCGATCAATCAAACTTTGCGGATGCTCAATGCGAAAGCCCACGCTAAACGGCTTGGCCTCGGCAAACACGCCGCGCTCAACCAACATTTCAAACGTGTCTCGCGCACTGTGGCCAAGCGCCAAAATCACATGATCCGCGCTGACTTGCTCCCTGCCGCGCTCAGGATGCTGCGTGGTGATCCCTTTGATCACACCGCTCTCAATCTGCAAATCAATGAGCTGCGTCGAGAAGCGAAACTCACCGCCCAGCCGCACAATCTCTTCCCGCAAAAACTCCACCACTTTCACCAGCCGAAACGTCCCCACATGCGGTTTGCTCACATACATGATCTCCTCGGGTGCGCCGCCACGCACCATCTCCTGCATCACCTTGCGGCCATGAAACAGCGGATCTTTCACCTGGCTCCAGAGCTTGCCATCAGAAAAAGTCCCTGCGCCGCCTTCGCCAAACTGCACATTGCTCTCAACCTTCAATTCACGCTTGCGCCAAAACCCCCACGTGTCTTTCGTGCGCTCACGCACGATGCGCCCACGTTCCAGCACGATCGGCTTAAACCCCATTTGCGCTAAATTCAACGCAGCAAACAAACCGCAAGGCCCCGTGCCCACGACGACAGGCCGCTTGAAATCGCGCTGCGGCGCGTGCGCAACAGTCTTGTAGTCGGTATCAGGCGTGAGATGGATGTGTGCCGCAAATTGGATGTTCTTTTTTGCACGAGCCATCACAGCCGCGCTGTCTGACACATGCACATCCAGCGTGTAAATAAAGTAAATATCGCTCTTCTTGCGCGCATCGTAGCCGCGCCGAAAAATCTTGATCTCGTGTAAATCAGTATCGCGGATGCCTAGCCGCTGGCAAACTGCACTGCGCAGCGCCTCCTGGCTGTGATCCAGTGGCAGCTTGATTTCTGTCAGGCGAATGAGCGAAGAAAAAGGTGTCATGGTGATGGCAAGCCTACACGGCTGCAAAAACACAAGATAAGCAGGTCATGATTGAAAAAGCCTGAGTGTGTGTGAACAGACTCAGGCTTGTCAAAAAGTTTTGGTCGGCGTGGCGGGATTCGAACTCGCGACCCCTTGCACCCCATGCAAGTGCGCTACCAGGCTGCGCTACACGCCGAAACTGACTCTTCAAAACACAAAAAAATGGTGCGGCTGGCAGGAATTGAACCCACGACCCTCTGGTTCGTAGCCAGATACTCTATCCAACTGAGCTACAGCCGCACAAGCTCAAAATTATAGCATGGCAATTACAGCAATCGAGGCACACTCGCCGTATTGCTGCCTTGGCTGAGTGCGTTGCCCACCAGCTTGGATGTGATGTCCACAATCTGAATCATGCGTTCATATGGCATACGTGTGGGGCCGATCACGGCGAGCTTGCCCACCACTCGGCCATCCACCATATAGGGTGCACTCACCACACTGAGCTCTTCAACCGGGACGACTTGACTCTCGCCACCAATGTAGATCCGCACGCCCTGCGCTTGGCTCGATACATCCAGCAAGCGCAAGAGCTGCGCTTTTTGTTCAAACAAATTGAATGCGCGCCGCAGATGCCCCAAGTCTTGCGAAAAATCGCTGATCTCCAGCAAATTACGCTCCCCTGAGACGACCACCTCGCCCTCACCCGAGCCCAGCGCCTCTGAGCTCACATTGACGGCAGCTTGCATCAGCTGGGCAATCTCGCCTTGCAGTTGCGCCACTTCAATTTTCAGGCGCTCACGCACTTGTTCAATCGCCAGCCCGGCGTAATTCGCATTCAAAAAATTGGCCGCTTCGATCAGTTGGCTCTGCGTGTAGTCGCTCTCGGTGAAAATCACGCGATTTTGCACATCGCCATCCGGCGAGACGATGATCACCAAAATGCGTTTCTCAGACAGGCGCAAAAATTCGATATGCCGAAAAACAGAGGTTTTGCGCGGCGCAATCACCACGCCCACAAACTGCGACAAACTCGACAGCAAATTCGCGGCATTGCTGATCACGCGTTGCGGCTGATCTGCAGCAATGCTCGGCGTAGGGATTCCCGTTTGATCCACGGTCAGCATGGTGTCCACAAACAAGCGATAACCACGCGAGGTCGGGATGCGGCCAGCGCTGGTGTGCGGCGAAGCAATCAGCCCCAGCTCTTCCAGATCACTCATCACATTGCGGATGGTCGCTGCAGACAACTCCAGCCCACTGGCTTTGGAGAGCGTGCGCGAGCCGACGGGCTGTCCATCGGCAATGTAGCGCTCAATCAGCGCTTTCAGCAAGAGCTTGGCACGGTCATCCATCAGAAAAATATTGAGAATAAATACAGCATAAATTCATTTTAATGTTTTAATTTGCGAATGGCATCCAACGCCCCCTCCTCAAAAACGCACCATTTTCGCCATGTGGCGCTGATTGGCAAATACCACGCCAGCAGCATCAGCATGCGCGAGACTTTGCTGGATCTCTCGCATTTTTTGCACAGCATGGGCATGGATGTGTCTTTTGATGCGGAGAGCGCAAGCAATTTGGGTGCAAAGGATTTGAGTGGCCATGCACTGCTCAGCCTTGATCAAATCGGCCAGCAATGCGATCTGGCGTTGGTGGTGGGAGGCGATGGCACGATGCTGGGCGTTGGAAGGCAGCTTGCTCGCTTTGGCATCCCGCTCATTGGCATCAACCATGGCCGACTCGGATTCATCACCGATATTGCGTTGGATGATTACAAAAACACATTGGCGCCGATGTTGCGTGGCGAATTCGAGCTTGAGCTTCGCCCCCTGATGCAAGCCAGCGTATTGCGCGATGGCGCAAGCGTGTTTGATGCACTGGCTTTGAACGATGTCGTGATCAATCGCGGCTCGGGCTCAGGCATGGTGGAGCTGCGCGTAGAAATTGATGGCCGCTTCGTGGCCAACCAACGCGCCGATGGCCTGATCATCGCCTCGCCCACTGGCTCTACGGCCTATGCGCTGTCTGCTGGCGGGCCCATCATGCATCCTGATTTGAAAGGCTGGGTGATCGTGCCGATTGCGCCACATACTCTATCTAATCGGCCACTAGCCCTCGCAGATTCTGCACAGATAGCTATCGAATTAGTAGCAGGTAAAGAAGCCAGTGCCAATTTTGACATGCAAAATCTCGCCTCGCTCTTGATTGGTGACCGTATTTTGGTGAGCCGCTCTGAGCATGCGGCGAAGTTTTTGCATCCCACAGGCTGGAGCTATTACGACACGCTGCGGCGCAAACTCCACTGGAATGAGGGCACTGTTTAATGTTGACCGCCGGGACATCGCCATGCTGCGCAGCATTCACCTGAGAGACTTCGTGATCGTGCGCGAGATGCAGCTTGATTTGCAAAGCGGCTTTTCCGTGCTCACGGGCGAGACAGGCGCTGGCAAATCCATCTTGGTGGATGCGCTGCAGTTAGTTTTGGGCTCTCGCTCCGAAAGCGGCGTGGTGCGCGAAGGCGCAGCGCGGGCAGAAATTTCTGCGGAATTTGATGTTCCGCCAAGCTTAGCTGCTTGGCTCCATGATGCTGGCTTTGAAGGCGATGGCAGCTTGCCAGATTCGCTGCTTGTGCGCCGCAGCATGGATGCGCAAGGCAAGAGCCGTGCTTGGATCAACGGCAGCGCTGCAACTTTGACGCAGCTTCGCGAGGCCGCCGAGCACTTGGTCGATATTCATGGCCAGCATGCGTGGGCGCAGCTGACCCAACCCGCCGAGGTGCGCCGCCTGCTTGATGCATATGGCCAGATTGACACGACCGCCACGGCGCATGCTCATGGGGCATGGCGCGAAGCAGCGAAAGATCTGGCTCATGCCCAAGCCGCCCAAGCCACGCTTGCGACTGAGCGCGAGCGCTTGGCTTGGCAATTGGGCGAGCTGGCCAAGCTCTCGCCACAAGCTGGCGAGTGGGAGGCGATCAACACCGAGCACAGCTTGCTGTCGAACGCACAAGATTTGCTTGCCGCTGCGCATGAGGCCACCGAGCTCCTCAGTGGCGAAGATGGCGCTGCGCAGCGCATGTCCAAAGCACTTGCCATGCTACAAAAAAGTGAGCATCTTGCGCAGGATTTCAGCCGGCTTTCCGTCGATTTGGCTTCAAATTTAGCGCAAATTGACGATCTGGCACACAGCCTGCAAGCCTTCACACGCCGCACCGCGCCAGATCCCGCTCGCCTAGCGCAGCTCGATGAGCGCGTCTCCCTCTGGCTGCAGCTCGCCCGCCGGCACCATCGCCCGCCCGAAGAGCTGCCCGCCCTGCTCGCGCAATGGCGCTCTGATCTCGCGCGCTTGGAAGCTGCCAGCGATTTAGGCCTGCTGCAAAGCAAGGCTGATGCCGCGCAGGCCGCGTTGCAAAAGACAAGCAAAGCCTTGACCGCGCTGCGCAAAAAGGCCGCGCCGCTGCTGGGCAGCGCCATCACAGCCGCGATGCAAGGCTTGGGCATACAAGGTGGGCGATTTGAGGTGCAGCTCGTGCCTTGTGAGCCTTCTGCACATGGCCAAGAGGCCGTTGAATTTTTGGTTGCAGGCCATGCTGGCAGCACGCCACGCGCCGTGGGCAAGGTGGCCTCAGGCGGCGAGCTGTCTCGTATTGCGTTAGCCATTGCCGTGACCACCAGCGAGCTCGGCAGCGCAGGCACCTTGATTTTCGACGAGGTGGATTCTGGGATTGGCGGCGCCGTGGCTGAAGTTGTCGGCCGCTTGATGAAGCAGCTTGGCAAAGATCGGCAGGTGCTCGCTGTGACGCATTTGCCGCAGGTGGCGGCCTGCGCTGATCAGCATTTTCTGGTGGCCAAGAAGCTGGTGGGCAAGCTCACAGAAAGCTCGGTGCTGCCCATCGCAGGCGAACAGCGCGTGACCGAAGTCGCGCGGATGCTCGGCGGCGAAAAGCTCTCGGGCACCACACTCGCGCATGCCAAAGAAATGCTGCAAGGTGCAGCGCTGTGACCGATGCGCTCACCACCCCTTGCGCATTGGAGGTGATGTTGATCACGGGCATGTCGGGCTCTGGAAAATCTGTGGCGCTGCGCGCATTGGAAGATGCCGGCTATTATTGTGTCGATAATTTGCCGCCAGAGTTGCTTGCGGCTTTCATCGACGTAGAGCGGCAGCACAAAGTCAGCCGCATGGCGATTGCAATGGATGTGCGCAGCGCCGCGTCGTTGCCTATCGTGCCACAGCAACTCGAGGCCTTGCGTGCGCAAGGTGTGGCGGTCAAGACGGTGTTTCTCGATGCCACCACCGAAACCTTGGTGCATCGCTTTTCCGAAACACGGCGCAAGCATCCCCTCTCATCGAGCCAAACCGATGACCAGCGCCGTGCCTTGACAGATGCGATTGAGCTAGAGCGCGGCCTGCTTGCTGAGCTGCGTGAAGATTCCCATGTGATTGATTCCAGCCTGATCCGCAGCACCCAATTGCAAGGCTACATCAAGCAACTCATCACCGCGCCTGCCACGCAGCTCACGCTGGTGTTTGAATCCTTTGGCTTCAAGCGCGGTATTCCGCTCGATGCAGATTACGTTTTTGATGTGCGCATGCTGCCCAATCCGCATTACGAGCCTGGTTTGCGCCCCCTCACGGGCCACGACGCACCCGTGGCAGATTTCCTCAAAGCGCAGAGCGATGTCATCGCCATGCACAGCCAGATTCAAACTTTCATTGAATATTGGTTGCCCCGACTCGCACAAGATCACCGCAGCTATGTGACAGTGGCCATTGGCTGCACGGGCGGCCAACATCGCTCGGTGTTTCTCGCAGAGGAGTTGGCCAAACACTTTGCACGGAGCCACACGACGCTACTTCGCCATCGGGAGATGGATGCGGGTTGGTTTGCTGCCAACAAGCTCTAGGCCTTTTCCCAGCTTGTTTATAAGGGAAAAAGCCTCTTTCCCGGCATAGAATAGGCTTAGTTTGCTATTATTTTATGAGCGCCTGCTTGATGATCGCAGACAAAGTACCCCGCGTGGTGATGACCTCGTCGCTGATGATGAGCTCGATCAATGTGCCTTGTTTGCTTGACAGCCGCTGTAGTGCCGCCAGCAACTGCGCTTCAAATTCATCGCTGTGTGTGATGCGCACGCCATGGTAGCCATAGCCTTGTGCAAGCTTTGCAAAATCTGCGCCGGCGATTGAAGAGCCGCTCACGCGCTGAGGATACTCGCGCTCTTGGTGCATGCGAATCGTGCCATAGGTGCCGTTGTTGAGCACAAGCACGATGCTGGCTGCGCCATGCGCAGTGGCGGTGGAGAGCTCTTGCCCCGTCATGAGGAAATCACCGTCGCCGGCAATCGTGAAGGCCACGCGGCCAGTGAGAATATTTGCCGCCACGCCAGCAGGCACGCCCACGCCCATGCTGCCGCTGGTGGGCGCAACTTGGGTTTTGTGGCCGCCCGCCAAACCATGATGTTGAAAATAGCGATGCATCCAACTGGCATAGTTTCCTGCGCCATTCGTCAAGACGGCATCTGGTGGCAAATGCTTTTGCAAGAGCTTGACGATGCGCGGCATGTTGATGCTGCCTGATGGCCCACCCTCATCGTCAAACAACAAGCCCGGTAAGCTTTGCGGTGCAATCCATTGACGATATTGCTCATTGGCCAGCATAGAATATGCACTCCATGCTACTGAAACAGGAGCAGTGAGCACCTCTAGGCTTCTCGCTGCTGCATTCATCGTGGCGCAAATGGCGAGATCTGCTTGATACACACGGTTCAATTCTTCCGCGCTGGAATGGATGTGAACCAGCTTTTGCGCAGGGCGCGGCGCTTGCAGCAGGCGATAGCCACCCGTCGTCATCTCACCCAAGCGCGGGCCGATGGCAATCACTAAATCGCTCTCTGCGACACGCTTGGCCAGCGCCGGATTGATGCCAATGCCCACATCGCCCGCATAGAGCGGATGATGGTTGTCAAACGTGTCTTGAAAACGAAACGCATTGCAGACCGGCAATTGCCAATTCTCCGCAAAGCGCTGCAGGGCAAGTGCTGCCTGCACCGTCCAGCCGCCGCCGCCTGCAATCACGATAGGTCGCTCACTTTTTAAGAGCATCTCACGCAAGCTGCGCAAAGCGCCCGGATCGCTCCAAGCTTGCACGGGCTCAACTCTTGGCAGAGGCTGCAAAGTGACTTGCTCAATCAACATGTCTTCCGGCAAGATCAACACCACTGGGCCTGGTCGCCCGTTCATGGCGGTCGCAAATGCGCGGGCGATGTATTCCGGAATCCGACTGGCATCATCAATGCGCTCCACGCGCTTGGAAATCGGCTTAAAAAACCCAAAAAAATCCATCTCTTGAAACGCTTCACGATCACGCATTTCCCGGCCCACATCGCCCACCAGCAAGACCATCGGCGTGGAATCTTGAAATGCCGTGTGCAGCCCAATTGAAGCGTTCGTCGCCCCCGGCCCGCGCGTGACCAAGCAAACGCCCGGCCTACCTGTGAGCTTGCCCGCAGCTTCGGCCATAAAAGCCGCACCGCCTTCATGGCGACAGGTGATGAATTTGATTTTTTCAGAATGCTCAGAAAAACCATCGAGCACGGCAAGATAACTCTCACCCGGCACGCCAAACGCATGCGTGATGCCTTGCGCGATCAGGCATTCAACGAGAAGATGGCCGGCGAGTTTTGTGCAGGGGTGAACTAAATCGTGTTTGGTCATCCAGCTATTTTGCTACCGAGTTGGCTGGGTAACGACACAAAAGACGAATTTCTGGGCGCGAAAGACGCGAAAGTTACGCGATCGGAACCTTGAGCATAGGCACAGGCTGAGCAAGCGTTGCAGCCATGCCGTCAGCCACGTCGCCCGAGAGCTGCAAAATGCATAACGAAACACACTGTTTACCGGCTTAAAATATACTTATCATGCTACATATTCAATAGCAAACAAGGCATCTCAATTTATGCAAGACGATCCCCGCTGCTGCGGCACTGGCACCTGTATCATTGATCCAGCGGGCATCTGCTGGTGTGGCCAAAAATGGGATGGCGAAAAAATGACTCGCCCAACGCTGATTGACTCGGCAGCGCCGAATCCAGTTACTGAGCCGTGCGTCGCCCTACAGCAAGCGCAGCAAACACCGCCAAGATCAGTGCAAACGCACTCGTGATCATCGTCAGTGAATACAGTGCGCGATCCATCAGCAAGCCAAAGATCAGCGGCGCAATGGCAAATCCCACATCCAGCCCGGAATACACCGTGCCATAGACGCGGCCCGTTGCGCCCTTGGGCGTGGCGCGCTTGATCATCATGTCGCGGCTCGGGCCGCCAATGCCCACAGCAAAACCCGTAGCGGCCAAAAGTGCCATCGAGCCCAATGCGCCCAACCAGCCTGTGCCCGCCAACATCATCAGCACAGCTCCTGTGCTCATGCAAACAGCCACCACCTTGTCACTGCGCTGTGCGCCCATTTTTGCGGATACGAAGCCCCCCACCAAAATACCCGCCGCGCTGCTCAGCATGTAGGCCGTGAGTGTGGCTGTAGCGGCAGCCAAGCTCACACCATGCATCGCCTTCAAAATAGAGGCGCTGTAGCTCTGCACCACGGCCAAAGTGATCGTGGAAAGCAAAAAGAATGCAAAGCACCACCACACCACAGGCAGCTTCAAGAAATCCAGCGAAGAATCTTGTGATGCCTCTTGCTTGCGCACCACCGTCGTCACCAATTGATCGCGGTGAAACAACAAAATCACCAGCACCAGCGCATACACGCCTGCCGTCACAAGATAGGCATTGCGCCAGCCGATGAAGCCCATCAAACCCACCAAAAGAAGGGGGGTCAATGCCCAGCCCAGGCTGCCTGAGAGCCCATGCACGCTGAATGCATACCCCAAGCGCGGGCTCGATACGCGCTGATTCAAGATCGAAAAATCAATCGGGTGAAATGGGCAATTGGCCAACCCGGCCAAGGCCGCAGCCGCCACCAGCCAGAAATAGCCTTGCGCATTCGATGCCACGATAGAGGCCAACAAAAATGTGCCCAATGCCATAAACAGCACGGGCCGCGCACCCAACTTATCGACCACAAATCCCGCCAGCGCCTGCCCCACGCCGGAGACCACAAAAAACACACTCATCAGCAGCCCCACCTGCGCAAATGAGAGCCCAAACTCTTGCATAAACACCGGAAACAGCGGCGGCAAAAGCATATGCCCAAAATGCGAGCTCGCGTGCGCGAGGCCAACCAGGCTCATCACCTTGGCATCTTGCGCAAGAGGAACTGCTGAGGAATCCACACCAGCCGAGGCTGAATCAACCGAGATAGAAGCATTCATGGATGAATCGTAACGTATTTGAACCATGCAGCCATGGCAGCGCTTGATCAATGCTTTAAGCTTTCTCAGCTGCCTTCAAAGCCCGCTTCAAATCGTCGATCAAATCATCGGCATCTTCCAAGCCGATGGACAGGCGGATCGTGCCGGGGCCGATGCCTGCGCCACTCAGCGCTTCGTCGCTCATGCGGAAATGCGTGGTGCTGGCAGGGTGGATGACGAGGCTGCGGCAATCGCCGACGTTGGCAAGGTGGCTGAACACTTTGAGGGCTTCGATGAATTTTTTGCCTTGTTCGCGTGAGCCTTTCATGTCGAATGAAAACACGCTGCCTGCGCCGCGAGGAAGCAGCTTTTGCGCCAGCGCGTAGCTGGAGTGGGATTCGAGCATGGGATGGCCGACTCGGCTGACGAACGGATGCGCTGCCAAGAATTGCACCACTTTAGCCGTGTTGCGTGCATGTTGTGCCATACGCAGCGGCAGGGTTTCGATGCCTTGCAGAATGAGCCAAGCGGTGTGTGGGCTCATGCAGGCGCCAAAGTCGCGCAAGCCTTCGCGGCGGGCGCGCAGCAGGAATGCGCCCACCGTGGATTCTTCGGTAAAAACCATGTTGTGGAAGCCTTCGTAGGCTTCGCTGAGCTCTGGGTATTTGCCC
>JANNED010000035.1:0-7404 GCA_031388245.1 Variovorax sp.
CGACGACGAGCCGCCTCTAGGCGCGACAGCCCCCTCGGGGGGCAGTGATCCTCGCGAAGCGGGAGAGCGTGGGGGCAACATGAGCGACGACGAGCCGCCTCTAGGCGCGATAGCCCCCTCGGGGGGCAGAGATCCTCGCGAAGCGGGAGAGCGTGGGGGCAACATGGCTAGGTTTGCATCAAGCGCTTGGATTTGGCAATCGACATCAAAATGCCCAGCCCCAGCCCCAGCGTCACCATGGCTGTGCCGCCATAACTGATGAAGGGCAGCGGCACGCCCACCACCGGCAATATCCCGCTGACCATGCCCATGTTGACAAAAGAATAGGTGAAAAAAATCGTCGTGACTGCGCCAGCGAGCAAACGCGAAAACATCGTGGGCGCATCCAAGGCAATCATCAAGCCGCGAATGATCAAAAAGAAATAGCAGGCGATCAGCAGCAAATTGCCCAGCAGGCCAAACTCTTCCGAGAAAGCAGCGAAGATGAAATCTGTGGTGCGCTCGGGAATGAATTCCAGATGCGTTTGCGTGCCTTGCATGAAGCCTTTGCCAAACACGCCGCCCGAGCCAATCGCGATCATGCCTTGGATGATGTGAAAGCCTTTGCCCAGCGGATCGCGCGTGGGATCGAGCAGGGTGCAAATGCGCTGGCGCTGGTATTCATGCAACACCCGCCAATTCAAGCCATCTTCGCACAGCGCGTCGCCAAAGATCACGATCAGCGCCATACCGATCACGCCCAGAATCACCGGCGGCGCGATCAATTTCCAAGGCAGGCCCGCAAAAAAGATCACCGCCAATCCAGCAAACAGCACCAGCAGCGCCGTGCCTAAATCGGGTTGTTTGATGATCAGCCCCACCGGCACAGCAAGCAACACCGCTGCCACAATGAAATCCAGCGGTCTCAGCTGCCCTTCGCGTTTTTGAAACCACCAGGCCAGCATCAGTGGCAGGCCGATCTTGAGAATCTCGCTGGGCTGGATCGTGATGCCTATGTTCACCCAGCGTGTGGCTCCTTTTTTGGTGATGCCAAACAGCGCTACTGCGATCAGCAGCGCCACGCCCGCCACATAAATCGGCACAGCAAAGCTCATGATGCGTTGCGGCGAGACTTGCGCCACGATGAACAGGATCGTGCCGGCAATCAGCATGTTGCGGCCATGGTCGACAAAGCGCGTGCCATGATCGTAGCCCGATGAATACATGATCAGCATGCCAGCAACGGCGAGCAGCAACACAGCGACAGACAGCGGGCCGTCAAAGCCCTGAAACAGCGGCATCAGGCGCTGATACCAGCGAGGCTGATCGAAGACGGTGCGCATACTGAATGTGCGGCGAGGGTGCGTGCTACAAGCCGAGCGCGGCGTGATCCAGCGTGTAATTCTGGCCGCCTTGTGAGGCGATTTTGATGGCGCCGATTTTGTTGCCCAACTCGCAGCAGCGCACCAGATCCCAGCCGCGCTCCAAGCCATAGAGCAAAGCCGCACGAAAGGCATCGCCGCAGCCGGTGGGATCCACAATGCTGCTGGCCTTCATGCCCGGCACATGCACCTTGCTGCCTGCCTGCCACACCTCGCAGCCCTGATCAGCCAGCGTCACCACCAAGCCTTTAACCTTGGTCGAAATCTCTGCCAAAGACCACCCCGTTTTTTCTGTGAGCATCACGCCCTCGTAATCGTTAACCGTCACGACATCGGCAATTTCGATGATCTCTCGGTGTTCAGCGCCATTGAAGACGGGCAGCTGCTGGCCTGGATCAAAAATAAACCCAATTCCCGCCGCTTTGAACTGGTGCGCATGCGCCCACATCGCATCACGACCGTCGGGCGAGATGATGCCGATGCCCGCGCCTTTGGTTTTTTCATCGGGCTGGATGGGGTTAAGGTGTGCATTGGCCATCGCGCCAGGGTGAAAGCCGGTGATTTGGTTGTTGCCGCGGTCGGTCATGATGGTGCACAGCGCGGTGTAGCTGCTGCTGTCGATCATCACCAATCGCGTATCGATGCCCATTTTTTTGAAGCGATCCAAATAATCGCTCGCATCAGGCCCCACGGCGGCCATCGGCAGCGGATCGCCACCCAATTGCTTCAATCCATAGGCGATGTTGCCTGCGCAACCGCCGTATTCTTTGCGCATGCCCGGCACATAAAACGAGACATTGAGCTTGTGAATTTGATCGGGCAAGATTTGGCTTGAGAAATCGCCCACAAAGGTAAGGATCGTGTCGATCGCAAATGAGCCGCAGATGATGGCAGACATGGGTTGGTTTTTCTTCTCAGAGTTAAGGATAAAAGGCCAGCACGCGGTAGCCATTGATGCGCCCGCCCGCCAGTTGCGCGGTGTCAATTTGCAGCGTGAGGCTGCCCGCCATATCTTGCGTGGGCGCCAGCGCATCCAGGCCTGAGCCCAGATCGGCCGGCGAGAGCACGCGGCGCAAAATCGGCTGGTCTTGTGCATCTTGCAGGCTTAGCTCAACATGCGGCAAGGCCACAGGCAGGGCGCCGGTATTTTTAAGCGTCACGGCGAGGCGGTAGCTTTGCGTGATGGCTTCGAGCTGGGCATTGTTTTTGTTGATGCGGTTGAAGCTGGAGGCATCCACGGTGATGGATTCAATGCTCTTGAGGGCTTGCACTCGGCAGCCGGCATAGGCGCACATGTGATCCAGCCAAGGCTTGGCCTCGGGCTTCATGGCGGCGATACGGTCTTTTTCTTGCAAAGCCACTTGTAAGGCCAAGCCCGCCACCAAGCCGATCAAAATCAGGCCAAGCGCACACCGCACCCAAGGCGAGCGCCAGCGCTGGGCGCGCTGAGCCTGCGCCACGAAGCTGGGTGTCATGTCAGGCGTGGTGCTGGGCCCCAGCATGTCCACATCGGGCAGGGAGGCTTGCGGCGTGGAATCCACCGCCGGGGTGTTCAGCGTGGTGGGCTCCGCGCTGACGGAAATGCTCTCGCCAACGGCCAGAGCATGGATGCTTTGCGAAGGATATTCAGAGGCCGCCCAACTGCTGCTCGATGGCCCTGCTTCGCTGTCAATGTCACTCGAATTGCGCAAAGCGCCGGGGCGAAACGATGGCGAATCCAGCTTGGAATCCAACAAAGAATCTGTCGAAAAATTGGCACTCAAGCCAGCCAACTCCGCCGGTTGTGGGCTGCTGGCCAGCGACTGAGCCATGAGATTGGCCTGCGCATCAAAAACCGTGGCGCACTGCCCGCAGCGCACCCAGCCTTCGGATATTTTGAGTTGGTCAGCCACCACCTTGAACAAGGTGCCGCAGGAGGTGCAGCGTGTGACTAAACTCATGACGGCTATTGTATTGTGCGGCTGCACAGGCGGTATCAAGCCAGCACAACAAAAAACCGCCCGGGGGCGGTTTTCTTGGCTGCACCCGCCCGGGGGCGGTTTGTTTCCCGCCCGCAGGCGGTTTGGTTGCTTGCACAGCCTCAGCGCAGTTTGGATGTGCCCGCTTGTTGATTATTTGGCCGCTGAAGCAGAAGGTGCCGCTGGTGTGGCTGCCGCCACAGCCTCCGCAGGCTTGGCACGCTCAGGCACAGGGAAATTGCCGCCAGCGGCATTGGTCATGTAAACCACGGCGCGACCCACTTCAGCATCTTCCCAATCGCCACCGCCTTGCGCACCCATCGCGCCTTTGCCCTTGAGCGCGGAGATCAGCAAAGCATCGTAGCCGGTTTTGATGCGAGCGCCCCAAGCCGCCGCATCGCCAAATTTAGGTGCCGCTGCCACAGCGCCGCCATGGCAGGCCACGCATTGCGCTTTGTAGACGGCTTCGCCAAGCGCCAAGGGGCGGTTGGCATCACGAATCTCGACGCTGCCAACCTTGGCAATGCGCATTTCTACGCCTTTGGCCAATTCAGCTTGCGTCAAGCCGCTGAGCTCGCTGCCAGAGCTGGCTGGCTTGGCAAAAGAGACCACAAAATACACCAGCCCGATGATGATGAAGACGGGCGCGACAAAAGAGAAAAACACCGTGCCAAGCAACTGGCCAGGAGTCTTGATGGGGCCTTCGTGGTGGTCGTGTTCTGCGCTCATGAGGATTTTGGTTTGAAAAAAAGATACAGCCTTTGATTATAGCGAGGCAAGAGGCCGTTAAGGGGGTAAACCCTGCGCTTGGCCATCCGCGAGAGCTACAATGCAAAGCGTTGCGGTTGTAGCTCAGTGGATAGAGTATTGGCCTCCGAAGCCAAGGGTCGTGGGTTCGATCCCCGCCAGCCGCACCATGCTGCCCGTCAGAATTTTTCAGCATGCCATTTTTCTCTTCAACCCAGTAAGAATTGGGCAGTGCGAACGACTAGGGTGTGTGCAAGCTATATTTTTGTGGCTGCCGCATTCAACCTTAGGAGTTTGTTGTATGAAAAATTTGGTTCTTTCTTCTGTGGCTTTGGCCACTTCGATGTTGTCACTCGGCGCTTTGGCGCAAGCTGGCTCAGGCGCTGCAGCGGGTGGATCGGTTGATCCTTCTGCCTTCATCAACCAATTTGAAGCCACCAATGGCAAGTTTGAGGGCTATCGCCGCTCGGGCGCGAAAGGCATTTGCGCCACCGGTGAGTTTGTGGGCACAGCGGATGCGCGCAGCTTGTCTACCGCATCGGTGTTCAGTGGCCGGCCGATTCCAGTGGTGGTGCGCTTCTCTGTGGGCGGCGCGAATCCGAAAGCGCCTGATAACGGCAAATCGCAGCGCAATCTGGCTTTGCAATTTAATTTGCCTGGCGGCGAGCAATGGCTGATGGGCAATATTTCTGCACCCGTGTTTGGGGCTTCGACGCCGCAGCAGTTTTTTGGTTTGGTGGAATCGCGCCAGCCTGATCCCACCACCAAGATGCCCGATCCGGCCAAGGTCAAGGCCTTCAACGATGCCAATCCTGAAATTTTGCTGATCGGCAAGCATTTCGCCTCGCAGCCGGTGCCAGCCAGCTATGGCAGCGTGAATTACTGGGGTGTGCATGCTTATGGCTTTGTCAATGCCAGCGGTGCGAAGCAATTTGGCAAATGGATTTTTGAACCTGTGGGCGGCCTGCAAGGCCTGACGGATGACGAAGCCAAGGCCAAAGGCCCGAGCTTTTTGTTTGATGATCTTCGCCAGCGCGTGAAAGACGGCAAGGTCGCTTTCAATTTCAACCTAGAGTTGGCGCAGCCCGGCGACAAGCTCGACAGCGCCACCGTGCCCCTGCCCGAAGGCCGTAAGAAGGTCAATTTAGGCCAGCTCAAAGTGACCTCCGTGTCTGAAGATGGTGGCGGCCCTTGCCTGACGATCAACTACAACCCGATGGTGATGCCCAAAGGCATCGAAGCCTCCGCTGATCCGATGCTGCCAGCCCGCGCTGCGCCTTATGTGATCTCGCTTGGCCGTCGCTTGACCGAAGGCGCAAAGCAGCAATAAGTCATTGAGTAGCGCTAAGCATGCACAAGTGAATTGCTTTTGCATGCTTGAGTTGCTCTGCTGACATCTCATTCACCTTATCGGCGATAACCTCGCCATTTTGAGAGTATCTTTATGACCACTTCGCGTAGAACTCTATTCATTCAACTCTTCACGGGAGCTGCGGCTATTTCTGGCTTGGCCACAGCCAATACAGCTCAAGCGCAGTTGCAAGCTGTGCTTGACACGGATGCCCAAGCGGTGGCCTTGGGATATAAGACCGATGGCAGCAAAACCGACATCAAAAAATATCCCAACTATGCTGCCAACCAAAGTTGTTCGGGGTGTGTCTTGTTTCAGGGCAAACCGACGGACAGTTCGGCCAGCTGCGGGGTGTTTGGCAACAAGCTCGTCGCCGGCAAGGGTTGGTGCAGCGCATGGGCTAAAAAGGTATAAACAAGCTGAGCCCATAGATGCGAGTCCTGTGACGCTAGCAAGTACACATTGCCCCACATAAGCCTTCATTATTGAAGGCTTATTCATTTGTCGACTGTAGATCGCAACATGCTGTGATTAGATAAAAACGCCACCTGCTTGAAAAACTGTGTGTATGAGTATGGCAATTCGCACTCTTTGGATATCCACTCAAAGACCACGCTCTGGCAGCTTGGCGATTTATCCATTCAGTTATTCTGCAAAAATTCAGTAAACGACCCCCTTAGATGATGGGTTTTGGGTTGATGCTATCTGTGTTGAAGTCGTCCGGTTGATTGTCAAAAGACTTCACAATCCGACTAATTCGAGAGGTGGACAAACCTAACTCGCGGGCAATTTCACTGAAATTCATAAATGATTGCGTATGTGCTTTGTAGATAGCTTGGTTTCGTCCGCTACAGCGCTGCAACCACTGGGCGAGGCTATGTGGTTGGGCTCTCTGGGCGCGTGGAACTTCTGAAGTGGTGGGCATGCTATTACGTGCCAAAGCTTGCATACGTGTGACGAATTCTTCATCGCCAAGGTAGACTTGCTGGCGTAGTTGCTGAACCCAAAACTCCTTACCCACACCGGCAGCAACGTAATTGGCATAGGCCTCATGTGCCTGGAGCTTGTCTGAGCTGGTTTCGGCGGAATGACCGAGCAATTGAGTCCAAACTGTGGGTGCATCCAGCCAAGGTTCAGGGGGTAGGCGGCCAGTTAGTTGAGCGTAACTGCTCCAAGGCCATTGCGCAATTTCCTTGCAAAGTTTCAAGCGCAGTGAGTTGAGTTCTACATGGCGGCATACCGCGAGTAAAAACTTGTCGCGATCAATCAAGATAGCCTTGAAACGGCCTTGAAAAACATGTCCAGTATTTCCGTGGCGGCGATTAAAAGCTTGGGTATAGGTGCCATTGATTTGGCGCATGAGCGCGGAAAGATTGGCTTGCCGCGTTTGCAGGACAATATGATAGTGATTGTCCAAAAGACACCAAGCTAAAGCGCATGCATCGAATCGTTTCAGTGCGTTTTCCCACAGCAGCAAAAGCTGTTGACGATCTACATCGTCAGCAAAGATGGCATCTTGCCGATTTCCCCTTGAGGTGACGTGATAGACAGCGTCAGGGAATTCAATGCGAAGTGGGCGAGCCATGGTGCGTGTTGAAAGAATGAGAAGGCAATAGGTGACCCAGAGCAATCGCCTAGACGTTCGCTCCTTGAACAATGGTTAGGATGAAAGTGCCGCAACACTTAAAGGGTGCTCAGCTACCTACGCATCGCAGGTAGCTGAGACCAGCGCTCAGAACAGAGTCGCTATCAAAAAACCGCTGATGATCACGCGCCCAATTTAGCCGCCGCGACGACCGTGCATCATTTCGAAGAACTCTTGAAATTGCTTTGCAGTCATCTTAGTGCCGCCTTTGGTGCCCATTTTCTCCATGGCCATATCAAAGGACTTGCCCATCAACTCTAAAAACTCAGCTTTATCAACCATGCTGTTTTTGTTTTTATCCAGCATCATGAAGATTTTTTGCTGGTCTTGCCACATCTGCAA
>JANNED010000095.1:0-1535 GCA_031388245.1 Variovorax sp.
GGAGATTTTGCAGACCGAAAGGAATTGCCGTGGGGCAGCGCGCGCGGGAGTAAGAGCTCGGACTCTTAGCTCGGGCAACGTGCTGGCGTGGGCGCAGGGACGCGGGTGTTTATCGATGAAGAGGTGCGCATGCGAGTCACAAAGGGTGAGTGAATCACTATAAAAATAATAGCACTCTGCGCATATTCTATGCTGGTCATAGCATTAAAAGGCTTTAAAAACGACTTAACAAGCCGCTCTAGCCTCATCAAAATGCTCACTAACATAAACATCATCAAACCGTGTTTCCTAGAGGCTGTCAGTTGCTGGGGCGTTTATTCAACGCGGCGCAACTGCCGGCCAAGATTCCAAAGGGGTGTCAACAAAATATTCCGCTCGCCCGATCTACAAGAAGCGCCGCCGCAGACTCTGGCCTGCCAACTTGCGCCCCGATAGATGATCGGTGGCATCAACCGCCAATTGCCGCTTCGTTATGCGCCGAAATCCTTGTCAATCAAGCACTTAAGCGCGTTTTGTTCGCGTCAATTGGTAAGAACATTATATGTGGGTTTCCAGGCCACCTAGGCTCCTTACGTCTAAGTACTGACTAAAATCACAGACTTATGTCAATCCAAGCTTCTGCCAGCGTAAACCTGCTGACCATCGACTCTGCCAGCGAAGGCCTGCGGCTGGATAACTTTTTGCTGCGCGTCTGCAAAGGCGTGCCCAAGACGCATGTGTATCGCATCATTCGCTCGGGCGAAGTGCGGGTGAACAAAGGGCGGGCGCAGGTGGATACGCGGCTACTCTTGGGCGATGTGGTGCGCATTCCGCCGATTCGTTTGACAGACAACGCTGAGCCGCAAGCCGCTGCGCAGCAAAGCGGGCCATCGCACACGCCGCCACGCGAATTTCCGATTCTGTTCGAAGACGATCATTTGCTCGCCATTGACAAGCCGGCCGGCATCGCCGTGCATGGCGGCTCGGGTGTGAGTTTTGGCGTGATTGAGCAATTGCGCCGTGCGCGTCGAGCAGGCGAGCTAGGCGGTGCGAAATTTCTGGAGCTCGTTCATCGGCTTGATCGCGACACCAGCGGAGTTTTGTTGATCGCGAAGCGCCGCAGCGCCTTGGTGAATTTGCAAGCCCAGTTCAAAGCGCGCGAAACTGGCAAAACCTATCTTGCTTTGGTGAAGGGCACCTGGCCAGCCAAGCTCAAAGTGATCGATCTGCCGCTGCACAAGTATCTCGTGAACGGCGGTGAGGATGATGGCGAGCGGCGGGTGAAAGTTGTAGCGATGGATGACCCAGATGGCATGCGCTCTATCACGCTCGTGAAAATCGCAAAGCTCTACACCCTGCCTGCAACGGATGGTCAGGTGGGAAGCCAAGCCAGCCTCCTAGAAGTCACCATCAAAACCGGCCGCACCCACCAAATCCGCGTGCATCTCGCGCACCATGGTCATCCGATCATTGGCGATGCAAAGTATGGTGATTTTGAATTGAACAAATCGCTGGCCAAAGCGGGCATGAAGCGCATGTATTTGCATGCGTGGAAA
>JANNED010000117.1:0-4117 GCA_031388245.1 Variovorax sp.
CGGGGTTGTAAGGCCTTCCGGTTTGGGGAACGAGCGGCGGCATCGTGTCTGGCTTGGCTTGCATCACGGGCTCCGGCAAAGCAGCCATGGCTACTTTGCTGACGCTGGCAGCAGTGGCAGCCAGTGCGGTTGCGCCCAACGCAGCTGAGCTGAAAAAATTTCTGCGATCCATTTTTAGTGTCCTTTTGCTTCTGCGCCGCCGCCTGCAGCAGCGCCAGCTTGCAAGCCTGCTAGGCCGCCGGGCGATGTGCCGGTGAGAGCTGTTTGTAAATCGGTTTCGATCAGCCAAAAATCACGCAATGCGTCGATGCTGGCGCTGACTGCCGCGATGTTGCTGCGTGTGTCGCTAAAAAGCTCAAACACGCCAATCAGCATGCCGTTGTAGCGCAACAGGTTCTCGTCGTTGATGAATTTGCGCAGCGGCACAATTTCGTCGCGGTAATGCTTAGCAATATCGTGCGCCGTGCGGTAGCTGTGCCATGCCTCACGCGCTTCGCTGCGCGCGGTAACAGCGCTTTTGCGCACCTGCGCCACTGATTGCATGTAAGTCGCTTGCGCCCGCGCATTGGCCGCACCGCCCCAGTCAAACAAAGGAATTGGTAGCTCCAGCTCCCAGCCGCGCTTGCGTTCTATATCGCCCGTGGTTTGATCTGTGGTCCTCTCGCGGATCAGCTTGAGATCGAGTGCGTTGATGAAGCCCGCAGCTCGCACGAAACCCAAGGAATTAGCAACATAACCGGCTTGCATCGCGGCGGCGCGAACGTCTAAACGCTGCGACAAAGCCTGCGCTTCGATGCCTTGCGAATCGCGCACTTCTTTGGGCAAATCAGGCAAGCGATCTGGCAATTTGAATTGCGTTTGCTCGCCCCACAAGCCCATCAAGCGGATGAGTTTTTCGCGCTCAGAAAAAGCGATATTTTCAGCCTTGGCTTGCATCGTGGCCGCATCAGCGAGCATGGCTTGCTCTTTGGCTTGATTGAGCTTGCTCCAGTTGCCCACGCGAGCCATGCGGCGCGCGAGCTCGCCCGCAGCCTCAGCGGCGATTTTTGCTTGTGATGCATATTGAGCCGTTTGCTGCGCCGCCACAGCGCTGATCCAAGCCTTGCGTGTGTCAGCCGCCAAGCGGATCACATCTTGCGCCGCTTGCAGCCGGGCCAACTCAAGCTGCTGGCCCTGCCATTGGCTGCGCCATGGCATGGAAATGATGCCCATGATGTTGATGCCAATGGCCCGCTCAAGCATCACCTTATCGCCCTCCACCGCGCGCATGAACGAGAAATGCGGATTGGGAAGAGTGGCCGCTTGCACGCGATCTGCTTCGCTGATGCGCAGTTGCGCCATGCTCGCGCCAATCGCGGGGCTGTTGAGCAAAGCAATCCGTACCGCGTTGTCCATCGACAGCGGCACGGCCAGCATAGTTTTTACGGCAGATTCCGTTTGCTCAGTCGGCGCAGTGGCCAGCTTCGCATCTTGCACGCCATAGGCTTTGATGCTTAGCGCGGCTTGATCTTGGATGCCGGCTGCACCGCCATCGGGCGAGAGGCTGGCGCAGCCTGCCAGCACGGTGGCGCAGGCGAGTGCCAGAAGTGTTTTGTATGAAGGCATGCTTGCTTCCTTAATGTTTGTGAGGCGCAACTGCGGGCTTTGCGGGCATCGATGTGGGCTTGGGCGCGGTCGTCGGAGAGCTTATGGGCGCTGGTGTCTGCGGCATCGGTTTGCTACCCATGGATTTCTTATCGTTCATGGCCTTGGCATCCATCTCTTCTTGTTTGAGGATGTCTACATGGCCGCGTGTGAATTTGCCTACATCGTCATTGGCTTTGCGCCAATCGATTTTTTCTCGTTCAACACCGAGCGATGTTTCGCGGAAAACGCTGCGGTAAGTCACGGTAGGCACGGCAGCCTCTGCATTGCTGCTTTTTTCGGCTGCGGCGAAGCCGGGCAACACGAGGCAAAAAACAGTGAAAGTGGCCTGAATTTTTCGGCCTGAAATTGCAAAAATCATCTGAGTCTCCATGAAACTGGGAAGACATCTGCCATTTATGCAAACAGCAGACGCACCTAGGGAAGGACAACTCAGGAAACGGGTGGTTTTTGCAGGTGGGTGAGGTCAGCGCTCACCCAGTTTGTGAAAGTTTGGCCAGCGTAGCCGGCAAGTGGCTTTGTAACGCACAATTGCGCTGTAGTCGATTGCAATGCAGGTGAATGGCAAACTTGACAAGCTGTACATTCCGCTGAAGCTTGGTCAACGCCAGCTTCAACTTGGGCGGTGTTTGAGCCTTCGCCGTGGCAGGGCATTGCTTGTGATGGAGTTTGCGCGGTCAAAGCTTCTACAGATGTGGTTGCATCACCTTTTGAATGAATGCGCGACATTTCCATGGCCATGGCATCACCAGCCAAGCCGCGAAGCCCGGTTAGCAAAATCAGAGTAATCATCAAGAATTTACGCACAGTTAAATGATAGCGCAGTTGATAGAAAAGTTCCCAGCTTCCATAAAAAGCGTTATTTCAATAAGCTTTTCAGGCGCTTCTCATCTTGCGCTATCAAATGTCGCATCGTGGCAAGAAAGGCCTGCGCGGTTTGAGACATCACTTTGCTGCTAGCGTATCTGCTGATAAGGTGTGCTCGCGCCGTATCAAAGTAGGTGTAGCGTCATCAACTGTGCACATGCTGATGATGCAAATCTGGCACATGAGGGTGGCTGTGGCCGTGGTGCATGTGGGTGTGCGCATGACTGTGCTCGTCTGCTGGCATGGGGTCGTGCGTGTGGGTGTGGTGGCTATCGTCGTGGCGGTGGGCGTGCTCGTGTTCTAGTGCATCGTGCAAATGCTCGTGGCCGTGGTCTTCGGCCAAGTGCAGCCACACGCCGACCAACATCAAAGCACCTGCTAGTGCAAACCAAAGACTGAATGCCCGCTCGCCTAATGCGAAAGCGGCGAGAGTGCCAATGAAGGGCGCAAAGGCAAAAACCGAGCCGGTGCGCGCTGCGCCGAAGCTGCGCTGGGCGAGCAAATAAAAGCGCAGGCTCAGCCCGTAGCCGCTAGCACCCACTGCGAATACACAGAGCGCCGTGATGGCAGATGGCAAAGGCTCGCCGCTACCCCAAGCGATCAAGCCGGTGGCGCTGCAGCCCAGCAGCGCTTTGATGGCCACGACTTGGCCGGGGTCACGATCAGCCACGCCGCGCGAGAGCGTGTTGTCAATGCCCCAAGCAACTGTTGCG
This sequence comes from Variovorax sp., assembly GCA_031388245.1. Lineage (GTDB taxonomy): Bacteria > Pseudomonadota > Gammaproteobacteria > Burkholderiales > Burkholderiaceae_C > JANMDU01. Next base: position 3,225 of record JANNED010000117.1, read on the forward strand.
ATGGCAACCGCAAGCAGCCCAAACAATTGCGCCGAGCCCGACAAGCCTTGCTCCAAAATCAGCAGCATGCCGCCGGATACCAAAAGCAACACGGCAAGCCAGACGCGCCTGTCCATGCTTTCTTTGTACCAAGCCCATGCCAGCACGGCGGTGAATACGGCCTCCAGCGAAAGCAAGAGAGACGCGCTGGCGCCGCTGGTGCGCTGCAAGCCCCAAGCTAGCGCTACGGGCCCCAGCGCCGCCCCAAAAGCGGCCATTGCGAAGAGGCGTGGCATGTCTGCGCGGCGCACACTTGCCTCGCGCGCGCTGCCGCGCAAGACAAGCAAGCCAACCAGTGCCGCGCCTGCATAGAGCAGAGCGGCGGTGGTGAATGCACCCAGCCCTGCGCCTAGGCGTTGCGTGAGCGGCGTGCTCAGGCCAAACAATGCAGCAGCCAACAAGGCCAGTAGGCCGCCGCGCAAAGCGGGCTTGCTGCTGTGTAAGTGGGGTTGATTCATCGTTAATGCATGCTCATCAACATGGCAGCCGCCATCAGAACCATGCCCACATCTTCAATGATCGTCACCGTGCTCATCGGCAACTGAAACACCGTGCCTAGGCAGGCGCAGCGGATTTTGGTATTGCTGAGCACGGAGCGGATCACGCCGATGCTTGAAAAGCCCATGATGATCAGCGTGGCCCAGTTTGTGATGACGGGCGAAAAGTTGGCCAGATAAGCCAAGCCGAGAGCCAACTCCACAAACGGATAAATGAAACCCCAGCCGTGCCACCGCTCTGCGAGCAAGTCGTAGCCCGCATAAGCATCAGCAAAGGCTTTGAGATCAAGCAGTTTGAAGAAAGAAAAAGTAAGGAAAAATCCCGCCATGAAGTAACGCATCGTCTCGTGCGCGCTG
>JANNED010000206.1:0-1782 GCA_031388245.1 Variovorax sp.
AAATTGTATTTTCTGTGTCTTCCGTGCATCCTCCGTGTCTTCCGTGCTCTCAAGTCCGCTGATAGAAACAACCTCCAATACAGAAAGTGTTGCGCCATGTTGATGCAATCCGCCCCCTCGTTAAACGAACTTGAAAACGCCTCTGAATTCCAAGCGCGCCATATTGGCCCTTGGGAAGGCGATGAGCAGAAGATGCTGAGCGTGATTGGTGCAGCATCGCGCTGCGCCTTGATCGAAGCGATCGTGCCTGATTCGATCAAGCGCGCCAACGCCATGAAGCTTCCAGCGCCGATTACCGAGGCCGCCGCGCTCGCGGAAATGAAGCAAATAGCCAACAAAAACAAGCTAATGAAAAATTTCATCGGCCAAGGCTATTACAGCTGCCACACGCCCGGCGTGATCTTGCGCAATATTCTGGAAAACCCAGCTTGGTACACCGCGTACACGCCCTACCAAGCCGAGATCAGCCAAGGCCGCATGGAAGCGCTGATCAACTTTCAGACGATGGTGTGCGATCTCACCGGCATGCCGATGGCGAACGCCTCCATGCTCGATGAAGCCACTGCCGCAGCGGAAGCCATGACGCTCGCCAAGCGCAGTGTCAAGGCCAAAGGCAATGTCTGCATCGTGGCAGGCGATGCGCATCCACAAATGATTGAAGTCATGCAAACCCGCGCCAAGCCGCTGGGCATTGAAATCAAAACGGCGCAATCGCAAGAAGGATGGGATGCGCTGATTGCGGGCGATGATTATTTCGCTGTGCTGGAGCAATATCCATCGACGAGCGGCAGATTGAGCGAAGAAAGCAACGATGTCAAAACCGCGCATGCGAAAGGTGCGGCCTACATCGTGGCTACCGACCTGCTCGCGCTGACCTTGCTCATGCCCCCCGGCCAATGGGGCCATGGCGATCCTGCTGGCGCGGCAGACATCGTGATCGGCTCCACGCAGCGCTTCGGTATGCCACTGTGCAACGGCGGGCCACATGCAGCCTTTCTCGCTTGCAAAGATGATTTCAAACGCTCCATGCCGGGCCGCTTGGTGGGTGTGAGTGTGGATGCGCATGGCAACCCTGCTTACCGCCTCGCGCTGCAAACCCGCGAGCAGCACATTCGCCGCGAGAAAGCCACGAGCAATATTTGCACCGCGCAGGTGTTGCCAGCAGTCGTTGCGAGCATGTATGCGGTGTATCACGGCCCTGTGGGTTTGAAGCGCATCGCGCAACGCGTAGCCAGCTACACCGCCATTTTGGCCAAAGGTTTGGAGCAAATGGGCATGGCACTTGGCACACACAGCAGTGGCTTTGACACGATTTGCTTGCATACCCAAGCAGCTACGGATTCGATAGCACTCCGAGCAGTATCCATGGGCGCTAACTTGCGAAAAGCTTGGGATGAATACCTCATCATCAGCTTGGATGAGACGACGACTCGCGAAGATGTAGAACTCATCTGGAGCATCTTCGCGCAGGGAAAATCAATTCCATCCTTCACGCAATTTGAAAAAGGCATCGAGCCATTGATCCCGCATTCATTGCGCCGAACCAGCCCCTTCCTCACACACCCTGTCTTCAACACGCATCACTCTGAGACAGCGATGCTGCGCTACATCCGCAAGCTCTCTGATAAAGATTTGGCACTCGATCGCACCATGATCCCGCTGGGCTCTTGCACCATGAAGCTCAACGCCACCAGCGAGATGATCCCGATCACCTGGCCTGAGTTTGCCAACATTCACCCGTTTAGCCCCGCCAATCAACGCGAGGGATACAAACTCCTCGAT
>JANNED010000185.1:0-21460 GCA_031388245.1 Variovorax sp.
GCATCGCGGTTTTTTCCGTAACACGCGCCCTGACGATCTGCTGGCCGCCGTGCTGCGCAACGCGATCTCGCAAGTGCCTAACCTCGACCCCGCTGCGATTGAAGACATCGTCGCAGGCTGCGCCATTCCAGAAGGTCAGCAAGGCTTGAATGTGGCGCGCGTAGCCGCTGTGCTCGCGGGCTTGCCCAAGAGCGTGGGCGGCATCACCGTGAACCGCTTTTGCGCCTCGGGCTTGTCAGCGATTGCCATGGCAGCCAACGCAATTCAAGTGGGTCAAGCTGATGTGATGATTGGCGCAGGCGCTGAGAGCATGAGCATGGTGCCGATGAGCGGTAATGCGCCATCGCTCTCGCCTGCGATTTTTGCGGACACTGACAATGTGGAAAACTACGGGATCGCCTATGGCATGGGCATGACGGCAGAGAAGGTCGCCACGCAGTGGAAAGTCTCGCGCGAAAGCCAAGATGAATTTGCCGTGAAGAGCCATGCCAAAGCCGTGGCCGCAATGAAAGCCGGGCACTTTGCCGCCGAGATGGCGCCGATTGAAGTGATTGAGCGCAGCGTGAATTTGGAGAGCGGCGAAACCTCAAGCAGCGCGCGCACCGTGAGCTTGGATGAAGGCGCTCGCCCCGATACATCGGTCGAAGGCCTCTCCAAGCTGCGCCCCGCATTCGCAGCGCGTGGCTCGGTGACAGCGGGCAACAGCTCACAAACATCCGACGGCGCAGGCGCGTTGATCTTGGTGAGCGAAGCGGCTCTCAAGCGCTACAACTTGAAGCCCATCGCTAAATTCGTGAGCTATGCCAGCCGTGGCGTGCCACCGCACATCATGGGCATCGGCCCGATTGAGGCCATCCCAGCCGCGCTGAAATACGCGGGCTTGAAGCAAGACGATATTGATTGGTTTGAACTCAACGAAGCCTTTGCCGCGCAATCGCTCGCCGTCATCAACACGCTCGGCTTGGATGCCAGCAAAATCAATCCACTGGGCGGCGCGATTGCACTGGGCCATCCACTGGGCGCAACCGGTGCGATTCGTTCGGCCACTGCTGTGCATGGTTTGCAGCGTATCCAAGGCAAATACGCCATGGTCACGATGTGCGTGGGCATGGGGCAGGGCGCGGCGGGTATCTTCGAGCGCATGTAAATCCGTTCGCCCTGAGCTTGTCGAAGGGCTGGTAAGGGCTTCGACAAGCTCAGCCCGAACGGAACGGTTCAAAGTGAAGTGTTGATTTTGAGAGGGCAGCAATGCCCTTTCTGTGCTTTTTGAGACAGAAATCGACACTTAGCCGGCATAAAATATAGCAAGTTAGCTATTAATTCAGGAGCAACACACATGTCTCAAGATATCCTCAGCCACAGCGAAGGCAGCATCCTCACGCTGACTTTCAACCGTTTTGAAAAGAAAAATTCCATTACGGCGGCGATGTATCAGCAGCTCGCTGATGCGCTCAACGCCGCCAAAGATGATGCCGCGATTCGCGTCGTCGTTTTCCAAGGCCACGAGGCGATCTTCTCGGCTGGTAATGATCTGGGCGAGTTCTTGAACAGCCCACCCGTGGCTGGCAACAGCCCTGTCTTTCAATTTCTTGCCGCCATCTCGCAGTTCCCCAAGCCCATCGTGGCCGCAGTGTGTGGCCCAGCGGTGGGCATCGGCACCACACTGCTCTTGCATTGCGATTTGGTGATTGCCGGCGACAACGCAGCGTTTTCCATGCCCTTCGTCAACCTTGGCCTCTGCCCCGAAGCGGCCAGCAGCCTGCTCGTGCCGCAAATGATGGGCTACCACCGCGCGGCTGAAGCGCTGCTGCTGGGCGAGCCCTTCATGGCAGAGGCCGCGCTAGAAATCGGCTTGGTCAACCGCGTCGTCCCACCTTCAGAAGCCACCCGCGTGGCCATGCAGTGGGCGCAAAAGCTTAGCTCCAAACCCATCAGCAGCTTGATCGAAACCAAACGCCTGCTCAAAAAAACCAGCAGTGCAGCCATCACCGAGCGCATGCTTGAGGAAGGCAAAAGCTTTGGCCGCATGCTGCAAGAACCCGCTGCCAAAGAAGCGTTCACAGCTTTCATGGAGCGCAGGTTGCCAGATTTCTCAAGCATTAGCTGAGACGATAGAAGAAATGCACTGGCATCGTGTGATACGGATGCCATAGATGCGCCATCACGCCTTATTTCTGGATTTCGGCATGCTGCGCTAGAGAAAAAGTCCAGCTACCACTTGGCGACAAGCTTGTTCATAGCCCGTGTTTTCACAACAGCTATATTCAACGACTATGACAAGTAGGCAAAGTTTCTTTATTGATGAGACTGGCGATACCACGCTCTTCGGACGCTATGGCAAAGTGCTAGTTGGAACGCCGCTAGTTTCGCGCTTTTTCATGGTAGGTAGGCTCGAGGTTATAGATTTACCCGCATTGCAAGCCGATATGCAGTCGCTGCGAGTGCGCTTGCTTGCTGATCCTCTTCTTAAAACAGTGCCGTCGATGCAAACTGAAGCTGGCAAAACAGCTTTGTTCTTTCATGCCAAAGATGACCTACCAGAAGTTAGACATGCTGTGTTTTCGTTACTTTTGCGGCATGAGTTACGTTTTATGGCTGTTGTTAAAGATAAGCAAGTACTTTTGACGCAGGTACTTGATGCGATGGCAAAAAATACAGCCTCTCGGTATAAAGCGAACAACCATGAACTTTATGATGAGCTAATCGCGCATTTATTCAGGCAGTTTCATCCTATGGGTGGCGAAAAACACGTGACGTTTGCCGTGAGAGGCACCAAACCGCGTACATACGCCTTGCAAAAGGTATTGGATCAAGTCAATCGCGAGTTTGATCTAATTGCTGGCTTTGAGTTACCGCACAACATGACCGTGCACTGCACCTACCCAGTTCAAAACGAAGGCCTTCAAGCTTGTGATTATCTGCTTTGGGCCTTGCAGCGCTTTTATGAGCGCGGCGAGGAGCGCTATCTCAAGGCCATGTGGCCCAAGTTTGGCCAGGTAATCGATCTTGAATCGGGCGAATTCCATGAAAAACACCCGCTGACTCTACTGAGCCGAGCGGGTGTTGGAATAAGAGTGCCGGACGATATAGGGTGAACCAAATCACCACACCGCATGAAGCCGACCTTCGTCGCCCAGCATCTATATTTTAACCCTTTGCACAGAATCTTGTCTCATGATCAAAAAACTCGATCTCTCCACCATCACACTTGATGCTGCTTTTTGCGCGGGCACGCGCGAGATCTTTGAAGAAAAAATTGTTTTCAACCAAACGCTCGGTTTGAAGATCGATCATCTTGCACCGCTGAGCTGCCGCGCTCATATTGCGATGAGGCCTGAGTTGGTGGGCCATTTCGCCTACAACCGCGTGCACGGCGGTGTGATCAGCGCTTGCTTGGATGCGATGGGCGGGCTGGCAGTGATGTGCGCCATGGGGGCGCAGCACCATGAAGAGCCTGCGCCTGATCGTCTCAAGCGCTTTGCCAAGCTGGGCACGATTGATCTGCGGGTGGATTATTTGCGGCCAGCCATTGGCGAAAAATTCATTCTCACAGCCGAAGTGCTGCGGCTCGGTTCGCGTGTGGCGAATACACGCATGGCGTTTTGCAGCGAAGATGGCACACTGCTTTCCGCAGGCGCTGCGGCATACATTGTTTCTTGACCCATCTTAAGCGCTATACATTTAATAGCAAACTATGCCTAGACGATGCCGGCAAAATGCCAAAATCTCTTTAAAATTGCACATGAAGATGTGGATCAAGCTTGCAATGCAGGCATGCTTTTAAAGCGCTCCAGCAAAAAATCTACCAATACGCGCACACGCGGCGCCAAGCCTGCACGATGTGGGTAAAACAGCGCCATGCTCGCCTCGTCGCTCACATGCAGCTTAGGCAAGACCTCGACCAAATCACCACGCGCCAATGCGCCACGCGCATGATGGCGCCCAATTCGGGCAATACCGATGTGAAGCAGCGCCGCATCCAGCACCACCTCGGGGTCTGAGAGCAACAGCTGTGCGGGCGCATCCACCGCTGCAATGCTTTGCGAGTTGCTTGCACCCTGAACGCTGTTTTTAAAAGGCCAAGCAGGCATGCGGCCATTCAAGAATTTGACGCGAATGAGCTGGTGCTGCGCGAGATCGGCAGGCGTTTGCGGTGTGCCATGCGCTTTGAGATAGCGTGGCGTAGCGACCAAGAGCGAAGAAATCGCACAAATTTTTCGCGCCACCATGCCACCCGGCGGCTGGCTGCCGCCACGTATGCCCACATCAAAGCCGCTTTGCACCAGATCAATTTGGTTGTCGTTCAAATTCAGCTCCACGCGCACGTGTGGGTAGGCTTTGAAAAACTCAGGCAGCAGCGGCAGCACATAGCGCCGCCCAAAGCCCACGGCGCAATTGACTCTGACCAAACCTTCGGGCTGCACGCCCTGCGCCGCCAGAGCATGGGCATCCTCCAGCGCCTGCACGCCGATGCGTGCCTGCGCCACAAAGGCGCGGCCCTCTTCGGTCAGGGCAAGCCGGCGCGTGGTGCGATTGAACAGCCGCACTTTGAGATGCGCCTCCAGCGCCGCCACATTCTTGCTCACTGCCGCTGGCGTGAGGTCAAGCACATGGGCGGCAGCGGAGAAGCTGCCACAGTCTGCCGATTGAATGGCGCTGATCAGGCCGGGCAACATCGCTTGCAATTGCTTCATGATTTTCAACTTTAAGTTGCGAATGATGTGAGTGATTATGGCTGTTTCTTAGCAGAGAAGAAGCCCACAATTCATGGCATCCACTCTTCAAAAGGACATCATCATGAGCAACAATATTCTGATCACAGGTGCCACGGGAACGATTGGCAGCGAGCTGGTGAAAGCTCTGCAAGCCGCCAACACGCCTTTTCAAATCATGTCTTCTAAGCCAAGCACGGCGGCGTCTGTGCCAATGCGAACGGCAAGCTTTGAATCGGTGGAGCAGCTCACGCAGGCGTTTGCAGGCATCGACACTTTGTTTGTGTTGTTGCCACTCGTGCCGCACAAATTGCAATTGGCTCACAATGTGGCGCAAGCTGCTGTGGCGGCCGGTGTCAAGCACATTGTGCGCTCCAGCGGCGCAGGCGCAGATGCCCAAGCAGGCTTTAGTTTGCCTCGCTTGCAGGGCGAGATTGATGCGGTATTCACACAAAGTGGCATTCCCAGCACTTTCCTGCGCAATGCAGGATTCATGCAAAACTACATCACGTTTCAAGCGCAAATGGTCAAAGCGGGTGCTGTGTATGGCGCAACCAACGATGCAGCGCAAAGCTTGATTGATGTGCGCGATATTGCATCGGTTGCCGCGCATATTTTGAAAAATCCAGCGCCCCATGCGGGCCAAGCCTACACCTTGACTGGCAACGAATCGCTCACGGATACGCAGCGCATGGCACTGCTGTCAACAGCCCTTGGCCGCACTGTCAGCTACATGCCTATCACGGTGGAGCAAAGCTCCAGCGTGATGCGAGATGAATGGAAGATGCCCGCGCAGCTGGTCGATTGGATGGATTCACTCAACACCTTGGTGGGCCAAGGCTATGCATCGGGCATCAGCACCGATGTGCAAAGCTTGCTGGGCCGTGCGCCGATTCAGTTTGCGCAGTTTGCAAAAGACCATGCAAAGACTTGGATGTAAAAATACGCGCTATTATTTGTATAGCATACTATGCAGACGCTAAGCTGGCAAACAGGTGAAAATGCTTTAACTGCTAGCGCTCGACCAGCCCATCAAAGCAGCTCATCTCCACCATGCCCAGGATCTGAGCATCGGTGTAGAGCTCGGAGACCTTGAGGAATTCAAGCACTGGATCGCAGGCGCGGGCATAGAGCGTGTAGAGCACCGCAATCGCAGGCAGCTTGCTGCTGATTTGCCCGTCAGCTTGCGCAGCTTCGATCCATTGCCCAAGGGTGTCGGAGATGTTCATCAGCGCATCGATATAAGCTTTGTTGCCCACCAGAGTCGCGCGCAAGGATGAATTTTGACTGGGTAAATTGGGCATGTCGCCAGCCAGCTTGAGCTGCATCATCCAGCGCGCCACAGCTTTGAGCTTGTCAATGGGCTTGGCTGCATCATCCAGGCTTGCAAGCTGCGCCACAGCGCGCTGCATCACGCGCACCATCGCTGCGGTGGCCAAATCCTCTTTGCTGGGGAAATGCTTGTAGAGCGATGCCTTGGCCACGCCCACTTCAAAAGCCACTTCGTCCACCGTCATCGCATCAAAGCCTTTTTCGGCCAGCAAGCGGTTGACCACATCAATGATCGCCTCTTCGCGCGCGGCCAGCATTTGCTGCTTGAAGCTGGGTTTTTTGGGCGCCCGTGCATCGCTGATTTTTGCCGCAGCTTGCGTGGGCGGTTGCTCGGCCGGTTTGGAGATGGCTTTGGAATTCATGCGAAGGATTTTACTTCGATGCCTAAAAAAAAGGAGGCCAACCCAAAGTTCAGACAAGCGGTTGATAAATTGACTCGCCAGTCATTTTTACACCTTGCCGCACACGCTGCCAAGGCGCGGCACATGGTTTGCTAGTATTGCAGGCATGAATGCCCTTGAGCTGACCTTGTTGTATTTGCTGGCCGCCGTGCTGGGTGTGGTGGTTTGCCGCATGCTGAAATTGCCTGCCATGCTGGGCTATTTGGCTGTGGGTGTGATCATTGGCCCCAATGCATTGGCGCTTGCGCAAAACTCATCGTCTATACGCTACCTCGCTGAGTTTGGCGTCGTCTTCCTGATGTTTGTGATCGGGCTGGAATTCAACCTGCCCAAGCTGCGCTCGATGCGCCAGCATGTGTTTGGCCTCGGGCTTTTGCAGGTGGTGCTCACGATGCTGATCGCCACCGCAGCATCGCTCACGCTCGCCTCTGTGCTGCCTCAGTATTGGGCCATGAGCTGGCAAAGCGCCTTGGCTCTGGGCGGCGCATTGGCCATGAGCAGCACCGCAATTGTGGTCAAGCTCATGCAAGAGCGGCTGGAGCTAGAAAGCGAGCATGGCAAGCGTGTGATGGGTGTGTTGCTGTTTCAAGATTTGGCCGTGGTGCCGCTGCTGGTGCTCGTGCCGGCGCTGGGCGCATCGCCTGACAAACTGGCTATGGCGCTCGGCCTGGCAGCGCTCAAAGCGACATTTCTGATCGCCATTTTGCTCACCGGCGGGCAAAAAGTGATGCGCTGGTGGCTCACACTGGTGGCGCGGCGCAAAAGCGAAGAGCTCTTCATTTTGAATCTGTTGCTGATCACGCTTGGGCTGGCTTGGCTCACCGAGATTGCGGGGCTGTCGCTGGCGCTCGGTGCATTCATCGCGGGCATGCTGGTGTCGGAGACGGAATACAAGCACCAAGTGGAAACGGATATTCGCCCTTTCCACGACGTGCTGCTGGGGCTCTTCTTCATCACGATTGGCATGCTGCTCGATTGGCGCATTGTGTGGGAGCGCTGGCCGCTGGTGCTGTTGCTCACACTCGTGCCGGTGGCGTTCAAGCTCGTGATGATCACCGCTTTAGCCAAACTGCTCAAAGCGCCCAGCGGCACCGCGCTGCGCACAGGCTTGTATCTTGCCCAAGCCGGTGAATTCGGGTTTGTGTTGCTCACGCTGGCGCAGCAAAGCAAATTGGTCAGCAGTGCCATGCTCAATCCAATTTTGGCCAGTATGGTGCTCTCCATGCTTGCCACGCCTTTCATCATCATGTATGCCAACCGGATCGTGATGAAGCTGGTCAGCAGCGAATGGCTCGCGCAATCTCTGCAAATGACGCAGATCGCCAAAAAATCCATCAGCCGCGACAAGCATGTCATCATTTGCGGCTATGGCCGCTGTGGGCAAAATTTGGCCAAAATGCTGGAGCGCGAGGGCATCCCATACATGGCGCTCGATCTGGATCCAGATCGTGTGCGCCAAGCTGCGGCGGCGGGCGACAGCGTGGTGTTTGGCGATGCAGCGCGGCTGCAAGCACTGATGGCGGCAGGCTTGGCGCGCGCCAGTGCGGTGGTGATCACATATCTTGATGTGGCCAGCTCGCTCAAGGTCTTGGCCAACACGCGTGGCCATGCGCCGCAAGTGCCCGTGATTGTGCGCACACAAGACGACCATGATCTCGACAAGCTCACCGCCGCTGGCGCCACCGAAGTCGTGCCCGAATCGATTGAAGGCAGCTTGATGTTGGCAAGCCATGCACTCGCTCTCGTGGGTGTGCCCATGCGAAGAGTGATCCGCACTGTGCAAGACCAGCGCGACGCGCGATACAACTTATTGCGCGGGTATTTTCATGGCCAAGATGACGACACCGTCGATGAGCTCAATCATGAGCGCCTGCAAACGGTCACGGTGCCTGTGTCTGCAAAAGCGTGCGGCGCACCGCTTGCGCATCTGGCCTTGCATGCTGTGGGCGTGCGCGTGATGAGCTTACGCAGAAAAGGCGGGCAGCTGGTGGCCCTGGACACAAGCACCTGCCTGGAAGAGGGGGATACGCTGGTGCTCAATGGCAAGCCGAAGGCGCTGGCGCTGGCAGAAGAAAAACTGTTGCGCAGTTAGACGATGCATGCTGTCTTGTCCCAGTTGTTGCGCTTAGAATCAGTGTATTGGGATTTCAAGCCTCCCAATCTTTTTGAGTTACTTTGAAAAGACTGACGGTGTCCCGTCCAAGTGCTGGGCAACCCTGAATTTCAGGAATTTTTCGCATGGACACCGCATGAAGTCTTCTTTCTCGATTTCCCCCTCTGATCTTTTGTCGCGCATCGCAACAACGCCTGCACCCGTGCTGCTGGATGTGCGGCGCGATGCTGCATTTGAAGCCAGCTCACAGATGTTGGCTGGCGCATTGCGCTGCGCCCCGCAGGATTTGGCCACTTGGGCGGCAACAAACGCCGCATTGCGCGACACAGACATCGTCGTCTATTGCGTCTATGGCCACCAGGTGAGTGCAGATGCCTGCAGCCAGCTTCGCAGCTTGGGTTTTTCTGCCCAAGCCCTCGCTGGCGGCTTGCTGGGCGGAGAAGACGGCGCAGACAGCCCTGAAGACATTGCCGCATGGCGCGCAGTGGCATGGCCTCGGCAAGAAAAATGAAGGCCAACAACATGCTGCCACCTGCGCCCCACGTCTCATTCTTTCAGGCACTGCTGTTTTGGCTCAAGCTGGGCCTGATCAGCTTTGGCGGGCCGGCTGGCCAAATCGCTATTTTGCAAAAAGAGCTGGTCGATGAGCGGCGCTGGATTTCGCAGGCGCGGTTTAACCACGCGCTCAATTACTGCATGCTGCTGCCCGGGCCCGAAGCGCAGCAGCTGGCCACCTATATCGGCTGGCTGATGCATCGCACGCCGGGCGCTTTGGTGGCTGGCGCACTGTTTGTGTTGCCATCGTTGTTTATTTTGATTGCGCTGAGCTGGGTGTTTGTGGTTTATGGCCAAGTCCCGGCGGTGGCATCTGTGCTGTGGGGTGTGCAGTGTGCGGTCGCCGCGATTGTGGTGCATGCGCTCTGGCGTGTGGCCAGCAGAACGATGCCAAACCCCAAGATTGCCGGCATTCTGATTGCTTTGTCTGCTATAAGTTTTGTAGCAATGACTTTTTTCAGTGTGAGCTTTTTATGGATGGTGCTGCTCGCAGGCTGGGTGGGCTGGCTCGGTGCGAAGCGCTATCCTGCGCAGTTTGCGGCGGGCGGGCATGGCGGCGCGGCCAAAGCGAGCAGTGCAGGCTATTTGATCGGTGACGACACGCCCACGCCAGTGCATGCGGTGTTTTCCAAAGCGAAAATGCTGCGCGTGCTGCTGATCGGTGTGTTGCTCTGGGTGGCGAGCATCGCGGCCTTGATCGCTTGGCAGGGCTGGAGCAGCAGCTTGACGCAAATGGCTTGGTTTTTCAGCAAAGCGGCGATGGTGACTTTTGGTGGCGCGTATGCGGTGCTGCCTTATGTGACGCAAACGGCGGTGGCCAACCAGTGGCTCACGCCAGACCAGATGATGGCTGGCTTGGCCTTGGGTGAGACGACACCAGGCCCGCTGATCATGATCGTGGCGTTTGTGGGCTATGTGGGGCAGGCGCTGGAAGCTCAGCGCATGGGATCAGGCACCGGCCTCATGGCTGCGGCGATGTTCATCATGGGCTGCTGGGGGGCAGTGGTGGCCACGTGGTTCACGTTTTTGCCAAGTTTCGTGTTCATCCTGGCGGGCGGGCCTTTTGTGGAATCCACACATGGCAAGCTGGGTTTGACGGCGCCACTGAAAGCCATCAGCGCCGCCGTCGTTGGTGCGATTGCATCGCTGGCCGTGTTGTTCATTGCGCACACCGTCATTGGCCAGCAGGGCTTAGACGGGGCAGCGGCGGCTTTGATGCTGCTGGCCGCTTTTGCTTTGTTCAAGCTGCAATGGGGCATCGTGAAGACCATTGCTTTGTGCGCCTTGCTCGGATTGTTGCGCGGAACGCTATTAAATTAGGAGCGTACTATGTAGTAAATAAGTTGGCTATTGGCTGCTTTTGCATAAAATTTGCGTTGCGAAGCCGCCACCGGCAGCCAACGCTAAGATCGCCATGCGCTGCGCCGAGGGCAATTTCTGGCACATTTCTGGCACACATCAAACCAAGTATGATGAATTCAACTTGGCCTCAATATTGCTGCGCTTTGCTGTACTTCGCCACAACCACACATCGCCATGACTATTCAAGCCGCCCTCTGTCACGTTAGCCACTACCAATACAGCCATCCTGTGAGCCTGGGGCCGCAGGTGATCCGGTTGCGCCCCGCGCCGCATTGCCGCAGCCGGGTGGTCTCGTATTCCCTCACGGTCGAGCCTTCTGGCCACTTTATCAATTGGCAGCAAGACCCGTTTGCCAATTATTTGGCGCGCTTGGTGTTTCCGGAGAAAGTCAAGGAATTCAAGGTCACGGTGGATTTGGTGGTGGAAATGTCGGTCTACAACCCGTTTGACTTTTTTCTTGAGCCCAGCGCGGAGCGCTACCCGCTGGCTTACAGCGCGGCTGAGTCGCAAGAGCTCGCGCCTTATTTGCTCGCTGATCCACACACACCTGCCACGCCTTTGGTCGCGCAATACTTGAAAAAAGTCAATCGCAGCGACCAGCGCAGCATTGATTTCTTGATCGGCATCAACCGCTTGGTGCAGCAAGACATCCGCTATCTGATCCGCATGGCGCCAGGCGTGCAAACGCCAGAAGAGACCTTGGCTCTCGCGCAGGGTTCATGCCGGGATTCGGCTTGGTTGCTGGTCAATTTGTTGCGCCATTGTGGCTTGGCTGCTCGCTTTGTGTCGGGCTACTTGATCCAGCTCACGCCGGATGTGAAAGCGCTTGATGGCCCAAGCGGCACCACAGTGGATTTCACCGATTTGCATGCTTGGTGTGAGGTGTATTTGCCGGGCGCGGGCTGGGTGGGCTTGGATGCCACCTCAGGCTTGATGGCCGGCGAAGGCCATATTCCTTTGGCTTGCACGCCTCAGCCATCCAGCGCCGCCCCCATTGAAGGCGTCGTTGAAGCCGCGCAGGTGGTCTTCAAGCACGACATGCGCATCAGCCGCTTCTCAGAAACGCCGCGCGTGACCAAGCCCTACACCGACGAGCAATGGGCCCAAGTGTTGGCGCTGGGCAACCAAGTGGACGCAGATTTAAAAGCCGGTGATGTGCGCTTGACGATGGGCGGCGAGCCGACTTTTGTGGCCGTCAATGATCGCGATGCACGCGAGTGGAACACCGATGCCCAAGGCCCCACCAAACGCACTTTCGCTACAGAGATCATGCACAAGCTCATGAAGCGCTATGCGCCGGGTGGTTTGGTGCATATCGGCCAAGGCAAATGGTATCCGGGTGAACAACTGCCGCGCTGGGCATTCAGTATCTTGTGGCGTGCAGACGGGCAGCCGATTTGGAAAAACGCCGCTTTGCTGGCGGATGAACGCAAACCGCAGCAGTACACCAGCGAGGATGCGCACCGTTTTATCGAGCGGCTCAGTCAAGAGCTGGGTTTGCCGCAAGTCAAGCAGCATCCCTACATTTGCCCCGCCTTCGAAGATGCTTGGTATTACATGTGGCGCGAAAAGCGCTTGCCAGCCAATGTGAATGTGCTCGATTCGCGCCTTGCTGATCCGCTCGAGCGAGAGCGCTTGGCGCATGTGTTTGACCAACAACTGGGCACGGTGGTGGGCTATGTGTTGCCGCTGCAAACCTTTGACGAAAGCCCAGAAGCTGATTTGAATGCCGTCAAAGCCTTGCCAGCAACACGCGCCACCCGTTGGAACACAGGGCGCTGGCATGTGCGCGGCGGGCATCTGTTTTTGATCCCCGGTGATTCAGCGCTGGGCTACCGCCTGCCGCTGGATACCTTGCCTTGGGTACACACCCAAGATTTCCCTTATCTGATCGAAGAAGATCCGATGGTGCAGCGGCCACCTTTGGCAGATGCACAGGCGCAGCCTGCCGGCAAAGCGGGGGCGGCTGCCACAGCGCAGCAGCCCGATGTGGATCGCTTGGCATTGCCTTTGGAATCCGCGCATTGGTTGCCGCGAACCGCTTTGTGCGCACAAGTTCGCCCCGCGCCACATGCTGATGCTGCCAACGATGCAAAACAGGGCACGCTGCTGTATGTCTTCATGCCGCCCGTGGTGCGGCTGGAGAGCTATTTGGAGCTGGTAAGCGCGATCGAGCGCAGCGCACAAGCCTTGAATTTGCAAGTCGTGCTGGAGGGCTATCCGGCGCCGCGAGATCCGCGTCTGAAAATGCTGCAAGTCACACCCGATCCCGGTGTGATTGAGGTGAACATTCAGCCGGTGGACAACTGGACAGAGCTGGTCGAGAACACCGAGTTTTTGTACGACGCTGCATTTGAATCGCGCTTGAGTGCAGAAAAATTCATGACCGATGGCAAACACACCGGCACCGGTGGTGGCAACCATTTTGTGATGGGCGGCCTCACGCCCGCCGACAGCCCTTTCCTGCGTAAGCCAGAGCTGCTGGCCAGCCTGCTGAGCACTTGGCACAACCACCCGAGCCTGAGCTATTTGTTCAGCGGCATGTTTATCGGCCCCACCAGCCAAGCGCCGCGTGTGGATGAAGCGCGCAACGATCAAGTCTATGAGCTTGAGATTGCTTTGCATGAGATCGTCAAAGCCCAAAAAGCTGCTGCCGATCAAGGCATGCCGCCTTGGCTGATTGATCGCACCTTGCGCAATATTTTGGTGGATGTGACCGGCAACACCCATCGTAGCGAATTTTGTATCGACAAACTCTACTCGCCCGATTCAGCCACCGGGCGGCTCGGGCTGCTGGAGTTGCGCTCATTTGAGATGCCGCCGCATGCGCGCATGAGCGTGGTGCAGCAGTTGCTTTTGCGCGCCTTCATTGCGCATTACTGGCAGCATCCTCGCATCACACCGCTCACGCGCTGGGGCACGCAATTGCATGACAAGTTTTTGCTGCCGCATTTCGTGTGGCGTGATCTGCTGGATGTGCTTACCGAGCTCAATGCGGCAGGCTATGCGTTTGAAGCCAGCTGGTTTGCGCCGCATTTTGAGTTTCGCTTTCCCACCATAGGAAGCCTCAGTGTGGCTGGCATGACGCTGACTCTGCGCACCGCATTGGAGCCTTGGCATGTGATGGGCGAAGAGGGCGCGGCGGGCGGCATGGCACGCAGCGTGGATTCATCGCTAGAGCGCATCGAAGTGCATGTGCAAAATTTCAACCCATCGCGCTATGTGATCACGGTCAATGGCCATGCCCTGCCGATGCAAGCCACCAGCGTGGCCGGCGAGTGTGTGGCGGGCGTGCGCTATATCGCTTGGAAGCCTTATTCAGCTTTGCATCCGAGCATCGGCGTGCATGTGCCGCTGATTTTTGATGTGGTGGACACCTGGGCCAAGCGTGCGGTGGGCGGCTGCCAATACCATGTTGCGCATCCGGGCGGCTTGAGCTACGACAGCTTTCCGGTGAACGCCAATGAGGCAGAGAGCCGGCGCTTGAACCGCTTCATCCCAATGGGGCACACGCCGGGCGAGCAAACCGCACGCGTGGCAACGCTGCAAACACCTACTGCTGCATTGGGCAGCGCAGAGTTTCCGTATACGCTGGATTTGCGACGCTTGGCGGGCGCAGACCGCTGAGCGTCGATGCTCGGGCGATGGTCCTCAAGATGCCATGGCGGTGCGTGAGAAAATAGCAAAAACACACAACACGACCCTGTGAACACCGCTGATCCATCTTACTTTCCCCAAGTGCCTCGCTCAGAGGCCTTGGGGTATGCCACGGTCGGCCAAGCTTTCGTCGATCGCCATGCTATGCCATGCACGAGCGGGCATTTTGATGAGCTCCATGGCAGAGCTTTTGATGCCGCCCCATCCTCTTTTCAAGCACCGCTGGCGCCTTTATGGGAGCGCTTCTTGGGCAGCATGGGTGTGGCCCATGCAGAGCAGCTCAGCAGCAAGCAAGCCGAGTTGGCTCAGCAAATTCGCAGCAATGGCGTGAGCTACAACGTCTATGCGCATGCCGACAGCAGCGCAGGGCCGGCGCGGCCTTGGGCGCTGGATTTGTTTCCGTTTTTACTCACTGGCCAAGAATGGCAAGCGATTGAAGCAGGCATCTTGCAGCGCGCCCGGGTGCTGGAAGGCATCATGGCCGATGTGTATGGGCTGCAGACGTTGCTGCGCGATGCTTTGCTGCCAGCCGCACTCACGCAGGGGCATCGCGGCTATTTGCGCGGCATGCATGAGGCTCGCCTGGCTGGCGGGCGGCATTTGCATGTGGTCGCGTTTGATATTGCGCGCTCGCCAGCGGGCGCCTGGTGGGTGGTCTCGCAGCGCACACAAGCACCTTCGGGGCTGGGCTATTTGTTAGAAAACAGAAGCATCGTTTCTCGCTTGTTTTCTGCGCCCTTCAAAGATGCGCAAGTGCATCCTCTGGCATCGACCTACCAAGCGCTGGTCGCGAGCATGCGCCAATTGAGCCCAGGGGGTAGCGATGCACACATTGCGCTGCTCACGCCAGGGCCCTACAACGAAACTTACTTCGAGCATGCATATCTCGCACGCCAACTGGGTTTAACGCTGGTTGAAGGCAGTGATCTGACGGTTCGCCATCAAAAGCTCTATCTGAAAACACTGCACGGGTTGGAGCAAATTCACGGCTTGCTCAAGCGTTTGGACGATGTCTTTTTGGATCCCCTCGAATTGCGCTCCGACTCCGCCTTGGGCGTGCCCGGCTTGCTGCAGTGCGTCCGCGCTGGCAACGTGCTGATGGCCAATGCACCCGGCTCAGAATTTCTGGAGTCGCCGGCGCTGCTTGGCTTCATGCCTGGCATCACCCAAGCGCTTTTGGGAGAGCCACAGCTGATGCCGGCTCTGCCCACATGGTGGTGCGGTGAGCGCGCTGCGCTGGATGCTGTGCTGCCGCGCTTGCATGCCAGCGTGATCAAGCCCAGCTATCCCTATGATGCTGGCCAACCCAATATCTCGCCTGCCTTGGGTAAATACATGAGCGATGGCGAGCGCGATGCGTTGGCTGGCCGCATGCTGCGGGGAGGCAATGCTTACACCGTGCAGAGCTATATGCCGCTGTCGCAGATGCCGACCTGGCAGGCTGGCGCTATCGCGCCGCAAAGCGCGATGTTGCGCGTATTTGCCGTCTCAGATGGCCCTGCGGGCTGGCGCATTTTGCCCGGTGGCTTGATGCGAATTGCCGGCGGCGGGCAAGAAATCGCCTCCATGCAAAATGGCGGCAGCAGTGCCGATGTCTGGGTTTGCGGACAGGCGAGCGCGCAGCCCTCGCAGCAAGTGCAAATGCAAGAGTTTACGTCGAGGCCGCCTGCGCCAAACCTCACCCCTGTTTCGGGCAAGCGCTTGGTCACCAGTCGCTGTGCAGAGAATCTCTTTTGGTTGGGGCGTTACTCTGAGCGCACAGAATGCGGCCTGCAAACAGCCCAGCATATCCTTGGCGCACTGGCAGCGGCTCAGGCTGCGCCGTTGGATCAGGCCATGCAGCATTGGCTCAGTGCGTTGGCGGTGCAAAATTCGTTGGTGTTGCCCACCGTGCCGGATCTCACGCAATCGCCACGCGTCTTCGAGCGCTCTTTGTTGGCTGCGCTTGGTGATACCGAATCGAGCTACAGCGTTGGTTTTAATTTGCGGGCCCTGCGTGGTGCGGCCTTCAATGTGCGAGAGCGCCTGTCGCAAGAGCAATGGGATGTGATTGCGCAGTCTGAGCAAAATTTCATTGGTCAAAGCGCACAGTGGGCAAGCGCTGGCGCGAACACAGCGCCCGACGCGATTGCGCTTTTGCAGCGCACGGGCACCGCATTGGATGCGATCACGGGCGCACAAACAGACCGCATGACACGCGATGACGGCTGGCGTCTGCTCAGCATAGGCCGGCTGCTGGAGCGCTTGCAGTTTTTGGCATCCGCACTTGTGGCAGGTTTCGTGCACCAGACTCTGAGCATGCATCATGATGAATCATTGCCTGAAGCCCAAGCCGGATTTGATGCCATGCTCGCCTTGTTTGACAGCACCACCACTTTTCGTGCGCTGCACAACAATCGGCATGATATGCCGGCACTGCTGGGAGTTTTGGTGCTCGATCCAGATCATCCGCGCTCGCTGGCTTGGGTGGCCAAAACGCTGCGAGGCCGTTTGGCAAAATTGTCGGGCGATCTCCCGCATGGGCAATACGCGCTCGCATCGATGGTGCCCGACAGTGCCACCTGGCAGCTGGCTGAGATCACCTCATCCAACGCGCAAGGCCAGCCCGAGGCCTTGCTCACGCTGCTGACGCAATGCACCGATGCGGTGACGCAAGTGACACAAGCCATCAGCGAGACTTACTTCACGCATTCCTTTTTCCGTGAAAGCAGCCTGGGCTCCTGACATGCAGATTGAAGTCACGCATCTCACGCGCTACAGTTATCACCCGCAGGTGGATAACGCGCAGCATGTGGCCTACCTCACACCAGCTCACAACACGCATCAACAATTGCTCAGCCATCAGTTGGAGATCTTTCCATCCCCTGATGAGCGGGAGGTGAGCGCAGATGTGTTTGGCAACGCACGCACCTTTTTTGCCATCCATGCGGCGCATCCGGTGTTGAGCGTGACCGCCAGCAGCGTGGTGACGACTTGGCCCCGGCCCGTGCTTGTGAACCCGATTTCTTGGGAGGCTGCGCAAGCATGCTTTCGCTACCATGCGCAAGCTGCGCACCACAGCGCCATTGAGTTCACGTTTGCATCGCCGTATGTGCCAATGCATACCCAGTTTTTGCAATATGCCATCGCCAGCTTTGCGCCTGGCGTGCCCTTGATGGATTGCGCCTTTCATTTGATGCGCCGCATCCATCAGGAATTCACTTACGAGACCAACAGCACCGAGGTCAACACCACCGCATTAGAAGCGCTTGCGCAAAAACGCGGTGTGTGCCAAGATTTTACCCACATCATGGTGGCCTGCTGGCGTGCGATGGGTTTGCCCGCACGCTATGTGAGCGGCTATCTGCTCACGCAGCCGCCACCTGGCCAGCCGCGCTTGCTTGGCTGCGATGCCTCTCACGCTTGGGCTTCGATTTTTATTCCCGATACGCGTGATGCGCTCGCTGCATCGCCCGGCGCTGGCCAATGGCTGGATTTTGATCCCACCAACAACCGCAATGCGGGTGAGGATTACGTCACACTCGCCACAGGCCGAGATTTCTCCGATGTGTCACCGCTGCGTGGCGTGATTTTGGGTGGCGCGTCGCATCAATTGGAAGTCCAGGTCACGGTCATGCCGCAGTGATGGGGTTTGCCGCGATGCCCGTGGCGAATGCATGCCAATGTCGCCTCAAAACGTGCCCGGATAACTGCCGCCGTCGATCAAGATGTTTTGGCCATTGATGTAGCCTGCATGCGTGCTGCAGAGGAAGG
Organism: Variovorax sp.; assembly: GCA_031388245.1. Taxonomy (GTDB): domain Bacteria; phylum Pseudomonadota; class Gammaproteobacteria; order Burkholderiales; family Burkholderiaceae_C; genus JANMDU01. The sequence goes on from JANNED010000185.1 coordinate 17,886, forward strand.
CGCAGGTTTTGCCGAATTCTTCAGCTTGCCCCAAGCGCTTGCCGGGCAAGGCGGCGATGCGAGCCGCTTTGACATCTTCGACCGCCTTGCCGCTCTTGGCCGCTTGGGTGGCGAAATTGCTGGCCAGACGGTCTGTGTCGAAGATGCCGGGCAGCAAATTGTTGATCGTCACGCCTTGGGCGGCTAGGCTGGAGCGGGCGATGCCAGCCACAAAGCCTGTCAAGCCGCTTCTTGCGCCGTTGGAGAGGCCAAGAATATCGATGGGGGATTTCACGGCACTGCTGGTGATGTTGATGATGCGGCCAAAGCCTCGCGCTGCCATGCCGTCCACCGTAGCTTTGATCAGCTCAATCGGGGTGAGCATGTTGGCATCCAGCGCGGCCAGCCAAGTCTGGCGATCCCATGTGCGGAAATCACCCGCTGGCGGCCCGCCTGCGTTGGTGATGACGATATCGAAATCTTGACGCAGCGAGAAGATGGCAGCGCGGCCTTCGGGCGTGGTGATGTCAGCAGCGACGGTGCGTATCTCAGGCGGAGTTTTAAGATGATTTGAGCTATTTCCCGGCACAGAATCTGCACAGTGCGCTCTTAATTTAAGAGCGGATGCTTCGAGCGCTTCGCGCCCGCGTGCCACCATCATCACATTCACGCCTTCCAGCGCAAGCGCAGCCGCGCAGCCGTAGCCCAGCCCTTTGCTAGCGCCACCCACCAAAGCCCAGCGGCCTGCAATACCCATGTCCATGATGTTTCCTTGTGTTGTGCTGAAGCAGCTCTGGAGCGATGATAAGCAAGCTTTTGAATGAAAGGGATGCACTTGATATTTTGCCATAAACATGCTTTAATTGATCATTAGAGAATCAGCGTCTCACATATGATTCAAAATCAACCGATATGACCTCTGCCGCCTTTTGTTTGCAACACCGCCGTCTGCTCATCACGGGCGCAGCGCGTGGTTTGGGCGAAGCCTTTGCAAGAAGCTGCGTGGCCGCTGGCGCACGCGTGGTGCTGGCTGATCTGGAGCTTGAGCCAGGCGCGGCTTTGGCGGCTCAATTGGGCTCTGCGGCGCATTTCGTGTGCATGGATGTGGCCAAGCGCACCTCAGTCGAGGCAGGCATAGCCAGTGCGGTGCAGTGGCTCGGTGGCTTAGATGGGCTCATCAACAACGCCGCCATCACAAATTCGGGCGGCAAAATGATGAGCGAGATCACCGAGGACATGTTTGATCGTGTGATGCAGGTCAACATCAAAGGTGTCTGGCTGGTGACGAATGCGGCGCATCCGCATCTGAAAGCGGCTGCAGAGCAAGGCAGCGCGGCCAGCGTGCTCAATATTGCCTCCGATACAGCGCTTTGGGGTGCGCCACGCTTGATCGCCTATGTGGCCAGCAAAGGCGCTGTGATCAGCATGACGCGCAGCATGGCGCGCGAGCTGGGCGCAGATGGCATCAGTGTGAATGCGATTGCGCCAGGCTTGGTGGTGGGCGAATCGACGCAATATGTGCCGCAGGCGCGCCACGATCAATACAGAGAAGGCCGCGCAATCCAACGCGAGCAGCAAGCGCAAGACTGCACCGCTGCAGCGCTGTTTTTGCTCAGCGGCGGCGCGGGCTTCGTGACGGGGCAGGTGCTGCCCGTCAATGGCGGCTATGTGATGAACTGAAGGAGCAAGGATGCACGCAGAAAATCAAGCAAAAATTCAAGCAGTTAAGCCTGCTGCTGCGAACGACGCAACTTTCAACGAACGTGGCCTGCTGGATGCCGCGATCCCTCATGAGGCGCAGATTCAACAAGGCATGCTGCCTGCACTGGGCCAAACATTTGAGCAATGGCTTGAATCACGCACAGCGCGCTTTGCCACGCGCCGCTACGACTGGGATGCCCTGAAATTCCAAGCCGATTACGACGCAAAATACCGCCGTGCCCAAATGCGCTATGTGGGCACCGGCGGCACTGGTGTGGCGGGCGATGCCAACACCGTGCCTGCTGGCCACTTCACCTTCTCCACCATGGTGATCCCGGCCCAACACGAAGGCCCGAGCCACATCCACTACGATGTCGAAGAGATCTTCTTCATCTTGCGTGGCACGCTCAAAGTGGTTTGCGAAAAACGCGATGCGGATGGCACAGTCACGCAGCGCTGGGAAACAGTGCTGAAAGAGCGCGATCTCATCAGCGTGCCACCCGGTGTGTACCGCGAAGAGATCAACATTGGCGATGAAGATGCGCTGATGTGCGTGATGCTCGGCAGCCCTACGCCGATTCGCCCGGTCTATCCGCCCGGCTCACCGCTTTCTCAGCTCAAGCGTTGAAAGATGAGTCTGCTCAAACGCTTGCAAGAGATGCCCACGCAAGGCGTGGCATTGCCCTATGTCTCTGGCATGGGCGGCTTCATCCGTTACCGAGAATTGATCGGGGTCAGCAGCCCATGCATTTCTCAGAATGAAAAAATAGATCAAAATCCGCCCCCCCTCGTTTTGCTGCACGGTATCGGCTCAGGCTCGGGGAGTTGGCTGCATCAGCTCTGCGATGCCAGCCTTGGCCATGTGCTCGCTTGGGATGCGCCGGGCTATGCCGACAGCTCGCCCCTCAAAATGAATACGCCAGCAGCCTCAGATTACGCGCAAATACTCTGGGCTTGGCTGGATGCGCTGCACATCAGCCGTGTGCATGTGGTGGGTCATTCACTGGGCTGCATCATGGCCGCAGCGGCGGCTCGCATGCAGCCAAGCCGCATCAGCGCCCTCACTTTGCTTGCGCCAGCCCAAGGCTACGGCAGGGCCACAGAAGCCGTGCGCACGAAAAAAAGGGATGAGCGTTTGCAAGCGATGCACGCGCTGGGCCTACAAAAAATGGCCGAGCTTCGCGCCCCGCGCTTGCTCTCAGCACAGGCCCACGAGAGCCAAATCGCTCTGGCCACGCACATGATGAGCCACTTGAACGAAGGGGGCTACACACAAGCCACCCACATGCTCAGCAGCGCCGATATTCGCGCTGATTTGCAAGTCTTTCGGCAAGAGAGCCGAGCGCCCATTCAAGTGGCTTGCGGCGAGCAAGACATCATCACACCGCCTGCCGCTGCTCTAGATTTAGCCCAATATCTCCAAGCCAGCTACACATCACTGCCCGGTGCAGGGCACCTGTGTGCACTTCAAGCACCCGGCGCCATCGCCCAGCTGCTCAAGGCAAACAACCCAGAGACCTCAGCATGACGGACGCCAGCCAGCCCAAGAGCGACAACGGCGAGGCCGCAGCGCGCTACACCGTCCCTGCACTGGCGCGGGGCCTGGAAATCCTGAGCTATTTCACCGCAGACAAACGCATCTTATCGGGCGCACAGCTGGCCAGAATGGCGCAGTTGCCCCGTGCCAGTGTATTTCGCATGCTACAAACTCTAGAGCAAGCCGGCTATGTGGAACGTGTGGGCGAGCCCGGTACGCATCCAAGCTATCGGCTGGGTGTGGCGGTCTTGCGCCTGGGTTTTGAATTCATAGCATCGATGGAGCTGACCGAGCAAGGCCGGCCCGTGATTGAATCGCTCTCCGACGCATGCGGTTATTCCTCGCATGTGGTGGTGCG
>JANNED010000237.1:0-4574 GCA_031388245.1 Variovorax sp.
GTGCAGATGAATGGCAAATCGGCAATCGCATCCAAGCCAAGTGTGTCGAGTGCCATGACACCAAGCGGTGTGGCAAAGCTGCCTGCACCGGGCAGGGCGATGCCTTGGAAATACACGCGGTGCGCTGGGCCAAGCATCACAACGCGGCTGATGCGCGGCGCATGTGCCGCAAGCAGAGCGTAGGCTTTGCCAGCAGTCTGGCCGCTGTAGATGTGGCCAGCATGGGGCGCAATGATGATTTTGGGCGGCGAATCGCTTGGCAACACGGCATCCCATTGCAAAAGCTGATCCACGCTGCCAGCCAGTTGCTCCGCATTTGCTACAAAAAACGTAGCGCTGAGCGCAGATTCTCTGCTGGCTTGAAGCAGATTTTGCTTAAAATTTTGCAACAGGTGAGCGGCCTGTTGACCTGTGGCAGAAGGCAGCGTGCTTTCAAAACTCACCCGCCTCAGCGCAGCCTCCAGCAGGCCGATTTGACCGCTTTTGAGCGCTTCATCAACCGTCATCACATCACTTGCTGGCTGTGCTGGCAGGCGGTGTGGTGGATTCGGTAGCGGGCGGCGTCAGTTGTGCAGGCGTCAGGTTAAAAGGCTGGCTCTGCAATGCAGCTAAAAATTGCGGTTGGCTCAAATGCTGATAGAGCGGGCGAAATGTGAGCTCAAACTCTAGCTGCCCGCTCGACAAAATTTTGGGCGAAGCCATTTTTTCGGGTTTGCATTGTTTGCCGCAGACCTTGGCCAAATCTCGTTGCACTGAGCGGGCTGCATCGATGGCATCGCTTTGCGCACCAGCCGTTACAAAAGTTGCGCGGGTGGTGATGATCAAGCGGCCTAAACCGTTGAGCGCGCTGTGCTGCAAACCCATCTCGCCTTGGATGGCCGCGCGATTGGCTTGGGCAGCAGGGATCGCACCCGCTGCTTTGCCGGCAGGTGAGGCGGCAGCGGCTGGGCTGCCCGGCTTGGGCTGCGGAACAGCAGGCAAACCCAGCACATTGCCTTCTTGTGCAGAGATCGGCGCAGCAAAACAAAACAACAGCGCCGCGACGAAAGCCAGCGATGCGGGCCAGTAAAATGGAAGCATTGAACGGTTAAGCATGCGTTGATTTTCGCACTGAATGCTGATGATCAGCGAAATCAAACTAATGCAGATGGCGTGGTTTACGACCGCCATTGCCGTGGCCGCCCAAGCCGCCGCCTGCTCCTGTGCCCCCGGAGCCACGCAGGCTTCGCGGGATGGTGAGCGAATCAATCATGGCATCAAACCGTTTGGTAAACATCTTGTCAATCTCAGCGACCACATGGCCCATTTCTTCTTTCTCAAAATGGCGCTCCATCACGGCGGTGACATCTTCAATCAGCATGTCGCGCTGCACCTGCATGATGTCGCCCGGCGTAGGGCCAACGAAGAGCATCAAAAAATCGTCGCGTGATTCTTCTGTGTCGTTCTCTTCGTCTTCATCGTCAAACTCAGTGTCATAGATGCTGATTTCGATGGCTGCACCGGCGCTGGAGAGTTCATTGAGATTCATGCACATCTCCTCTAAGCTGCTGCGAAAGGCTTCATCAGCAGCCACCGTCCAGCAAATGCTGAGCACATGCGTTTTGTCATCCACCCGAATGCCGGGCTCTTCTTCATAAGAGCTCACCGCTCCTTTAGCCAGGGAAGAAGCGCCCGCATAAGACCACAGCGGCTTGAGCGCATCCTGCAATTGAGCGTAAGACACATCCGCGCGCAACGGCACTTCGCCATGCACATGGATTTCATAAGGGGGTTCGTGTGAAGTAGCCATAGGTAGAGTTTATAACTTTGGTGGCTGTGCTGGCATTTTTTTAGCGCTGCACTTGAAGAATCGAACCCAGCACGCTGGCGTGCTTTCGTCACACCGCCCTGAGGCGGACCGGTTCGGGGATGCTGAGGTGTCAGTTATTGAAAAAATGGTGCCTCGAACCGGAATCGAACCGGTACGCCCGCTATGAACGAAGCGGCGGATTTTAAGTCCGCTGTGTCTACCTATTTCACCATCGAGGCTGCTCAAATTGCACTGTTGTGATTGTCAAACAAAAACGCCCCGCGCTTGGAGCCGAGGCGTAAAGATTTCCAAAAGAACAACAGCATTCATGCTGTTTCAAAAACTGGAGGCGCGACCCAGAGTCGAACTGGGCTAACCGGATTTGCAATCCGGGGCATAACCGCTTTGCTATCGCGCCATGGTTCTTGCAAACTAAAAAGGGAAGCAATTGCTTCCCTTTTCAGAAATTTGGAGCGGGAAAAGAGTCTCGAACTCTCGACCTCAACCTTGGCAAGGTTGCGCTCTACCAACTGAGCTATTCCCGCGAGAGAGCCAAATTATAGCAGCAAAAATCAGTGTTTCAGCACCTTCGCTACACGCTTCGTTTTTTCTTGCGTCACAGTCGCCACAACCACAGGTGCAGCCTCTTCATCGGTTAAAGGCAAAGGCATACGCTCCAGCGCCGCTTGCAGCACTTGATCAATCCATTTCACGGGAATGATCTCCATGCCGTTTTTCACGTTCTCAGGAATATCGGCCAAATCTTTGACGTTTTCCTCGGGGATCAATACTGTTTTGATGCCACCGCGCAAAGCCGCAAGCAGTTTTTCTTTCAAGCCACCGATTCCCGTGACTTCGCCGCGCAGTGTGATCTCGCCCGTCATCGCAACAGATGCTTTCACCGGAATGCCAGTCAGGGCAGACACGATGGCTGTCGTCATGGCTATGCCGGCGCTCGGGCCGTCTTTCGGTGTGGCACCATCCGGGACGTGAATATGCACATCGCGCTTTTCAAAAAGCTCATCGCGGATACCCAAGCGCTGCGAGCGTGAGCGCACCACCGTGCGCGCCGCCTCCACCGATTCTTTCATCACATCACCGAGCGAGCCAGTGCGCGTGGTGTTGCCTTTGCCGGGCATGGTGGCTGCTTCAATGGTCAGCAAATCGCCGCCGACTTCCGTCCAAGCCAGGCCGACCACTTGGCCCACTTGGCTGCTTTGCTCAGCGCGGCCGTAGTTGAACTTGCGAACACCAATAAAGTCGTTCAAATTCTCAGCCGTGACGATGACTTGCCCCACATATTTTTTGAGCAAAATGCCTTTAACCACTTTGCGGCAAATCTTGGAGAGCTCACGCTCCAGCGAGCGCACACCCGCTTCGCGCGTGTAGTAGCGAACAATGTCTCGCACCGCAGATTCTGTCACGTCGAGCTCAGCAGCTTTCACGCCATTGTTTTCCAATTGCTTGGGGAACAAATAGCGCAGCGCAATGCTGGTTTTCTCATCTTCGGTGTAGCCAGACAGGCGAATCACTTCCATGCGATCGAGCAGCGCCGGAGGAATGTTCATCGAATTCGATGTGGCAACAAACATCACATCGCTCAAATCGAAATCCACATCCACGTAATGATCGCTGAACGTATGATTTTGCTCAGGATCGAGCACCTCCAGCAAAGCGCTTGATGGATCACCGCGTGAATCGTGCCCCATTTTGTCGATCTCATCGAGCAAGAAAAGTGGATTGCGAGCGCCAACTTTGGTCAGGCTTTGCAAAATCTTGCCAGGCAATGCGCCGATATAAGTGCGGCGGTGGCCGCGAATCTCCGCCTCATCGCGCATGCCGCCCAAGGCCATGCGCACATATTTACGGCCTGTGGCTTTGGCAATCGATTGACCGAGTGATGTTTTGCCCACACCGGGTGGGCCGACCAAGCAAAGGATCGGCGCTTTGACTTTGTCGACGCGCTGCTGCACAGCAAGATATTCAAGAATGCGATCTTTGACTTTATCAAGGCCGAAATGATCCGAATTGAGCACGGTTTCAGCGTTGCCCAAATCATGCTTGATCTTGGTTTTTTTGCTCCAAGGCAGGCCAATCAGCACATCAATATAGTTGCGCACAACAGTGGCTTCCGCCGACATGGGCGACATGAGCTTGAGTTTCTTGAGCTCTGAATCAGCTTTTTTGCGCGCATCTTGCGGCATTTTGGCCGCCTTGATTTTTTTCTCGAGCTGCTCAATGTCTGCGCCTTCTTCGCCATCGCCCAATTCTTTTTGAATCGCTTTGACTTGCTCATTCAAATAAAAATCGCGCTGATTTTTCTCCATTTGGCGCTTAACGCGGCTGCGGATTTTTTTATCGACATTGAGAATTTCCAGCTCACGATCGAGCTGCTCAAAAACATTTTCCAAACGCGCTTTAAGATCCATCAACTCCAGCACGGTTTGCTTGTTCTCAAGTTTGAGCGGTGTGTGTGCAGCAATCGTATCGGCCAAGCGGCCCGCATCATCAATGCTGGAGATGGACGTCAGAATCTCAGGCGGGATTTTTTTATTGAGCTTAACGTATTGATCAAACTGGCTGATCACGGCGCGGCGCACAGCTTCGATCGCTGTGAGGCTGTCTGCAGTAGGCGCAGCGCCGTTATGCGGCGTGACGTTCGCATGAAAATGCATTGGCCCTTCAGTGATTTGATTCACGGTGGCACGCTGCTGGCCTTCGACAAGCACTTTCACAGTGCCGTCTGGCAGTTTGAGCATTTGCAAAATGGTCGAGATGCATCCAA
>JANNED010000188.1:0-17384 GCA_031388245.1 Variovorax sp.
ATGATGAAATTCGCCGCGCGATCCAAGTGCTGCAGCGCCGCACAAAAAACAATCCTGTGTTGATTGGCGAGCCAGGCGTGGGCAAGACAGCGATTGTGGAGGGTTTAGCGCAGCGTATTGTGAGCGGCGAAGTGCCCGAATCACTCAAAGGCAAGCGCGTGCTGTCGCTGGATATGGCTTCACTGCTTGCTGGCGCAAAGTTCAGGGGTGAGTTTGAAGAACGCTTGAAAACAGTGCTCTCTGAACTTGCCAAAGACGAAGGCCAAACCATTGTGTTTATCGACGAGCTGCACACGATGGTGGGCGCGGGCAAGGCCGAAGGTGCGCTTGATGCGGGCAACATGCTCAAGCCTGCGCTGGCTCGCGGCGAGCTGCATTGCGTGGGCGCGACCACGCTGGATGAATACCGAAAATATGTCGAAAAAGATGCTGCGCTAGAGCGGCGCTTCCAAAAAATCATCGTGGGCGAGCCCAGTGTAGAGGCCACGATTGCAATTTTGCGCGGCTTGCAAGAGAAATACGAAGTGCATCACGGCGTGGAGATCACCGATCCGGCCATCGTGGCCGCCGCTGAGCTGTCGCATCGCTATATTTCGGATCGCTTTCTACCAGATAAGGCGATTGACCTGATCGATGAAGCCGCTGCAAAAATCAAAATCGAAATTGATTCCAAGCCCGAGGTGATGGACAAACTCGATCGTCGCTTGATTCAGCTACAAATCGAGCGCGAGGCCGTGCGCCGCGAAAAGGATGATGCGTCGAAGAAACGCTTCGAGTTGATCGAAGTCGAGATCAACAATCTCAAGAAAGAATCTGCTGATTTGGAAGAGATTTGGAAAGCCGAAAAAGCGCAAGCTCAAGGCAGTGCGCAGATCAAGGAAGAGATTGACAAGCTGCGTTTTCAAATCGAAGAGCTGACACGCAAAGGTGATTTCAATGCCGTGGCTGAGCTGCAATATGGCAAACTGCCAGAGCTAGAAAAACAGCACAAAGCGGCGATGGACAGCCAAGCCAAGGATGCCAAAAAAGGCAAAACCACAGATAAACCGCGTCTCCTGCGCACACAAGTCGGTGCAGAGGAAATTGCAGAAGTGGTGGCCAGAGCGACTGGCATTCCTGTTTCTAAGCTCATGCAAGGCGAGCGTGAGAAGCTGCTTCAAATGGAGGCCAGGCTGCATGATCGCGTGGTTGGCCAAGATGAGGCTATCCATGCGGTGGCCAACGCGATTCGCCGCGCGAGAGCTGGCCTGTCTGATCCGCAAAAGCCCACGGGCAGCTTCCTTTTCTTAGGGCCGACCGGCGTCGGCAAGACCGAGCTTTGCAAAGCGCTGGCGGGCTTTATGTTCGACAGCGAGGAGCAGCTCATCCGAATCGACATGAGCGAGTTCATGGAAAAGCATTCGGTGAGCCGCCTGATTGGCGCACCGCCCGGCTATGTGGGCTATGACGAAGGCGGCTATTTGACGGAAGCTGTCCGCCGCAAGCCCTATGCCGTGGTGCTGCTTGATGAAGTAGAAAAAGCACACCCTGATGTGTTCAATGTGCTCCTGCAAGTGCTCGACGATGGGCGTTTGACGGACGGCCAAGGCCGCACCGTGGACTTTAAAAATACCGTGATTGTGATGACGAGCAACATTGGCTCACCCATCATTCAGGCGATGAGTGGCAAACCACACGAGGAGGTGAAAGATGCAGTGTGGGATGAGCTCAAGAAACACTTCCGCCCAGAATTCTTAAACCGCATTGATGAAACCGTTGTTTTCCACAGCTTGGATGCAAAACACATCGAAGGCATTGCGAAGATTCAACTCGCCACGCTTGTGAAGCGCATGGAAAAGATGGATCTCTCGTTGCAAGTCTCGCCTGCGGCGCTGGCCGAGCTTGCCAAAGTCGGCTTTGACCCCGTTTTTGGTGCGCGGCCCTTGAAGCGTGCGATTCAGCAACGCATCGAAAACCCGCTGTCCAGCCTGATCTTGCAAGGCAAATTTCCACCCAAGAGCGTGATCCCCGTCGATGTCGATCCGATTCACGCGCCGGGGGTGTTTCAGTTCGAGAGACCATAACACCCTAGTGCGCAAGCATCACAGCTTCACACCTGCGCCTTTGACCGTTGGCGCTAGCGCTGTGACTTGGCTTCGCACATAGCTGGTGAAAGTGGCGGGTGTACCGGGCGTGGCTGTGATGCCCATATCCAGCATGCGCTTTTTGATGGGCTCTTGCGAGAGAATGTCGTTGCAAGCGGCGTTGATCCGCGCAACCACATCAGCCGGCATTTTGGCCGGGCCGGAGATGCCAAAAAAGTTGTCGAGTGCGAGCTTTCGGTAGGCAAAAAGCTCGGTAATACTCGGCACATCAGGCAGCAAAGCGGTGCGTTTGGCCGATGTGACGGCCAACGGCACGAGCTGGCCCGATTTGAAAAATGGCAAATACGCTGTAACGACGTCAATGCCAATCGGAATCACACCCGCGATCAAATCGGTGGACATCGGCGCACCGCCGCGATATGGCACATGCACCAAATTGAGCGCCAGCTCTTTCTTCATGAGCTCGCCATAGATGTGGCCAATGGATGCAGGCCCACCCGAGCCGAAGTTGAGCTGGCCCGCTTTGCGCGCCTGCGCCTCCACATCAGTGATCACGCGCAAGCCCGATGCTGGATTGGCCATGACCACACACGGCGCTGCGCCCACGGAGGCGATGTGCGTGAAGGCCTCGATCGGGTCGTAGGGTTGCTTGTCGAGCGCGAAAGGCCCAATTGAGATGGGTGTGGAATTCGACAGCATCAAGGTGTAGCCATCAGCGGGAGATTGCGCCACCAAAGTGCCGCCCACGCTGCCGCCAGCGCCTGGCCGGTTGTCCACGACCACAGCCTGCCCCAAGCTTTTAGCGAGCTGCTCAGCCATCATGCGAGCCACGATGTCGCTCGCGCCGCCCGCAGGAAAAGTCACCACAATTTTGATCGGCTTCTCTGGCCAAGCGGCATAGGCAGGAAGTGCAAGCGCCGCAGCGCTGGTGGCCAGGAACTTGAGCGTGTTGCGGCGTGAGCGCTGCGTGGCAAGCAAAGAGAGGGTCATACAAATTCTTTCGTGAGAAGGGTCAATACAAATACTCTTTTTATGCTGAAGCAATTACTATGCCGAAGTGTATACAGTCCATGGATGATCCAAGCATGTCGAATTCTTTAAACTCGTCTTGTTTGTCGCGTGTCGACTCGCGTTGTTCTTATGAAAATCATTGTCAATCACACCTCCATCTATGCCTACACCGGCGGCAAAGCATTTGATGCGGCCAAGCCGACACTGCTGTTTATTCACGGTGTGCTCAACGACCACAGCGTTTGGATTTTGCAGACACGCTATTTTGCACATCACGGGTTTAACGTGCTGGCGGTGGATTTGCCGGGGCATGGCAAGAGCGAGGGGAATAGCCCGTGCTCGGTAGAGGCGGCGGCGGAGTTTGTTTTGGCGCTGTTGGATGCAGTGGGCGTGAAAAAGGCCGCGTTGGTTGGCCACAGCTGGGGCAGTTTGATTGCGTTGCATGCGGCCAGCCTCGCTCCTGAGCGCGTGAGCCAGCTCGCTCTTGTTGGCACGGCGTTTCCGATGAAGGTATCGCCCGCTTTGCTGGATGCATCGCTCAATGACCCGATGCGTGCGATGGAGATGGTCAACACCTTCAGCCACAGCAGTTTGAGCCCTCCACCCTCAGCGCTTGGCCCAGGCACCTGGCTTTACGGCGGCTCGCGGGCGCTGATGCGCCGTGTCTACAACACGGCGATCGCCCGCAACACGAAAGAGAATGTGTTTCACATCGGTTTTAAAGCCTGCGACAGCTACGAAGGCGCATTGTTAGCCTTAAAACAGCTAAATGCCGGCACAGAATGTGCGAAGTGTGCTATTCTTTTTATAGTGGGCGATGCCGATCAAATGACGCCTGCAAAGGCCGCGCAAGCCTTGATCGACAAAGCCAGTGAGTCAAAAGTGGTGCGGGTTTCTGGCGGGCATCAAATGATGACCGAATCGCCAGAGGAGGTGTTGCTGGCCTTGAAAGACTTCCTCAAAACCTGAGGCCAAATTGCTTTTGAAACTTCTCTGAATTCAAGCCGCTGTGTGCAGGCCGCTTGGCTTTCATGGGGAAGCGGCTGGCAGGCACGGGCTCCATGGTGGCCTTGACGGCGATGCCTTTGGATTTCAAATCTGCGGCCACCTGCTGGGCGAATTCGTAGCGGCTCATGATTTTTGGGGCGCTGAAGTGGTAAAGACCCTTGTGTTGCTGGAAGAAGGCTTGGTTGCCTGCGGGATGGTTTTGTGCCAACGACAGCCAAGTGTTGAAGACTTCAGCAAGATGCTTCACATCATTTGGCGTGGATGTTTGATCGCTCACGATAGGCAGATGGCGCTCTTCTTGCAGCCAATGGCGCACACCACTGAAGAAATTTTTGCCAGCAGCGCCATAGAGCCAGCTCACGCGAAAAGCAAAATGAGCACCTAGGCTGGCCAACACGGCTTGCTCGCCAGAGAGCTTGCTCGCACCGTAGATGCCAAGTGGATCGGGCGCATCGGTTTCCACATAAGCTGTCCCTTTCGTGCCATCAAACACGAAATCCGTCGAAAAATGCACAAGGCAGCTTTGCACGGCATCACAAGCTTCTACCAAGTTTTTGACAGCGGCATGGTTCAGAGCGTAGGCAAGGGCTGGTTCATCTTCAGCCTGATCTACTTGGCTGTAAGCCGTGCAGTTGATCACCATATCAGGCTTTTGCGCCGCAATCCAGGCGCGAACTGCGGCGTGATCCAGCACATCCAATTCTGCGTGCCCAGGCGCTATGAATTCATGAGCGTCTTGTGCAGATATTGCGCTGCCGAGCAGCCCATTTGATCCTAATAAGACAGCTTTCATATTTGCTTTTATGATGTGGAGATGGAACTGAAGATTGTAGATTCAACACGCATTGACAAATACCTTTGGGCGGCGCGCTTTTACAAGACGCGCAGCTTGGCTTCTGACGAAATCGGCAAAGGCCGTGTCAAGCTCAATGAGCAGGTGGCCAAATCTTCCAAAGACGTGAAGGCAGGCGACCAGATTGAGCTGCTGCGCACAGGGCTGATCTCGGTGATTGATGTGTTGGCCGTGAGCGAGCAGCGCGGTGGTGCGCCGCAGGCTCAGGCTTTGTACCGAGAAACGCCGCAGAGCCTCGCGGCGCGTGAAAAGGCGCAAGACATTCGCCGCTTTGCGCATGAGCCAGCAGCTGCCATGGCGCAGGGCAGGCCTACCAAGCGTGATCGGCGCTCGCTGGATCAAGCCAATTCCAATGCGCCGCATTGGAATGATCGGTGGAGCGCAGAAATCTGAGCCATGACCATCAGCTTGACTCACCATGAAGAACGACTCTCCAACCATGCACTCTTTGATCCTTGAACTCCAGCAAAAGCTGGGTGCTGCGCACGTCTTGACCGATGATTTGCAACGGTATGAGGCCGATTGGCGCGGCAGATCACGCGGCAAGGCGCTATGCGTGGCGCGGCCAGGAACGGCACAAGAGGTGGCGGCTGTGGTGAAAGCTTGCCTAGCAGCGCGTGAGCGTGGGCAGGCCGTGAGTATCGTGCCGCAGGGTGGCAACACTGGCTTGGTGATGGGCTCGACGCCAGATGATTCAGGCACACAAATTGTGCTGAGCCTGCAGCGCATGAACCGCATACGCGATATAGATGCAGAAAACTTGACTTTCACGCTGGAGGCGGGCTGCATTTTGCAAAATGCGCAGGCTGCCGCAAGGGATGCTGGCTTGCTCTTTCCGCTCAGCCTGGCGGCTGAAGGAAGCTGCACGATTGGCGGTAATTTAGGCACGAATGCAGGCGGCACACAGGTACTGCGATTTGGCAATGCGCGTGATCTCTGCCTCGGGCTGGAAGTCGTCACAGCGCAGGGCGACATATGGCATGGCCTCACGGGCTTGCGCAAAGACAACACAGGCTACGATCTGCGCCATTTGATGATCGGTAGCGAGGGCACGCTTGGCATCATCACCGCTGCGACGATGAAGCTCGTGCCTCAGAGCGCCGCGAGCCTGACCGCTTGGGCAGCATTGCCATCTTTGCAAGCAGCCAATGCCTTCCTTGGCTTGGCGCAAAAGCAATTGGCCAGCAGCTTGACCGGGTTTGAAGTGATGGGGCAGTTTGCACTTTCTTTGGTGAGCAAGCATTTTCCGCAGCTAAAAATGCCACTGTGGCCCGGCGCATCGAGCGAGCTACCTTATTCGGTGGTGCTGGAGCTCTCTGATGCAGAAAACGAAACCCACGCGCGGGCTCAGTTGGAATCGCTCATGGCGGATGCACTGGAACAGGCCATCATCAGCGATGCGGTGATTGCCGAGAGCATCGCGCAAGCCAAAGCGCTCTGGCATATCCGCGAGAGCATTCCGCTGGCGCAGGCGCAAGAGGGGCTCAATATCAAACACGATATTTCCTTGCCTGTCTCGCGCATCCCAGCGTTTTGCGAAGTTACAGATGCCTTGCTTCGCGCTGCTGTTGCTGGTGTGCGCTTGGTGAATTTTGGGCATTTGGGCGATGGCAATTTGCACTACAACGTGCAATGCCCTGAAGGCGCGGATGTTCCAGCGTTTCTGAAAGAGCGCGAGGCAGAGATCAACCACATCGTTTACCAAAGCGTGAAAGCACATGGCGGCAGCATCAGCGCCGAGCATGGTGTGGGCGGTTTGAAGCGCGATGAGCTGCCGCATTACAAATCTGCGGTGGCGCTGGACATGATGCGCGCCCTCAAGAAAGCACTTGATCCTCAAGGCCTGCTTAACCCCCACAGCACCATTCAAATATGACACCACAAACCCTCCTCGCTCACTACGACAGCGCACAACTTTGGCCAAGCTCTACGGGTTTGGCGCTTGGCCAAGCCTATACCCAAGCGCTGGCTTTGCGCAGCTTGCGCATCGCGCGAGGCGAGCAGCCGCGCGGCTACAAAATTGGCTTTACCAACCGCAGCATTTGGCCACGCTACAACGCGACTGCACCCGTCTGGGGCACGGTTTACAGCAGCACGCTCAGCCACGGTGATGGAGAAAGCGCCTTGTCTTTGTCTGGCATCTGCCAGCCTCGCATTGAGCCTGAGGCTGTGCTGAGCTTGCGCGCTGTGCCGCCCGCGCATTGCACGCTGGCGCAGCTCTTCGATTGCATCGACAGCGTCGCACCGGGCTTTGAAATTGTGCAGAGCCATTTGAAGGATTGGAAATTTGAGCTGCCCGATGCGGTCGCCGATGGCAGTTTGCATGCGCGCTTGGTGCTAGGCAGCCAAGTTTCAGCGCACAGTCTCGCTAGCAATGCAGAAGATTTCTGCAAACTTCTGGCATCTTGCAAAGTGAGCCTGCTCTGCGATGGTCAGCCGATGGATGCGGGAGTGGGTGCAAATGTCTTGGGCGATCCGCTGTCTGCCTTGCAGCATTTTGTCCATGAGATTCAAGCTTGTACCGGCGCACCTGCTTTACAAATCGGCGATGTGATCACCACAGGCACGTGGACCGATGCGTTTCCGGTCACTTCGGGGCAGACGTGGCGTGCAGAGTTTGGCACACCGCTTTCGCCCCTTTCCTTGCACTTCAAAACGCGCTGAAGCAGGGCTGAAACACTTGAATCGACCTATGTTGCCAGCAAAAATGCTACTAAATCTGTAGCAAATTACGCAGAAAATACGCCGGCTTATGCGCATTTTCGTTGCTAAAATTTATAAATGTCTGAATACGCCTTCCTCAAGCCTTGGCTCACAGCGCTCGTGCTTCCGCCGGGCTCGCCTTTGCTGCTGATTTTGTTGGGGTATTTGTTGGCCGTGCGCAGTGAGCGGATCGTCTGGATGGCGCTGGGCAAGATGCTGTTTGTGGTCTCGTTTGTTGCGCTGTGGTTGTTTTGTTGCCAAGGCACCGCCATGTTTTTAGAGCGTGTGGCTTTGCGGCCACCCAGAGCGATCGAGCCGCAAGCCATCACACAAACTTTTAAGCTAGATCAGATCCAAGCCATCGTGGTGCTGGGTGGCGGCCAATACAGCGCCAGCCGGGAGTATGGCAAAGCCGGCTTGTCTGATGGCTCTTCACAGCGCCTGCATTACGGTGCCATGCTGGCCAAGCAAAGTGGCTTGCCTTTGGCCTTCAGTGGTGGCGTGGGCTGGGCCTCTGCGGCCATCGAAGACAGCGAGGCCGCCGCCGCCACGCGCTGGCTTGCCCAGCTCGGCCTGCCCGCATTGAAATGGCAAGATTCGCAATCCAAAGACACGGCAGGCAATGCGCAGGCCATGGCGGCTTTGCTTAAAAAGGATGGCATCCTGCGCATTGCGCTGGTGACGCATGCCAGCCACATGCCGCGCGCCACGCGAGAATTTGAAGCCACCGAGCTCAAAGTGCTGCCTGCGCCCACCCACTTTTTAGAGCCAGGATCTGGCATGGGCTTGGATTGGTTTCCCTCTGGCGAGGGACTGCGCAACACACGCCGCGTGACCCACGAAATTCTCGGGCTGTTTATGCAGCGTCGTGCTTCCGTATCGTGAGACCACTATTTATTTGATAGCACTCTGCGAAGCTTCTATGCCGGTGATCGGCCTCAATCGTATCAAAGCAGCGGTGTCTATTGACCCTTGCCTCAAAATCCACTACATTACTAACCAATTGGTCAGTAATCATGTCTTCCGCCTCAACCCCAGCCCACGAGCCCACTGAACGCCCTGAAAAGCGTGAGCGGCGCAAAGAGGCACGCCCGGGCGAGCTTCTGGCGGCGGCATTGGATTTGTTTGTGGAAAAAGGCTTTGCTGCCACCCGCGCTGAAGAAGTGGCTCAGCGCGCCGGCGTGTCCAAAGGCACGCTGTTTTTGTATTTCCCCAGCAAGGATGAGCTCTTCAAAGCCGTCGTGCGCGAACACATTGGCGGCACGATTCGCAGCGCTTTTGGCGAGATAGACAGCTTTCCCGACAGCAGCAGCGCATTGGTGCATTACATGATGCTGCAATGGTGGGAGCGCTATGGCAACACCAAAGCCTCCGGCATCAGCAAGCTGATGATGAGCGAGGCGAGCAATTTCCCAGAATTGGCAGAGTTTTATCAGCAAGAGGTGATCATTCCGGGGCATCAGCTCATCCAAAAAGTGATTGAAAGAGGCATCGCCAGCGGCGAATTTCGGCAAGTTGATGTGGAATATGCTGTGTTCAGCATGCTGGCGCCCATCATGTTTTTGATCATGTGGAAGCATTCGCTTTCAGGCTGTTGCCCATCTGGCGAGAAGATCGATCCGCTGCGGTATTTGGCTGTACAAGCCGATATCGTGGCTCAAGGCCTGCGCAACACCAGCTTTACCCTTCAGACATCTGTATCGGCTACAAACCAACCATGAAATTTTCAAAGAAATGGATCTTCGGGGCGCTTGCCTTGCTGTTGCTCGCAGGAGGCGCGGCGCGTGTCGTGGCGAATCGGCAAGCCGCTGCATCGGCGGCAACCACTGCAACGCCAACGGCGAAAGCCGATCCCATCATTGAGCTGGCTGCGGGCGATGTGTTGACGGTGCAAAGCACGGAGATCTCCCAGGGCGTGCCGATTTCGGGTTCGCTCAAAGCCGTCAATTCAGCGCTGGTGAAGGCGCGTGTGGCTGGTGAGCTGCAGGGCCTGACGGTGCGTGAAGGCGATGTGGTCAAAACCGGCCAAATCATCGCGCGTGTTGACAGCAGCGAATACGCTGCCCGCGTGCGCCAAGCGCAAGAGACGGCGGATGCCGCCAAAGCGCAAATTGACATTGCACAACGTGGCTTTGACAACAACAAAGCGCTGGTTGATCAAGGCTTTATCTCGCGCACAGCGCTGGATACTTCGCTGGCTTCGTTGCAATCGGCGCAGGCCAATCACAAAGCCGCGTTGGCTGGGCTGGATGTTGCCAAGAAATCAGTGCAAGACACGGTGCTGACTGCGCCAATACCAGGCATCATTTCGCAGCGCCTGGCGCAGCCCGGCGAGCGTGTGGGCATTGATGCTCGGATTGTGGAAATCGTCGATTTGAGCCGCTTGGAGCTTGAATCACAACTGGCTGCCTCGGATTCCTTGCAGGTGCGCTTGGGGCAGACCGCGCGTTTGAAGCTAGAGGGGCGCACAGAAGAAATGCTGGCGACCGTGGTTCGCATCAATCCGAGCGCCACAGCCAGCAGCCGAAGTGTGTTGGTGTATTTGAGCGTCGCACCCCTTGCTGGTTTGCGCCAAGGTTTGTTTGCGCAAGGCATGCTCGACACGGCGCGCGAATCTGCGCTGGCTGTGCCTCTGTCTGCGGTGCGCACAGACAAACCGCAGCCGTATGTCCAGCTCATACAAAACGGCCGCATTGTGCATCAAACAGTGGAGCTGGGGGGGCGCGGCGAGGGCGCAGGCGCTTTGGCAGGTGTCACCCTCGTTGCTCTTAAAAACATAGCGCCCGGGGCAATGATTACGCCGGCAAGTGCCGGAAATCTTCGTGAAGGCACACAAGTGAGCTTGCCTGGCAGCAAGCCTGCGGCTGTCGCGCCAAGCAAAGCTGCATCGGGCTCATAAATCATGTGGTTCACCCGCGTTAGCCTGCAAAACCCCGTCTTTGCCACCATGATGATGCTGGCGCTGATGGTGCTGGGCATCTTCAGCTACCAGCGGCTGAAGGTCGATCAGTTTCCGAGCATCGATTTTCCGGTGGTGGTGGTTTCTACAGACTATCCGGGTGCAGCGCCAGAAATTGTGGAGTCCGAAGTCTCTAAGAAGATTGAGGAAGCGGTCAATTCGATTGCCGGCATCAATGCGCTGACCTCGCGCAGTTACGAAGGCGTGTCGGTGGTGGTGATTGAGTTTCAGCTCAACATCAATGGCCGCAAAGCTGCAGATGATGTGCGTGAGAAAGTGGCGGCTGTGCGCCCGAATCTGCGCACCGAGGTGAAAGAGCCGCGCGTGCTGCGCTTTGATCCTTCGGCGCGTGCGGTGTGGTCGGTGGCTGTTTTGCCGGTTGCCACCGCGCAAAGCAAGGCGATGACAGCTGTGGAGCTGACCAACTGGGCTGATCAAAACCTGAAAAAACGCTTGGAAAATGTGCGCGGTGTGGGCTCGGTGGCATTGGTGGGCGCCACCAAGCGCGAGATCAATATTTATCTCAATCCACAGGCGCTGGAGGCTTACGGCATCAGCGGCGATCAAGTGGCCAGCGCGATCCGCAACGAGAACCAAGATTTGCCGGTGGGTGCCGTGCGGTCGCTCGCGCAAGAGCGTGTGGTGCAGGTGCAATCGCGCGTGCAGCGGCCTGAGGATTTCGCGAAAATCATTGTTGCACGGAAGGCCGGTGCGGCGATCACGGTAGGTCAGATTGCTCGCATTTCCGATGGTGCGCAAGAAGCAGAAAACCTTGCGCTCTACAACGGAGAGCGCACCTTGCTGCTCTCGGTGCAAAAATCGCAAGATGAAAACACGATTGACGTGGTCGATGGCCTGAAGAAAACCATCGTCGAGATGGAAAAGCAGCTCCCGCCCGGCATCAAGCTGCAAGAGATTCAAGACAATTCGCGCTCGATTCGCGTCTCGGTGAATAACGTGCGGCAAACTTTGATCGAGGGCGCGTTTCTCACTGTGCTGATTGTGTTTCTTTTTCTCAACTCATGGCGCTCCACCGTCATCACTGGCTTGACACTGCCGATTGCGCTGATTGGCACGTTTCTGTTTATGAACATGTTTGGTTTCACGATCAACATGATCACGCTGATGGCTTTGTCGCTTTGCGTGGGCTTGTTGATTGACGATGCCATTGTGGTGCGAGAGAACATTGTTCGGCATATTCAGATGGGTAAATCACCGTATCAAGCCTCGCTGGATGGCACGCAAGAGATTGGCTTGGCCGTGCTGGCCACGACCTTTTCTATCGTGGCCGTGTTTTTGCCGATTGGCTTCATGGGTGGCATCATCGGTAAATTCTTCCATGAGTTTGGCATCACGATTGTGGCAGCGGTGATGATCTCGATGTTTGTCAGTTTCACGCTCGATCCCATGATGTCGTCCATCTGGCACGATCCGGCGATTGATGCGCATGGCAAAACATTCAAGCCCGTCACTTGGTATGACAAAACCATTGGCCGTGTCACGCACGCTTTTGAGCGCGGCACAAACCGGCTGGGCGAGGCATACACCCGTATTCTTCGCTGGAGTTTGAATTGGAAAAAAACCACATTGTTGCTTGCTTTTGCCATCTTTGGCTTCAGCATTTTTATGGTGCGTTTTTTGGGCACAGAGTTCGTGCCCAAGGCTGATTTCGGCGAGAGCAACATCAGTTTTTACACACCGGTCGGCTCATCGCTTGAAGCCACGGAAGCCAAGGTCAAGCAGGTCGAGGCCATCATCCGCGAGCGGCCTGAGGTGCGCTATACGCTCTCCACCATCAACACCGGCAATGCGCAAGGCAAGATTTATGCAAACGTGTATGTGCGCATGAGCAATCGCAAAGAGCGCGTGCTGAGCGTCGATCAAATCTCCGCAGAACTGCGTACGCGCTTGCAAAAAGTGGCGGGCATCACCGTGACGCAAGCCGGCACGCTCGATGCCGTGGGCGGTAACAAACAAATTGAGCTCGCTCTCAAAGGCACGGATCTCAAAGAGCTGGAACGCTTGTCTGTCAAGGTGATGGATGCATTGCGCGATATCCCCGGCTTGGTTGATTTAGATTCCAGCGTGAAGCCTGCCAAGCCCACGATTGAAGTCGATGTGCGCCGCGAAGTGGCTTCTGATTTAGGGCTCACCGCCGCGCAAATCGGCAGCAGCTTACGCACCCTCGTTGCCGGGCAAACCGTGGGCAACTGGCGCGCACCAGATGATCAGACTTACGATGTGAATGTGCGTCTCGCGCCCGATGCTCGCAATACACCGCAAGATTTGGAGCGCCTGCCGTTTTCGCTTGGCATCAATGCCGATGGCAGCTCGCGCATTGTGCGGCTCAATCAAGTGGCCAGTGTGCGCGAAGCCACCGGTTCGAGCCAGATCAATCGCCGCGATCTCACGCGAGAAGTGGCCATCAATGCCAATGTGTTTGGCCGCGCTGCGGGTGAAGTCTCTGCAGATATTCGCAAAACACTCGATGAGATGAATTTCCCTCCGGGCTACAGCTATCAATTTGGCGGTAGCACGAAAAATATGGCGGAATCCTTTGGTTATGCCGTCTCAGCGCTGGCCTTGGCCGTGATCTTCATTTACATGATCCTCGCCAGCCAATTCAAGAGCTTTTTGCAGCCGCTCGCCTTGATGACGGCACTGCCACTGACTTTGATTGGCGTGGTGCTGGCGCTGCTGGCGTTCCGCTCGACGCTGTCCATGTTTTCAGTGATTGGTGTGATCATGCTGATGGGGTTGGTGACGAAAAACGCCATTCTTCTTGTTGATTTCGCGATTCGATCGCGTGAAGCTACAACCGACAGCGACGGTCGCCGCATCGAAGGCATGGAGCGCGTCGAAGCCCTTCTGCATGCCGCAAAAGTGCGCCTGCGTCCGATCTTGATGACGACGCTGGCCATGATTTTTGGCATGGTGCCGCTGGCTTTCGCGCTGTCAGAGGGCTCAGAGCAGCGCGCGCCGATGGGGCAAGCGGTGATCGGCGGAGTGATCACATCATCGCTGCTGACCTTGGTCGTCGTGCCCGTGGCGTATTGCTACATGGATGATTTGGCCAACTGGTTCAAGCGTCTGTTTGGCAGCAAGCCAGAGACTAAAATCGAAGGTTTGCCGGCGGTGCTCAAGTCCGCCGAATAAACATCTACTGACCGAGAAAATAGTATGAATTTTGAACAAGCACGTTTCAACATGATTGAGCAGCAGATCCGCCCATGGGATGTGCTTGATCAAGCTGTTTTGCAATTGCTGGCTACCGTGAAGCGCGAGGATTTTGTGCCTCTAGCTTACAGGCAGATCGCTTTCACGGATACCGAGATTCCGCTTCAACCCGGCGCTAAAAACGGCTTGGCAATGTTGTCTCCGAAAGTCGAAGCTCGAATTTTGCAAGATTTGGCCGTTCACAAGCATGAGAAAGTGCTAGAAATTGGCACGGGCAGTGGCTACATGGCAGCTTTGCTGGCTCACAAGGCGCAGCGCGTGATCTCGCTGGAGATCAACGCAGTGCAAGCGCAAACTGCCCGAGACCATTTATACAAAGCGGGCATTCACAATGCCGAAGTACGTGTTGCCGATGGTTCGAACATTGATTTGAGCTTGGACGGCCCGTTTGATGTCATCGTCTTGTCTGGCTCTGTAGCGCGAGTGCCAGATCATCTCAAAGCCATGCTCAAACCTGGTGGCCGCTTGGCCGCCATCGTGGGCAATGAGCCCGTGATGTGTGCCACTTTCATCACCAAAGCTAGCGATGGCAGCTACCTGACAAC
Source organism: Variovorax sp. (assembly GCA_031388245.1). Taxonomy (GTDB): domain Bacteria; phylum Pseudomonadota; class Gammaproteobacteria; order Burkholderiales; family Burkholderiaceae_C; genus JANMDU01. The sequence continues at coordinate 14,401 of JANNED010000188.1, forward strand.
TCAGCCGTGGGACACCACCGCGCCTCGCTTGTTGGGTTTTGCTGACACGCCGAAATTTAGTTTCTAACCAGCGCCTTTGTACCTATGGTTGCTCAAATTCACCCCGCTGCATTCAGCCAATGGTTGGCCTTGCAAAATGATGTGACGCCGCTGATATTGGATGTGCGCGAGCCGTGGGAGACGCATACTGCGTCGATCAAGCCACTGCCTGGTGCGAATGCGTTTGATGTGCTCTTCATGCCCATGCAAAGCATCCCCCAGCGCTTGGATGAGCTGCCTCAAAATCGCCCCATTGCTTGCTTGTGCCATCACGGTATTCGCAGCCAACAAGTCGCCGCTTTCTTGGCGCATCGTGGGTTTGAGCACGTCGTCAACATCGCCGGCGGCATCCAAGCCTGGAGCCAAGAGCTCGATACCAGCGTTGCCATCTACTAATCATCTTTGAATCTGCACCGAAAGGATCGCCATGCGCCCTCACTATTCATTCCCTCTCACCGCGCTGAGCTTGGCCGCCGGCCTTTTGCTTGGCTGCGGCGCTGCACAAGCGCAAAGCCTGGCCGAGATGTATCAAGCAGCCAGCACCTATGATGCAGCCTACCAAGCTGCTAAATCGCAATACGAGGCCAACCTTTCACGTGCAGAGCAAGCCAAGGCGGGCCTGTTGCCCACAGCAGGTTTGTCTGCCAACATCAGCCGCAGCAAATTTGAAAACAACAATCCTAAAGTAGAGCGCAGCTTTGGCGCACAGGGCGCGACGCTGAGCGCCAATCAGCCCTTGTATCGCCCTGCCAACCGCGCCACCGCTGCGCAAGGCGAGCGTCAAGCTGAGCAAGCCAAATCGGCCTTGGTCACGGCTGAGCAAGATTTGATCGTGCGCGTCTCGCAAGCTTATTTTGATGTGTTGGCCAGTCAAGATAGCTTGACTTTTGTCAAGGCGCAAAAAACGGCTGTGGCTGAGCAGCTCGCTGCCGCCAAGCGTAATTTTGAAGTCGGCACCTCCACGATCACTGACACGCGCGAAGCGCAGGCCCGTTTTGATCTGGTGATTGCGCAAGAAATCGCGGCTGAAAATGATTTGCGGGTGAAGAAGATCGCGCTTGATCAATTGGTTGGCCAGCCTGGCACCGCACCCAAAGCCCTGGCGCTGCCCTCAAAATTGCCTGATCTGTTGCCAGCTGATGTGAACCTGTGGGTCACACAATCTGAGGAGCAGCATCCCAGCATCAAGGCCGCGCTCTTGGCTTTAGAGATCGCTAAGCTAGAAACCGAAAAAGCCGAAGCAGGCCACAAGCCTACGCTAGATGCCACGGCCTCCTACAACATCAACCACAACAGCAACGGCAGCACCACTTCTGGCCTGAACAGCCGCACCAACAACGCTTCGATAGGCTTGGCCTTTAACTTGCCTTTGTTTGCCGGCTTTGCCACGCAAAACCGCATCAAAGAGACTCTGCAGCTTGAAGACAAAGCGCGCAACGATCTCGATGCCGCCAAACGCTCCATTGCTCAAGCCACCCGCACCGCCTATTTCGGCGTGCTCTCTGGTCAAGGCCAAGTCAAAGCCTTGGAGGCTGCCGAGGCCAGCAGCCAAAGTGCGCTCGATGCCAATAAGCTCGGCTACCAAGTCGGCGTGCGCATTAACATCGACGTGCTCAACAGCCAATCCCAACTCTTCCAAACCAAGCGTGATTTGGCCAAGGCAAGGTACGACGTGTTGGTCGGCGGCCTGCGTCTGCGGCAAGCCAATGGCACACTCAAGCCTGATGATCTCGCGCCCGTGAATTCTCTCTTGCAGCGTTGAAATTTAAGTAAAAGAGCCAAATCGCCGGCGTAAATTCTAGCGATGGCGCTATGAATAATATAGCGCCATCTTAGCTTGCGAGCCACAAGCCGGGAATCCGGCGGCTCGCCCAAGCGAATCGCGATATCGTAGCCTTCCTCCACAATGGCAATATTCCGATTGGCGATATGGATCTCCAGCTCAATCTGTGGATATGTCTCGCGAAACAGTGGCAAGCGCGGCAGCAGCCGGTAGTGCGCATACGTGCTGGGCACGCTGATGCGCAGCAAGCCGCGCGGCTTGCGCTGTTGGCCGGTGATGCACGGTTCTGCGCTTTTTGCAAGACGCCAGCGCCATGGCTCAATTCAAAGCCACACAGCCCACTGCCTCGCTCCATGCACAAGATTTCAGCGACGTCTTCCTGCCCAGCGGCCACGACCCAATGTGGGGCGCATATGCTGTGCGCGATGGCCATTTGATCACTGGGCAAAACCCTGCATCAAAAGTGTGCTGGTGGCTCAACATGTGGCGGCGGCGCCGCAAGATCCGTTCCTCTCAATGTTGATCTCGCAACGCCCTGATGCGCAAGCCTTGCTGCGCTTGATTGCCCGCCGCGCAGCGATCCATGTGATCAGCAGCATAGCGATGCGAGAGGCGATGTAGCGGTTGCGGGCCAAGAGGGCGTAGACCAAGCGAAACACTTCCACCCCAATCACCAGCGAGCCATCGGGCCGCTGCGCGTGAATCAGCGCGTTCATCTTGGCGATGGTGGCTTTGTAAGGCGTGGGGTCGAAGCCGGGGGCGGTGATGTCCACGAAGCGCAGCAAGCCAGCGCTGTTACGCGCCCACAGGTCGTCCATTTCCAAATTGCAGATGGGGCAATTGCCGTCGTAGAGCAAAGTGAGTGGGTAGTTTGAAGTGTTCATTTGAATATTCTTTTTTACAGTTGTTTCAGTCTAAACAGAAATACCAGGTCAAAAAAATGTGAAATTCTGATGGGATCAAGGCCCAATCATTGCGCCTGCGGCCAAGTTGTCTTGCGCTGCTTGATCGGCTGCGGGCAAGCTGTTGTCGTCACGAATGAGCTTTTGAATTTTTGCGCCGAGTTTGAGCACTTTGGTGAGCGTTTCGCTGTCCAAGCGCAGCATTTCATCCGTCCACACGGTGAGCGATTCCAGCATCAGCAGCATCTCGCGGATGCGGG